>PLAH01000013.1 GCA_003134045.1 Gammaproteobacteria bacterium
TGCGCGTGCCGCCGTCGGCCTGCAGCACGTCGCAGTCGATGGTCACCGTGCGCTCGCCCAGGCCCTTCAAATCCAAGACGGCGCGCAGCGCGCGGCCGATCAAACGCTGTATCTCCTGGGTCCGTCCCGTCTGCTTGCCGCGCGCCGCCTCGCGCCCCGAGCGCGTGTGAGTGGCGCGCGGCAGCATGCCGTACTCGGCGGTCACCCAGCCTTGCGCCTGGCCACGCAGAAACGACGGCACGCCGTCCTCGACGCTCGCGGTGCACAGCACACGCGTCGCGCCGAACGACACCAATACCGATCCTTCCGCGTGCTTGGTAAAGCCGCGCTCGAAGGAAACCGCCCGCAATTCGTCGGGCGCCCGACCGCTCGGCCGTATGCTCATACCGCTCGCCAGCGCAACGCGGCAGCGCTCGTGTTATCGCTATAGGGCGCGGAAGCCGCCACCGCTTGGGTGCCGAGATCGGTCAATGAATCACGCAAAGGTTTACCCGCCGTCTGCGCGAAGCGCACGAAATCTTGATCTTTGAGGTTGGCCCACAGGCCGTCCGTACACAATAACAGGACATCGCCCGATTTGAGGCGCCGCCGCGTCGAAATGCTCATCTCCGGCAGCGCCGCGTCGCCGCCCAGACAGCATTCGACATAATTGCGCATGGGATGGCCGTGAACTTCGGCCTCGGTGATGAGGCCCTCGCGCAGCAGCACCTCGACATGGCTGTGATCGCGCGTGCGCTCCAGGACTTGCGACTGGCGCAGCTGATAGACGCGGCTGTCGCCGACGTGCGCCCAATAGGCCGCGGCGTCCTGCACCAAGCACACCGCGCAGGTCGCGCGCGGCCGGGCTTCCACGCCTAGACCTACGCCCAATTTGACGACTTCCTCGTGCGCGCGCCCCAGCGACAGATGCAGGAATCCGAGTGGATCGAATATCGGATGCGGTGTCTGCCAGAAAGCCTCCAGCATCGTGGCCAGAGCGGTTTCGGCGGCGCGCGCCCCTTCGGCGTGACCGCCCATGCCGTCGATGACGACCAGGAGCACGGATTGCTCGGCCGCCGCCACCGCGACCCGGTCCTGATTTTCCTCGCGATGGCCGATCAGGCTCACGTCCGCGGTCTCGATCTGCAATGATTGCTCCTAGGATTCCGATAGACCCGAGAGCCGATTATGGCCGATTTTGGTGCAGACCCCTATGATTCGTAGCATGACCGGCTTTGCGCGGCGCGAGCGGCAGTTTCCCTGGGGATTGCTGGCATGGGAACTGAAGACGGTCAACCATCGCTTCATGGAGGTCGGCTGCCGCCTGCCCGAGGAATTTCGCGCCGCCGAGGCGGATTTTCGCCAGACCATCGCCGGCGCCGTGCGCCGGGGCAAGGTCGATTGCTCGCTGCATTTTCGGCCCGCCGCGGCCACCAATTCGCTCGAAGTCGATGCCGATCTGTTGGGCTCGCTGACGCTGCGCGCGCAGCAGATCGCGGCGGACTTAGGACTCGCGGCACGCATCGATGTGATGGACCTGCTGCGCTGGCCGGGCGTGGTGCGAGACGACACCCGCGATGCGGCCCCGATGATCGACGCCGCGCACCGGTTGCTGGCCGATGCCCTCGCGGAGCTCACCCGCTTTCGCGACAGCGAGGGCGGCCGACTGCGCGACGCCCTGGAGCAGCGCTGCGCGGGATTGGCGGAGTTGTCCGCCAAAGTCGAGGAACGGCTGCCGGAAGTGCGGGCCCGCGCGCGCGCCAAAATGCTCGAACGCATCGCCGCGCTGGTCAGCGAGGTCGATCACGATCGCCTCGAACAGGAACTCGCCATGCTCGCGCAGAAGCAGGACGTGGACGAGGAAATCGACCGTCTGCGCGGCCACGTCACGGAGATCCGCAAGACCTTCGGCGGCCAGGAACCCGCGGGCCGGCGCCTCGATTTCCTGATGCAGGAACTGAATCGCGAAGCCAACACCTTGTCCTCGAAGTCCCAGGACATCGAGACCACCCGCGCGGCCGTCGACATGAAAGTCCTGATCGAACAGATGCGCGAGCAAGTGCAGAACATCGAGTGACTTCCAGCGTCTTCCGGCGACTTCCGCCAAAGACGCCTTCAGCTCTGGCTCGCGAGCCGTATCGAACACCATCGCGCCGGCTTGACTTGAACCGCTTCGATGCGGGAGCGCGCCTATCGCCCGCCGACACCGCGCGCCATGCGCAGCACGTTCTCGCGGTGGAACTCGAGGTAGCCCCGCTGGCCTTCTGAGAAGCCACCGACGTTCACGCGATGCTCGGTGTCGATGCCCATGCGCTTCAGGGATCTCGAATCGGCAACCGGCGACACGATCAGCTGTCCGGAGTCCTCAAAGGAAATGAAGCCCTTGTCGAACAGATGGTCCACCGTCGGCGTCAGCAGCAACCCATTCTCGCCGTCGAGCCGCTGCTCATTGCTGCTGTCACGCCAGGGCTGGACATGGCTCGCGATCAGGTGCTCCATGCGCTCGACCTTGGTGATGCGGCAGGCCCGCTCGACAGAGCGCACATTGTCGCGGAACAGACCCTGACCCCGGCGCGCCTGGACGAGTGCAGCTCTCTCAGTCTCCCGGATCGCCGCGTCGGCGACGATCGCGACCTCGACCCGTCGCTCCCATTCCTCGATGTCCCGTTCAGGTGCGGGCGAGTCGCGCTCAATCTTGATGATCTCATGACCGACGTCGGCCACGCTTGAAGCCTCCTTGCCGATCAACGCAAAGAGCGCCGAAGCGAGCCCCGCGCTGACTTGCGTGAGATAAACGCTTTGCAGGCCGTTGCCCTCCGGAGTCAGCGGGGCGTACTTGCTCGCCAGTTCCGGTCGCAGCCGGGCAATGTGATCCTTGGGACGGATGGCGTTGGCGAGCCGCAGCCAGCGGACACCGACCCGCCAGCCGATCTGGCTCCAGTTCGTACCGGCCGCGCCGAATTCCTCCGGCTTCGGGCTCTCCCGGCAATAGCCGCTGACGATGCCGAGCGCCGCGATGCGTGTGCCGCAGAAGGAGAACACGATATCTCCGGGAGCGACCTCCCGCATGAATTCGTAGAAGGGATTACGGTTGCCGTTCTTGTTGCGCTTCGGCGACCACAGATAGCCGCCGTCGATCTCCTGACGGAAGGTCCGGTTCTGATTGACCCACCAATAACGCACGTTGCTCCGTCCTGCCGGCTTGACCGTCTTGTCTGTCGACCGTTTACTCGATCGAGTAGCCCAGCGCCTCGAAGAACGCGATCGCGCGCTGCTGCGTCAGGATCTCGCGTTTGCCGACGGCACCGGGGTGATCGTCGCCTTGGCGTATTTGGCGACTCCTTGGCCAGTTCATGGCGAATTTCCGGTTTTGAGCGCGGCGACGACGGCGCGTCCTCTGGCCGTCAGGCGGTATTTTTGCAAGCGACTCGTCGGCTTATCCGGGAGGGTCATTTTGATCAACCCGGCGTCCAGTGCTGGCAATAGATACGCGACGCGGAAATGCTCGTCGTCCCGTAGATTCAAGATCTGCTGCAGTTCGCGCCGACTCATGGCACCCTGGACGACCAGTGCCAGCCTGACTTCCGGGGTGACTTCCGGGGTGACTTCCGGGGTGACTTCCGGGGCAGCCGCCCCGACCCCCGCCGGGCGTCGAATGACGATCACGAACCCGTCCGACACCCTGAACTCCGGTTCCGGCAATCCGGCCTCAACGCAGCGCCGGATCATGTCGCGCGTGCCCGTACCCATGCGCTCGATGTAGCCGGCCAGATACATCGGTTCGGCCAACAGGGGATTCTCCGGCACCGAACCGTGCGGCTCGCGCAGATCGGCCAGCGTCAGGGACGGCGGCAGACCGCCGGGGTTCCACACTTCCAGTCGATCGGCGAACAGCATCACCTGCACGCTGCCATGGCTCGTGTAGTCCCGATGGGCGACGGCATTGACGATCGCCTCCGCGACCACCTCCTTCGGAATCTCATACCGAACCGGCACCTGGGGTCCCGCCTCGCGGGTACCCACCGACAGCGCGATCTTGCTCAACACAAAGTCGATGGCCTGGTCGACGAGATCGAACACGGTCCCTTTGTAGACCTGGTAAGACGGAATGGGCTTGGCAACTTCGGTACCATGGAAATGCGCGCACTTGATCTCGGACGCGATCAGAAAGCGCTGGGGCTGCCGGGCGAAGAGCAACAGCGCCGCGTTCGTCGGCCGGGTGCGGTCGCCCAGATTCAGATGGCGCAGCAAGTCGCCGGGCGCGGCGTCGTCCGCGAGCGGGAAGCGGCGAGTGCCGCGCGCCACGCCGATGAACCACGCCATTTTTTCCGGGTCGAGGTCGTCCAGGGTCGCTTTCGGATTCGGGGCGGCGTCGAACGGTCCGTTGCGAATCAACTCCTTGCGTTCCAGGTACTCGACCAGCGCCGCATAGAGCCCCGCGAGCAATTCAGTCGGCGTACCGAATCGCTTGCGGATCAGTTCGCCTTGCGCCCTGCCGATGAGTGCGCGCATTTTCGCGTGCCGTGCAGCATCGTCCGTACCTTTCACATAGATCAGCCGGTACTTGCCCGCCGCGGTGGCGGCGTCGAACTCACGCTCGGTGGGCGACACGCCCGCGGTGTCCTCGAAGCCGTAGTCGTTGCCGAACAACCCCACGTAGATATCGCAGCGTTGCACCTCGTCGATATACAGCTCATCGGCACGCTGGTCAGCGGCCGGCACGTCCTCGAACAGGAACACCTCGAAGAACCGCCGCATCAGCGCGTCGCCGCGCAGGTAGTCGCGCAGCGCGGCGCGCTCCGAGGCGAATTCCTTCTGCACGCTGCTGATGAAGAGGCGGATCGCCATCATGCCGCCGCCTCGGCCGCGGCCTTCACCACTCGCACGCGACCGGTGAGGAGCCGCCGCGTTATGCCCTGCTTGATGTCGCGGGTCTTATCGCGGTGGGCTTCGAGTGCGGCGATCTCGGCGTGCATGTCGGAGAATACGGTGGCGATCACGCTCTGCTCAACCATCGGCGGCGGAGAAATCTCAATAGAGCCGAGCACGCTCGCGCTGAGGGAGGGCAACGCGGTGGTACTTATGAGGTCATTGGCTTCGGCGAGCCGGCTCTCGAACGGCCCCCGAGTGTTCGCGCGGTGAGACGTGTGGAGCATCGCGAGATCGTATACTGGGCGGAGATAAACGCCAAAAGAACGAGGCTCCACCGAGCGCCTGTGGCTAGGCGCGTAGCGAACGAGACCAGACGATGCCAATGTACATTAACAATCAGAGACTTGCCCGTGCTCCGCGCGAGCAAGTGCTAACCATAGAGTAAGTTTCGATGAATACTTCGCCGCCGCCCGGCCGTTTATATGTGATTGCCGCGCCTTCGGGTGCGGGCAAGACCAGCTTGGTCAAGGCGCTGATGGCGCGCGAACCTGAAATGCGCTTCTCGGTGTCGTACACCACGCGCCAGCCCCGGCCGAACGAGGTCGACGGCCGCGACTATCATTTCGTGACGCAGACACGGTTTCGAGAGATGGTCGAACGCCAGGAGTTCCTCGAGCACGCGCAGGTATTCGATCACTACTACGGCACCGGGCTCGAGGCGGTGCAGACCGCCCTCGCGCAGGGACAGCTGCTGCTGCTCGAGATCGACTGGCAGGGCGCACGCCAGGTGCGGGCCCGCCTGCCGGCGGCGCACAGCATTTTCATCCTGCCGCCGACACGCCGCGCGCTGGAGGAACGCCTCAAAGCGCGCAGCACCGATTCCGGCGCGGTCATCGAGCGCCGCCTGCGCGACGCGGCAGAGGATCTCACGCATTGGACGGAATTCGATTACGTCGTGGTAAACGACCGATTCGACCAGGCGCTGGCCGATTTGCAGGCCATCGTTCACGACGACGGCGCCGCGCTCGAGGCGGGGAGGCCGGAAGTGGCGCGCTTCGCCGCGGAGTTGCAGCACGCATAATTAGCCGAGGGGCAGCCGGTTCTGCTATGCTTTCAACCCCCTTGAATGGAAAATTTGCCATGGCGCGTATTACGGTCGAAGACTGCCTGCAGAACGAACCCAACCTGTTCAACCTCGTGTTGCTGGCCGCCAAACGCGCCCGCCGCCTGGCGAACGGCGCGGAGGCCACCGTGGAGTGGGAAAACGACAAGCCGACCGTGGTGGCGCTGCGCGAGATTGCCGCCGGCAACATCACGCTCGAGATGCTCGAAGAGGCCGAGGAACCGGCGCAGCCGCCGGCGAGCGAGCTCGACATCCCCGCCGATTTCCGGGCCCCGCAGCTCGGTTTAGGGGACTGACCCCCGCCCCGACAGAGTAACGATGGACTATGCGTCTTCCATACTCGGTTTCCTACCTGGTGGAAGACGCTCCACCGGGATCAGTCAACTCTTAGATAAGCTCGAGGCGTATCTGTCGCCCGCCCAGGTCGAGCGGGTGCGGGAAGCCTACGAGTTCGGCGCGGA
Organism: Gammaproteobacteria bacterium; assembly: GCA_003134045.1. Taxonomy (GTDB): domain Bacteria; phylum Pseudomonadota; class Gammaproteobacteria; order Steroidobacterales; family Steroidobacteraceae; genus Bog-1198. Next base: position 6,436 of record PLAH01000013.1, read on the forward strand.
GAAGCATCAGGGCCAGAAGCGCGTCTCCGGCGAACCCTACATCACTCATCCCGTCGCGGTGGCGGACATCCTGGCCGACCTGCGGCTCGACGCCGATACGCTGGTGGCGGCGATTCTGCACGATGTGATCGAAGACACGCCGACGGCGAAGGCGGAGATCGCCTCGATGTTCGGCCAGGTGGTGGCCGAACTGGTCGATGGCGTCAGCAAACTCGACCAGATCCAGTTCAAGAACCGCCAGGAAGCGCAGGCCGAAAGTTTTCGAAAAATGCTGCTCGCCATGGTACGCGACATCCGCGTCATCATGGTCAAGCTCGCCGATCGCATGCACAACATGCGCACGCTCGGGGCCATGCCGCCGATCAAGCGCCGCCGCACGGCGCGCGAGACCCTCGAGATCTACGCGCCCATCGCCGAACGGCTGGGGCTGTACGCGGTCAAGCTGGAACTCGAAGACTTGGGGTTCCGCGCGCTGTATCCGTATCGGTACAAGGTCCTCGAGCGGGAGCTGAAGCGGGCGCGCGGCAATCAAAAAGAATTCATCGGCAAGATCGCCGAGACCTTCAAGGCCACGCTGAAGAAAGCCGCGATCACCGGCGATGTGGACGGCCGCGAGAAGCATCTATACAGCATTTACAAAAAAATGCAGATGAAGCACATCTCGCTCAATGAAATGGTCGACGTCTACGGCTTTCGCATCATCGTCGACAGCGCCGACACGTGTTATCGCGCATTGGGGCTGGTGCACAGCGTCTACAAGCCCATGCCCGGCCGTTTCAAGGACTACATCGCGATTCCGCGCGTCAACGGCTATCAATCGCTGCACACCACCTTGTTCGGGCCGAACGGCGTGCCCATCGAGGTTCAGATCCGTTCCGAGCAGATGCATCGCGTTGCCGAGTCCGGCATCGCCGCGCATTGGAAATACAAGTCCGGCGGCGATTCGTTCGGCGGCGTCGAGCACGACCGCGCCCGCGAATGGCTGGCGGGGCTGGTGCAGATCCAAGAAGGGGGAAGTTCCGAGGAATTCCTGGAAAGCGTCAAAGTGGATCTGTTCCCCGACAAGGTCTACGTGTTCACGCCCAAGGGCAAGATCCTGCGCTTGCCGAGCGGCGCGACCGCGGTGGACTTTGCCTATGCGATCCACACCGACATCGGCAATCGTTGCGTCGCCGCCAAAGTCGATCGGCGCCTGGTGCCGCTGCGCACGCCGCTGCGCAACGGCCAGACCGTCGAAATCATCACCGCCAAAGGCGCAACGCCCAACCCCTCGTGGTCCGGCTTCCTGGTGACGGCCAAGGCGCGCGCGGCCATCCGTCAATACCTGAAGAACCTGAAACGCGGCGAAGCCTTGGAACTGGGCAGGCGCCTGCTCGGCTCGGCGCTGGAGGAATTCTCTCTCAGTCTCAAGAAGATCGCGCCGGCCGACTTGGACGTGGTCGTCAAGGAGCTGAACTTGAAGGACGCCGACGAGCTCTTCGAGAAAATCGGGCTGGGCGAGCGCCTCGCACCGCTGGTCGCGCGCCGGCTGCAACCGGCGAAGGACGAATCGCAGCACAATCATGGCAGCAGCGGACCCCTGATGATCGCCGGCACCGAAGGGTTGCTGGTGACGTACGCGCATTGCTGCTTTCCGATTCCCAACGATCCCATCATGGCCTACCTCTCCGCCGGCCGCGGCGTGATGATCCACCGGCAGAATTGCGGTAATCTCGCCGAGTACCGCAAGCAGCCGGAGAAGTGGCTGTCGGTCGCCTGGGAGGAAACCCACGGCCGGCTGTTCACTTCCGAGATCCAGTTGGAGATCAACAATCGCGTCGGGGTGCTGGCCGCGGTGGCGTCGAGCATTGCCGAGACCGAGACGAACATCGACCAAGTACAGCTGGAGGAACGCGATGTCAGCAACTCCTGGCTGCGGATTCAGCTGCAGGTGCGCGATCGCCAACATCTGGCGCAGGTCATCAGAACCATCCGGCGCATGCCCGACGTGCAGCGGGTGTTTCGCACGCTGGCTTGACACATGAACGAAGGGCTATGAGCAAACAGATCATCTCGACCACCGACGCGCCCGCCGCGATCGGCACGTATTCCCAGGCCGTGCGGGTGGGCAACACCATCTGGGTGTCCGGCCAGATTCCGCTGGATCCGCGCACCAAGGAGATGGTGTCCGGCGACATCGAGGCGCAGACGCGCCAGGTGTTCGACAACTTGAAAGCCATCGTCGTGGCGGCGGGAGCCACCTTCGATGACGTGGTCAAGGCCACCGTTTTCTTGACCGACCTGTCGCATTTCGCGCTGGTCAACAAGGTCATGGCCGAATATTTCCGCGAGCCGTACCCCGCGCGAGCCGCCGTCGGCGTGGCCTCGTTGCCGCGCGGCGCGCAGGTCGAAGTGGAGTGCATCGTCGCGTTGTGACCGAACTCAAGCCGGTCACGGTGTTGCGCGGCGTCGGCGATGCGCTTGCCGAACGCTTGCGCGCGCTGGGCGTGCAGACCACCCAGGATCTGTTGTTTCTGCTGCCATTGCGCTACGAGGACCGGACTCGCATCGTTCCCTTGGGGGAATTGCTTGCGGGTCAGCGGGCCGCCGTCGAGGGCGAGGTATTGCTCACCGAGGTCGCGTTTCGCGGCCGCCGTCAGATGCTATGCAAGATCGCGGACGGCTCGGGTTTCCTGACGCTGCGATTCTTCTACTTCACGGCGCAGCAGCAAACCGGCCTGGCGCGCGGCGTGCGCATCCGCTGTTTCGGCGAGGCGCGGCGCGGACCGCAGGGCCTGGAAATGGTGCACCCGGAGTACCGCCGGTGCGACTCGGCGGCGGCGCGGTCGGCCGAGGACCACCTCACGCCGATCTATCCCGCAACCGAGGGCGTCACGCAGGGGCGGCTGCGCATGCTCGTGGGCATGGCGCTGGATCAAACCGGTCCGGGGGACCTGCAGGACTGGCTTCCCGCCGGCGTGCTCGCCGATTCGCGCCTGCCGGCCCTGCGCGAGGCGCTCATTTACGTGCACCGTCCGCCCGCGGATGCGCCGGTCGAGCAGTTGCTCGAAGGGCTCCATCCGTCGCAACGGCGCCTGGCGTTCGAGGAGTTGCTGGCCCATCAACTGTCCTTGAAGCTTCTGCGGCAACGCATCCAGAGCGAGCCCGGCTGGGCGCTCGGCGGCGCCGATTCCCTGAGGCGCGGGCTGCTGGCCGCGTTGCCCTTTCGCCTGACGGGGGCGCAATCGCGAGTGCTCCGCGAGATCGACACGGACCTCGCCGTCGCGAGGCCGATGCTGCGCCTCGTTCAAGGAGACGTCGGATGCGGCAAGACGCTGGTCGCGGCGCTGGCCGCCGCGCGCGCCATCGAGTCCGGCTTCCAGGCGGCGCTGATGGCCCCGACCGAGCTGCTGGCGGAACAGCATGCGCAGAATTTTCGCCGCTGGCTCGAGCCGCTCGGCATTCCGGTCGCCGTGCTGACCAGCCGCCAGACCGGCAAGGCGCGCAACGCCGTGCTCGAGGGCATCCGGGAGGGGCACGCGCCCATGGTGATCGGCACCCATGCCTTGTTTCAGGAAAGCGTCGAGTTCAAGGCCTTAGGGCTGGTCATCGTCGACGAGCAGCATCGCTTCGGCGTGCTGCAGCGGCTGGGGCTGGTGCGGAAAGGCCTGCATCCGGACGTGCTGGTAATGACTGCCACGCCGATTCCGCGCACCCTGGCGATGCCGCTCTACGGCGACCTGGACGTATCGGTGATC
>PLAH01000192.1 GCA_003134045.1 Gammaproteobacteria bacterium
GCCCGGGGGAGTGGGACCGCCAGTGCCATTGTCCGGATTCACGCGCAGCACCAGCGGCTGGGACTTGGGCGTGATGCCGGGGATGGTGAATATTCCCGGGGTCTCGGCGGTGATGCGCACGATGATGGAGGTCGTCGCGAGCGTCGCGCCATGGATGATCTCGTTTCGGCGCGATTGCCCCACGACCCTGAATTCCAGGCCCGGAACGTCCGGCAACGTGATCGGCTCCATGCCCGTGCCCGAACTGGTGATGGTGAGCTGCGCGGATTCGCCGACGGAGATCTGCCGCGGTTCGAGGGTTGCGTTGACCAACGGTGCGACGGCGAACGCGGGTGCCGCCGCGAGAAACAATGCGGTGAGCGCGGCCAGCCAGTGAGGGCGGAAGAGGTGCATACATCTCACCAGTTCTTGATCGGCTTGTCCGGAGTGTCGTCGACATCGCTGCGTGCCATGGGTGCGCCCAACGCGTGCCGTTCGTCCCCCTTCACGGAATCGAGCAGTTCACGCGCTTCCTCGCGGCTCATCTGCCCCGGCAGATGTTGGTTGTCCGCGGCNNGCCGCATCCCCGCGCTGCGGCTCGCCGTTGGCGGGCGTGGGCGGCTGACCGGCGCTCTGCGGCGGCTGATCGCCTTTCGTTCCGGGATTAGGCTGCGGCGGTGGCGCACCTTGCTTCTGATCGTTATTTTTTGCGTTCTGCGGCTGCCCCTGCGACTGCTGATTTTGCGGTGGCTGACCCTGCGGTGGCTGACCCTGGGGCGGTTGGCCTTGCGGCGGCTGCCCTTGCGGTGGTTGTCCTTGGGGCGGTTGGCCGTTCTGCTGCTGATTTTGTCCTTGTCCTTGCCCCTTGCCCTGACCTTGCCCGTTGCCCTGACCTTGCCCTTGCCCTTGATTCTGNNTTGAACTTGCTGTCGGCGTCATCGGCGCGCAACTGCAGTGCCGTCTCGTAGGCCTTGACCGCGTCGGTCCATTGCTGAATGGTGTCCTGGGGCGCCGAGTCTTCGGTTTTCTGGCCGGCGCGATACAGCGTGTTGCCGAGGTTGTAGTAGGCGTCCTCTTGATCGGCCAGGCGTTGCGGATCGCTCGACGGGGCATGATTGATCGATTGCTGGAACGCCTGCGCCGCCTGCGGAAACTGGCCCGCTCGATACGCGGCGGTGCCCGCGTTGAACTCGAGCACCGGCGCCTTGGGGTCGAGCGGCGCGGTGCCTGTGCTCGCGGTGCCGGCAGTCGCGAGACCTGCCGTGGCGCCGCCGGCAGTCGGGGAACCGCCGCTCTCGGCGCCTGCGCCTGCGGCTGCCGTGCGCGGCGCATGTGCGGCGAGATCGATCAGCAGCAGGAGGCTCAATGCAACGGTGCTGCGGGGGTTCCGCGGCTTGCGCGCGCTGCCTCGCCGGCGGGTACCGATCAGCAGGCTGGCCAGCAGGGCGAGCAAGGATGCGGCGAGCGGCCACTGATACCGCTCGATGTAAATCCGTTGCTGACGCGACGCCAAGTCATGTTTCGCCAGGGGTCCGAGCACCGTCTTGAAGATGGTGTCGAGCCCTTCGCCCTGCGTCCCCAACGGCACATAGAGTCCGCCCGTTGCAGTCGCGATGGCTTTCAACGCGGTCTCGTCGAGCCGTGATTTGACGAAGGCGCCGGTGTCGTCCTTCACGAAACCGCCGCCCTGCTCGGGCGGAATGGGGATGAGATCGCCGGAGGCGGAGCCGACGCCGACGGTGTAAATTTTGAGCCCGTCCTCCTGCGCCGCGGCCTGGGCGGCGGCCAACGCGCTACCCTCGAGGTCCTCGCCGTCGGTGACCAGGATGAGGATTCGATCGCTGCCGGGGCGGCGGCGCAGCGCCACCTGGGCTTCGTGGATGGCGCTCGAGATGTTGGTGCCGCCGCGCGGGATGGTGTTGGTGTCGATCGCGCCCAGCGATTCGTGAAACGCGCCATAGTCCAAGGTGATGGGGCACACCAGGAATGCACTGCCCGCAAAGGCCACGATGCCCACGGCATCGCCATCCAGTTGATGGGCAAAGTCGTCGATCGCGAGTTTGGCGCGCGTCAGCCGATCGGGCTTGATGTCGGGGGTCGACATGCTGCGCGAGGTGTCGATGGCGAACACGATTTCGTTGCCGCGGCGATTGATCCGTTCCCAGCGAAATCCGAGCAGCGGTCCCGCGAGCGCCACGCACAGCAGAACCACAGCCGCCAAAAACAGGCCGCGCTGCAAGCGGCGTTTCGCCATGGAGATGGAGCGCGTGAGCTGCGGGTGCAGGTGCGCCGCGACGAACCGTGCGAGGGCCGTTCGCTGCCGGGCGTCCGCGACGCGCCACATCCAGAGAAGCATCGCGCAGGCGATCAGTGCCGCCGCCAGCCACCAGGGGTTCGCGAACTTCACGGCAATCTCCGGAAACGCGTCTGCTGCAACAGGAATCCCATGCCGAGCAGGGCGAAGGCGGGGATCAGAGCCCAGGGGTAGAGCTCTTCGTAGCGCTCGAATTTCTGCACCGTCTGGGCGGTCCGTTCGAGGCGGTTGATCTGATCGTAGATCTTCTGCAACGAATCGGTATCCGTGGCCCGGTAGAATTTCCCGCCGGTTAGGTCGGCCACGCTCTGCAGAGTTTTCTCATCGACGTCGACTTTGGCCATGATGATATGCATGTTCCCGGCGTCGTCCTTCACCGGGATGGGTGCCTTGCCGCGCACGCCGACACCGATGGTGTAGACCTTCACGCCCAGTGCTTTGGCGGCCTCGGCGGCGGAGAGCGGGGAGATCTTTCCCGTGTTGTTCATGCCGTCCGTGAGCAGCACCACGACCTTGGATTTTGCGGGCGTCGTGCGCAGACGGTTGACGCAGGCGGCGATCGCCGAGCCGATGGCGGTGCCGTCGTCCACGCCGCCGATGTTGACGCGGTCGAGATTCTGTTGCAGCCAATCGTGGTCGAGCGTCAACGGGCTCACGAGGTACGGGGCGCCGGCGAAGGCAATGAGGCCGATTCGATCGTTGGGCCGCTCCTCGATGAACTTCGAGACCACGGACTTGACCACTTCGATGCGATTCATTCGCCGGTTGTCGATCTCGAAGTCGAGCGCCTGCATCGACCCGGAGACGTCGAGCCCCAGCACGATATCGATGCCGTTGGCGGTCACTTCCGTGCGGCTATGGGCGCGCTGCGGGCGCGCGAGCCCGACGATCATCAGCACGCCCGCGACGATGGGCAGCAGCCATACCCAGCGGCCGATGCGGCTGCGGCTGCTGCGCGCGACGTCGCGCGCGAGCCCGATGTCCGAATACTCGACCGCCGCGACCGGTCCGCGCCGTCCGCGCCAGAGCATCACGAGCGGCAGCACGGCCAGCAGCCAGAACCACTCAGGTTGCAGGAAGCGCGTCATGCGTCTCCTCGGGCTTGGCGGTTTCGAGCACGAAGGCGCGCGCACTTTGCTGCAGCGCTTCGATGCTTTGCATCGAGAGCGACATCCCCGCGAACTTCACCAGGTCGCATTGCTGCAGGAACTCGGCGAGCAATCCGCGGTGGCGCGCGAGCGAGGGGTTCGAGGACTCCAGCAGATCGTGCAGGAATTCCTCGGTGGTGCGGTGGGTGGCGGTGACGTCGAAGCGTTGTTCGATGTACGTGCGCACGATATCCGACGCCGCAATCGAAAATTCGCGGGCGTGCGCGGGCTGCATGAGCGGGCGAAGCTCCTCGAGACGCTGCAGCGCCCTCTCGAAGGGCAGCAACACGCGCGGCCGGCGGCGGCGGCGCTGCCATCGCCAGATCCCGTACCCGGCGAGCGCGAGCAACGCGGCTCCCGCCACCAGCGCGGGCAGGAGCCAGCGAGGCAGCACGTACTTTGGGCCGCGGATGTCGCGGATGTCTTCGTTCGGGTCGCCGGCGCCGGGGGCGGCGGATGACGCAGAGGAGGTCGGTGGCGTTGCGGTGGTCGGCGTCGTCGCGCCGGGTGGCCTGGCGTTATTGGCGCTTGCTGTGGGAGCGATCGCGGCGGCGGGTGCGCCGAGAACGGTACCGCAGGATGCGCCGGCGAGTGCTGCCAACCAGAGCGCGGCAGCGGCGCCGCGGATCGAGCCGCCTGGGGGCTTCATACGCGTCTGCGCTCGCGCGTCTTGAAGAATCGCTGCAGCGCCGGCATGTACGGCGCATCGGTTTGCAGTTGCAGGGTGTCGACGCCTTCCGAACGGAAATCGCTCACCAAGCGGCGTCCCCGTTCCAGCGAGAAATCCTTGAATTTCCGGCGGACCGCGGCGCTCGCGGTGTCGAGTTCGACGATCTCGCCGGTTTCCGCATCCTCGAGGGCGAGGATGCCGACATTGGGAAGTTCCTTTTCGTGGGGATCCTCGACGTGGACGGCAATGAGGTCGTGGCGCCGATTGGTCTGGCGCATGGCGCGGCGCAGGGCGGCCCGCGCCGCGACCTGATCGCCGGGCGATTCGAAGTCCGAAATCAAGAACACCACCGCGCGCCGGTGCAGGACGTGGTTGACCACATCGAGCGCCTTGACGCTGTCCGTGCCCGTTCCTGCCGGGGTGTGATACAGAATGTCCCTGACGACCCGCAGCACATGGCGCCGGCCCTTCTTGGGCGGCAAGTAGCGCTCGACCCGGTCGGTGTAGAGCAGCAACCCGACCTTGTCGCTGTTTCGAATGGCGGAAAAGGCCAGCACGCTGGCGAATTCGGCGGCGAGATCGCGCTTGCTCAGCTCGCCCGATCCGAAATTGCCGGAGGCGCTGATATCCACCAGCAAGAGAATGGTGAGCTCCCGCTCCTCGGTATATTTCTTGACGAAGGTCTTGCCGGCGCGCGCCGTGACGTTCCAGTCGATGGTGCGCACCTCATCGCCGGGGCTGTATTCGCGCACTTCGTCGAAATCCATGCCGCGCCCTTTGAATACCGAATGGTAGGCGCCCGCCAGGCTGTCGTTGACCATGCGGCGCGTGCGGATTTCCAATTGCCGCATGTTGCTCATGACGGCTTTGTTGGATTTGGCGGGCTCGGCGGGCATCTCTTAAGGCACGGGGAGGGTGTTGAGAATCTTCTCGATGACGTTCTCGGAGGTGACGTTTTCCGCTTCCGCCTCATAGGTCACGGACACGCGATGGCGCAGCACGTCCATGGCAATCGTTTTCACATCCTGCGGAATGACGAAGTGGCGGCCGTTCAAGAACGCCATGGCGCGGGCGGCCAATGTCAGCGCGATGGTGGCGCGCGGCGATGCGCCCGTTTGAATGTAGCCGTTCAAATTCAGCGAGGCGGCGATCGGCGGGCGCGTGGCGAGCACGATATCGACGATGTAATCCCGGATCTTGTCGTCCACGTAGAGGGCGTTGACGACGTGGCGGGCCTCGACGATCTGCTCGGCGGATACCACGGGGCGCGGCACGGGCATGGGCTCGGTGGTTGCCATGGCGTCCAAGATGGCGCGCTCTTCCACGCGGGTCGGATAATTGACGATCACTTTCATCATGAAGCGGTCGATCTGCGCTTCCGGGAGCGGATAGGTGCCTTCCTGCTCCAGGGGGTTTTGCGTCGCCAGCACCAGGAAGGGATTGGGCAGGCCGTAGGTTTCGTCGCCGATGGTCACCTGGCGTTCCTGCATCGCTTCGAGCAACGCGCTCTGCACCTTGGCGGGCGCGCGATTGATCTCGTCCGCCAGGATCAGATTGCTGAAAATCGGACCGTGCTTGGTGCGGAACACGCCATCCTGCGGGTTGTAAATCATCGTGCCCACGATGTCCGCCGGGAGCATGTCAGGCGTGAACTGCAACCGCTTGAAGCGTACGGCGACGCAGCTGGCGAGGGTTTTCAGCGCCAGGGTCTTGGCCAATCCCGGCACACCTTCCAACAGGACATGGCCATTGGTGAGCAGGGCGATCAACAGACGGTCCAGGAGGTGCTTTTGCCCCACGATGACCCGGGCAATCTCCTGCTGCAGCGGTTTCACCCAGATCGAATTGGCGAGCACCGTCTCGCGGGCAGCCCGCATGGCGGGGTCCACCTCGACCGGCAGCGGCCGCACCTCGGGGATGGCGGCGGCCTGGGAGGGTTGATACCGCGAGTGAGCACTCTGCTCGCCGGGCAGCGGTGCAGTCTTTTGATTCATTAGCCTTGGATCCTTTTTGGTGACGCCGCCGATACTAGCAACGGTCGTCGACAACGAAGTGGTGGTTGGCGCGTCGTAAGACGGGCCAGTGAGGCTTGGAGCGCACCCGGAGCGCACAGGTTCCCTGGAATCGGCCCTGTCGAGCCCAAACACGGGTGCGCCGTCCCAGATGTCCGCACGCCGCTTTACATTTGTCGCCGACCGCCGCCAATCATGGTAAGACCTTAAGTCAATCATACCAAGGAGGATTGCGTGGATCATCCTTACCGAGTCCGACTGGCATTTTGGGCGATGGGCTGGCTGGCTTGGACGGCGGGGTTCCCGGCGGCTCGGGCGGCCGTCCCGGATCCGGTCTCGCCGGCGGCCTTTCTGCCGGGCGGCATGCTCGGCGTCCAGGACTCGTCCAAAAGGTGGCTTGAACCCGACCACGCCGTTGAAGGCGGCGGGAATTCGGATGGAGCCTGCGATGTCGGATCCGCTGGCCAGGGTGGTGAGCCCGGCCGCGAGGCTGGCGGCGGAGCCGCCGGAGGATCCGCCTGCCGAATACTCCGTGTTCCAGGGGTTGCGCGTCACGCCCCAGAGGCGCGGGTGCGTGAACCCGGCGCAGCAGAATTCGGGCGTGGTGGTGCGCACGGCTACGGGGGAACCACATGCCATGCACACGCGCAGGGCGTTTTGCATGCAGTGAATTGATAGCGCTATCATGATGGCCTATGACCCGCGCTACCGATGAGTCGATGCATTCGCCGACACGCCGCGGATGTCTGGTGCTCCACCTACGCAACCCCGCTCGGCGCTGCCGCTCGATGCGCTCCGCCGGCAGCTCTCTGCTGCTCGCGGCTGCCATGCTTTGGTCCGCGATTGCGGTCCCGTGTCGCGCCGTTGAGGCGGGGAGTGAAGCCCATTTTGCGTGGGTGTCCTATGCGGGCCGCGATCCCGCGGCGGCCGAGTTTCCGGCGACGGCAACCGAGTATCGCAACCCCATCATCCCGGGGTTTCAGCCGGATCCGAGCATCGTGCGCGTCGGCGGCGATTACTACCTGACGAATTCCAGTTTCGCATTCTTTCCGGGATTGCCGATTTATCACAGCCGCGATCTGGTCAATTGGCAACAAGTCGGCAACGCGATCGATCGGCCCGGCCAATTAGAGTTCGCCGGGCTTGGAATCGCGCGCGCCATCTTTGCGCCGACGCTGCGTTGGCATCGAGGTGTATTTTATATCGTCGGCACCTGTGCGGATTGCGGCGGGAATTTCATCATCAGCGCCAGCAAGCCCGCGGGTCCGTGGTCCGACCCGGTGTGGTTGAAGTCGATTGAAGGCATCGACCCGGATCTGTTCTTCGACGGTGACGGCAAGGCCTGGATTGCGAATAACGGACCGCCGCGGGAGCAGCCTTTGTATGCGGGACATCGGGCGATCTGGCTGCAGCAGTTCGATCTCGAGACCCGGACGATGCGGGGCGCGCGTTCGGTCATCGTGAACGGTGGCACCGATATTGACCAGCATCCGGTGTGGATCGAGGGGCCCCACCTGGTCAAGAGGGGCCTAAAGTACTATCTGATCGCCGCCGAGGGAGGTACGGCGGGCGACCACTCCGAAGTCGTTTTCCGCAGCGACCGAGTCGAGGGGCCCTACGTACCCGCGACGGATAATCCGATATTGACTCAACGCGATCTGGATCCCGCGCGGCCGTATCCCATCGCCGCGGCGGGCCATGCGGATTTTGTGCGGGCGGCCGACGGCAGGTGGTGGTCGGTGTTTCTCGCGACGCGGCCGTATGCGGCGAATCTTTCCAATTTGGGGCGCGAGACATTCCTGTTGCCGGTGCAATGGGAGAACGTATGGCCGCAGATACTTCCGCCGCGAACGCCGGTACCGCACGTCGTGCCGCGGCCGTCGCTGCCGGTCTGGCATGAGGTCGATCGTTCCGAGTGGCGGGATGCGTTCCATTCGCGGACTCTGGCACCCGATTGGGAGATGATTCGTACGCCCACGGAGAATTGGTACCGGATGGGCGCCGGCGGATTGACTGTTCGAGCTCGTGCCGTCTCGATCAGCGGCAGTGCGAACCCGTCGTTTCTCGGCAAGCGGCAGCGTCACGCGGATGCCGTCGTCGAAACGGAAATGCATTATCAGCCGGAACGGAATGGCGATTGCGCGGGTCTCGCGGCATTTGCGGACGAGCGGCATCATTACTTCGTCGGTCTGTGTGAAACGCCCAAGGGGCCGACGGTGGTGGCGACCGTACGCAATGGGGCGGACGATCCGGAGAACGGGCGCGTGCTCGCGGCGACGCCGTATGTCGGGGCGTTGGGCGGCGCGATTCGATTGCATATCGGCGCGCGCGGCGCGGTCTATGATTTCTCGTATGCCCTAGCCGATTCGCCGTGGCAGAGCTTGCTGTCGAACGCCGACGGGACGGTCCTGGCGAGCGAGCCTACCAATCAGTTCACGGGCGCGCTGATTGGCGTGTATGCGGTACGCGGCGCGCTGGCGCAGCGTTTCCTGCTCGAGGGTGATCGCTACTTTCACGCTGGCCATAGCTCAATCTCCGGTATGATGATTAACCACACCATGAACTCATCGCACCGCGTTGCGCGCGATGACTTCCCGGTACCAGTGCGCGCTCAGCTTTGGAATTCGCTGCTGGGTGGCGAAATCGACGTAGTGAATGCCGAAGCGCTTCTGGTAGCCGTCGGCCCATTCGTAGTTGTCGAGCAGGCTCCAGAGAAAGTAGCCCTTCACCGGATAGTGCCCGGCCACTGCGCGGTGCAGGTGCGTGAGGTAATTGCGCAGGAACATCACTCGATCGGTGTCGTCGATTCTGCCGGCGTCCGGGACGTCATTCGCGGAGCAGCCGTTCTCCGTGATGTAGATGGCGGGCGGCTTCCACAGATCGCTGACGGTGCGAACCGCCCAGTAGATGACTTCCGGTCCGATATAGAGCCACGGCGATGCCATGCGCGGAAAGGAGGTCGGCTTTTTCAGGATGGAGTAGCCGGCGGGCGATGAGTCCGCGCGTACATAGTCGGGCTGGTATACGTTGAGGCCGACGAAGTCGAGGGGGCTGCCGATGGCTTGCATGTCGCCGGGTGCGACCTTGGGGGCATCGGTGCCTTCGCGGGCGAGGTAAGCATCCGTGTACCTGCCCTCCATCACGGCGGTAAGGAACGGCGCGTTTTCTTCGCGGAACGCGCGTTTTGCGGCTTCGATATGCTCGGGCGTCTCGATGACGGGTATGTAGACGTTGGGATTGTCGGCGAGCCCGACGCGCGTGCCGCTCGGCGCATGGGCTCGAATGGCCTGCACTGCCAGGCCGTGCGCCAGGATGCCGTGGTGGCGGACCTGATTCACCTGCGCGGCGTCCAATGTCAATCCGGGCGCGAATTGGCCGATCTTGTAGCTCAAGTCCGTGAAGCACAGGAACTCGTTGGTGGTCATGAACTGGTGTACGCGGTCGGAGAGCCGTTTCGTGACGAAGGCGGCGTAGTCGGCGAACGCGTGGGGGGTATCGCGGGATTGCCAGCCGCCCGCGAGAGCCTGGGGCAGATCCCAATGGAACAGCGTGGGGTATGGGGCGATGCCGTGTTGCAAGAGCTCATCGACCAGGCGCTCGTAATAGGCGATGCCGGGTTCGTTCGGCCTGCCTGTGCCTTGCGGGAAAACGCGCGGCCAGGAGATGGAGAAGCGATAGGCTTTGGCGCCGAGCTCCTCGAGCAGTCTTACGTCTTCTTTGTAGCGATGGTAGGAGTCGTCCGCGGTGTCGCCGGTCTCGCCGTTCGCCGTCTTCCCGGGCGTGTGCGAGAAGGTGTCCCAGATCGAGGGGCCGCGGCCATCCACGGTGACGGCACCTTCGATTTGATACGCGCTGGTTGCGCAGCCCCACAGAAAACCGCTCGGGAAGCTCAAGCTTCCGGGGGTTGCGGGTTCAGCGGCGGCCGGCCGGGGTGGGGAGGCGCCGCACAGGGCGGCTGCGGCGGCAATCGTCTGACCGAATTTGCGGCGGGTGAGATGGGTCATGGATCGTGAACCTCGCTGTTGCGATCGTCGTTACGCTTCGATGCCGACCGGAATGGCGTGGCCGGTGGCGGACAGCAACCGTTTCAACAGCGGGCCGGCCATCAGGGTCGTGGCCACTGCCATGATGACCAGCATGCTGAACACTTTCTGGGGTATGAGACCCAGATCGAAGCCGATGTTGATCACGATCAGCTCCATCAGCGCGCGCGTGTTCATCAGCGTGCCCAGGATCGACGACTCGTTGCGGCTGAATCCGCAGAGCCTTCCCACGAAGTAGACCGGCACGATCTTGCTCGAGATGGCGGCGACGAGAAGAATGAGCAGCCACTGCCAGTCGGACGCGCTGGAGAGGCCGAGCACGTTGGTGCGCAGACCCGTGTAGGTGAAGAACACGGGCAAGAAGAACACGAGCACGAAGCGGCCGACCTGGCGGCGCCATGCGTCGACGAAGTCCTTGTTGGCGTGGAACAGCACGCCGCCGGCGAACCCGCCGAAAATGGCGAAAATGCCGAGCTGGTAGGTACAGATGCCGAGCGCGAAAATCAGGCAGACGACGATGGCCATGAGATTGGGATCGAGCTCTCCGTTCTGCGCCGGGTAGCGCCGCAGGAGGCGCGCCGACAGCGGCCGCAACACGAACCAGAGCAGCAGCACGAATAGCAGCAGTCCTCCCAGCTGAAAGGACAGGTGCCCGAGCGAGAACTTGGACGCTGCATACGCCGAGATCACCGACAGCAATATCCAGCCGATCACGTCGTTGACGGCAGCCGCGGAGATGGCGACCACGCCGACTTCGGTGTGCGTCAGTCCATATTGACGCAGGATGCGGCCGAGAATGGGCACGGCGGTGATCGCCATTCCCAACCCCAGGAATAGGCTGTAGCGGACGGGGTCGAGCGAGGGTGCCAGATCCGGGGCGGACACGTGCCCGAGGATCACGCCGACGCCCAAGGGAACGCTGACGGAAACCGCGGTCACCGCGATGGTGGCGCGGCGATTGCGGCGCGTGGCCAGGTGCCCGAATTCGAAGTCCATGCCGATCTGAAACATCAGCAGAATCAAACCGATCTGGCTGATGATGGTGATGGGCGCCGAGGCATGCTGGCCGAACAGGGTGAGCGAGACCTGCGGGAAGAAATGGCCCATCAGGGAGGGGCCTAGCAACAAGCCGGCGAAGATCTCACCGATCACGCCGGGTTGGCCGAGCCTGCGAAATACGGTGTGCATGGAGCGTGCGGCGCCGACCATGACGATCAGCTGCAGCAATGTCATGAACAACAGATTTTCCGTCTGATTGACCGACGTATTCATCAAGGCTCCCCATGCACTTGCGTTGTTTTGACAATGGTAGCGCTAACATAGGCTTACGGGAAGTGTGCCCCCATCGGAGCGACCGCCGCCGCGCGGTCCGCATCGTTATCGACACAGCCTCGTTCACGATGGTGCATCGATCCTAACGTACTGCCCGATCGGGCGATCCACCATCAGCGCCTTCTACGCGGCGAGTGGCCGGCCAACCGGCCCGGTGCGGCGGCGACTGGCGGGTCAATTGGCCGGGTGGCGGGCGCCGGTTGGGCCTGGCATTACCGAATCGGGATTTCGAACGGGACGGCCGGCAATCCGGACTTGTCGTACAGATTGCAGACCGGCGCGTCGCTCCAGCAGAAGCGCACGCGTGCGGCGGGTTGGTCGGCTGAATCCAGCAGCACGCGGTTCGATTCGACGGTGGCGTCGACGAAACGGCAGCTCGCTTGGTCGGCGGCGCAGAGTTCGAAGCCCGTCGGCCGTCGGGCGCTGTACGTGAGCAGCGGGCCCTCGGCATCGAATTCGACGATCACCTGCGCGCCGCGGCGGATGGCCTCGCGGGGAATCGGGCCCGACGGGGAGAGTGGGTCACCGTAGATCAAGTGACGCGCGGCGCGCGCGAGACGGGCGCCGACCGCCTGTTTGTCGGGCGGATGCAACGCATGGGCGTCGCCCACGTCGATCGTGACCGCGAGGGCGGCATGCGCATCGCCGGCGACCGCGCGGCGCTGTGCTTCGCGCAAGCTTGCCCAGGCGGAGAGCGTGGGTGCGCTCGACGGTACGCCGAACTGCGGCAGCTGGACGATCAGAAACGGCAGGTCGCTCGCGAACTTGCGGCGCCAATCGCGCATCAGCGCGGTCAACAGGGCCTGATAGTGATCGGCCTCGCCGGTGTTGGACTCGCCTTGGTACCAGAGAACGCCGCGCAGACCGTAGGGCTCGATGGGCGCAATCATCGCATTGTAGATGCTGGTGAGTCCGGACACGGATTCCCACGGGGCGCGCGGCGGTGCGCCCATGCGCTCGGGCACGAAGCGATAGCGCCAGTGGTCGGCCAACGAGACCGAGCCGCCGCCGGCAAGGTGCAATGCGAGATGATCGGGAGGGCCGTACATGCCGCCCGCATCCCAGAGGCTGGTGACGTTGATGACGATGGAGTTGTCGCCGGCCCGCAGGACGCCGCGCGGAATTTCATACGTGCGTTCGGTGCCATAGCCGAAGGTATTGCCGATGGGTTGGCCGTTCACCCAGGTTTCGTCCACCTCGTCGATCGCGCCGATCGACAGGGACGCGGCGGTCGCGGCCTGCGCGGCGGTGAGCATGACGGAGCGGCTGAACCAGACCATGCCATCGTGATTGGTGAGCTCGGCAACGCCCCAGGTCTTCCAGTCGCGCATGGGCAGCGGCATGTCGCGCCAATTCGCGTCGGCACCTTCGCTCCAGGGGGTCGACTCGTCCGTGGCGTTCGCGCTCCACCAGCGCTCCCACAGTTCGCCCAGCCGCTGATCGCCGGTGGCGGCGTCGAGGGCATAGGTGTGCAGCAGATCGAGGCGCTGCTCGTAGCCGCCGACCGAGCGCAGCGCGGCCTCGCTCATCCAGGGTTCGATGCGCGCTCCGCCCCAGGCCGAGTGGATCAATCCTAAGGGCACCGCAACGGTTTTCTGCAACTCGCGCGCGAAGTAGAAACAGGCTGCGGAAAAGTCGCGAACGGCTGCGGGGTCGGCGGCGGCCCAGCTCACCGGCGTTTGGAAATGCGCCAACGGGGTGGGGCTGGTCGCGTGCGCCACGGTCAGGAGGCGAATCGAGGGATTCGCGGCGTTGGCGATTTCGTGGGCGGCGTCGAGCGTGTTCGCGACGGGCAGCTCCATGTTCGACTGGCCGGAACAGAGGTACACATCGCCCAGCAAGATATCCGTTAGAACCCGGCTCGCGCCTGAACGTGTGCGCACGGTGAGCGAATAGGGGCCGCCCGCCGGCAGGGCGGGCAAATGGGTGCGCCAGTGACCGGCGGCATCTGCGCGTGCCTGTGCGGCGATGCCGTTGAACTCGATTGAAATGGGTTCGCCGGCATTCGCGTCGCCCCAGAGGGCGATCGGCCGGTCGCGTTGCAACACGGCGTGATCCTGAAACAGGTCGTTCAGTAGAGGAGCTGGCGCGGCGGCAATGCCTTTGCCGGTTGTGGTTTCGGCCGTGGTTGTGGTGCCTGTGGCATTCGCGGGGGCTGTCGTGCCGCTGGTGGTCGCGGCGCCGGCGCTGCGTGCCGCGACGAGAGTGGCGAGCAAGAGGCCAGCGGCGGCTATGTTTCCGAGCATCGATGACCAGCCTTTGAGTGTTCGACGATTTTTATTTAAATCATTTTCAGTGGCGGAGCGGCGCGCCGGTCCCAACGGCGTTGCCGGCCGGCCGACTAAAGGCCTGACTTGTATGGCTGGTAGCGCTATCATAGCCGTTGGCCAGCCGCCTGGCGACGGAAATCAAGATGAGCATGCACCACAACAAAGCGGCGATCGAAATTCTGACCCTGGCGAGCGGTGCGGACCGCTGCGACATCATTCCGGCGCTGGGCGGCAGCATCGGCAGCTGGACCGTCAACGGACAATCGATGCTGCGGCCGGCGAGCGTGGCCAGCATTGCGGCGGCGGATCCCTTCGGCGTGGCGAGCTTTCCGCTGGTGCCCTATTCCAATCGCATCGGCAACGGCCGCTTCGAATGGGACGGCAAGCAGATTGCATTGGCGCGAAATTTTTCCCCCGAACCGCACTCCATTCACGGCGTCGGGTTCGAGCTGCCGTGGTCGGTGCAGTCACGCACCGCAGACAGCGTGGTGCTCGGCTTGCGCAATCGGCCGGGCGCGGCGTGGCCGTGGCCGTTCGAGGCGCAGCAGCGGTTCGCCCTCGCCGATGGGCAGCTGACGCTCGACCTGAGTGCCGTCAATCTCGCCGATCGGCCGGTGCCGTTGGCCTTCGGTCATCATCCCTACTTTCCGCGCGAGGGGGCGTATCTGCAGTTCCGGGCGCGGGGCGTGTGGCTGGTGGGCAATGATGGATTGCCAAGCCTGCTGGTCAAGCCGTTCGATAAATTCGATTATTCGACGTCGATGTCCGTGACGCGCGGCGACATCGATCATTGCTTCACCGGATGGGACGGTTCGGCGCGCATCGCGTGGCAGGGCCAACCGTTGGCGCTCGACATCAACGCGTCCCCGGAATTGCCGAATGCCGTGGTGTGCATCCGCAACGATCTGGACGGGTTCTGTTTCGAACCGGTGCCACATGTCAACGATGCGGTGAACCGGCCGGACCGCGCGTCCGGCATGCCGATCATCCAGCCGGGCGCGGCGTTTACGGCGAGCATTCGCTTTCGCGCGGTACCGCTTGCGGTCTAGTACCGCGGGACGGCGAATGTGACCGGTTGCGCCAGGGTTCGAACCGGTCAACGACGTGATGCAAAGATCATGATGCCGAGGGCGAGCGCCTTGGCACCGTGAATTCGAACGGTTGCGGGCATGGCAACATTTGGGTGCCGAGAACTAGCGGTTCGGCGGGCCTTCCGAATCGCGGCGGACCAGGGTGAAATCGAGCAGGGTGTGTTTGCAGTCCTCTTCCCGGTGCTCGCGCCGTGCCTTGATTCGCTTCAGCAGCAGCAGCAGGGCGGAACGCGACATCTCGGCGATGGGCTGGCGGATGGTGGTGAGCTCGGGCCAGATCGAGCGCGAAAATTCCGTGTCGTCGAAACCGCAGACCGTGAGGCCGCCGGGCACGTCCAAATGGTGGCGGTGCGCCACCGCCACGGTGGCCGCTCCCATGTCATCGTTGCTGGCGAAGATGGCGGTGGGCGGCTTGGCCACGCTCAGCAGTTGTTCGGCGGCTTTCAAGCCCGAGCGGTAGGTGAACAATCCCTGGCGTATGAGCGAGTTGTCGATGGGAATGCCGGCCTCGGTGAGCGCGGTCTTGTAGCCGGCGAGGCGTTGCGCGCTCGCGGTCTGATCGGGATTGCCGATGATGAAGCCGATGCGCCTGTGCCCCAGGGACAGAATATGACGCGTCATGGCCACCGCGGCTTTGTGGTCGTCGATGCGCACGGACAGATACCCTGCGCGCGGGCTGGCGCTCGCGACCGCGACCGCCAGTGCGCCGGCCTTGGTGATGACCGCGTGAATGCGTTTCGAGTCGCACAGCGGCGGCGGCAAAATGATCCCATCGACGCCGGTGGCCAACAACTCGCGAACTACCTTGTCCTCGTGCTGGTCGACATCGCACTTCTCCACGACCAGCTGTACGTGACTCAAGCGCGCCTGCTCGAGGGTGCCGACCAGGAACTCGCTCAAGAAGGCGGCGCTGGGATTGCTGTACAGCATGCCGATGCGCACCTGCTCGGCGCCGGCGAGCGTGCGGGCGGCCTGGTTGGGCGAGTACCGCAGCTTGGCAATGGCGGCTTGCACCGCCTCGCGCGTCTCCTGGCGCACGTTGTCCTCGCCGTTGATGACGCGCGACACGGTCATCGGCGCAAAACCGGCGTACGCGGCGACGTCGGCGATGGTCGGCGCGCCTTGCTTGCCGTTCTTCGGCTTGCGGGTGCGCCGGGCGGTAACGCGTTTTTTGCCGGTGATGGTCGTCATTTCGACTGTCAGCTTACAATAGAAATTCATGGCATACGTATTTGTCCGCGGCATTGCCTCGGAGCAAATATGATTGACAAGGGCGGCGGCCTTCCATCATGGTAGCGCTATCACTATTTCAACAATGTTGGCAGCCGGGGAGTCGGACGATGAGCGCATTCACCATCATGCGGGTCGGGAGCGTGGCCTGTGTTCTCGGCATCGCCGTGTGCGCGGCGGCGGGGGCCGCGAGCAACCCGCTCTACAAGAACGCCGGGGCGCCGGTCGAGGCGCGGGTGGAGGACCTGCTGTCGCGCATGACTTTGGAGGAGAAAGTCGCGCAGATGCTCAGCATCTGGGACGACAAGGCGGAGGTGTTCGACGCCAAACTCGAGTTGGACCCGGAGAAGATGGTGCAGCACTTTCCGAACGGCATCGGCCAGTTCGCGCGGCCCTCCGATGCGACCGGCCCCAAGTCCCCGCGGGTGGTGCCGGGCCGCGATGTGCGCGGCACCGTCCGGCTCGTCAATGCATTGCAGCATTACGCGCTACAGCGCACCCGGCTCGGCATTCCCATCATGTTCCACGAAGAGGGCTTGCATGGCTACGCAGCCCTGGGCGCCACCAGTTTTCCGCAGGCCATCGCGTTGGCATCGAGCTTCGATCCTGCGCTGGTGCGCGAGGTCAATGCCGTGACGGCCCGCGAGATCCGCGCGCGCGGCGTCAGCCAGGCGTTGACGCCGGTGGTGGACGTGGCGCGCGACCCGCGCTGGGGGCGGATCGAGGAGACCTTCGGCGAAGATCCTTACCTGGTGGGCGAGATGGGCGTGGCGGCCGTCGAGGGGCTGCAGGGCGAGGGCAGGGCGCGCGATCTGAAGCCGGGCAAGGTGTTCGCGACGCTGAAGCACCTGACCGGGCACGGGCAGCCGGAGAGCGGCACCAATGTGGGGCCCGCGCCGTATGCGGAGCGGACGCTGCGCGAGTACTTCTTTCCGCCGTTCGAGAACGCGATCGCGCGCACGGGGGTCAGCGCCGTGATGCCGTCGTACAACGAGATCGACGGCGTGCCGAGCCACGCCAACGTGTGGCTGCTCGAGAAAGTGCTGCGCGGCGAATGGGGCTTCCGCGGCGCCGTGGTGAGCGACTACTACGCCATCGACGATCTCGTCGCCGTCCATCACATCGCGGCGGACCGCGCGGCGGCCGCCCGCCTCGCGCTCGAGGCGGGCGTCGACATCGATCTGCCGAGCGGCACCGCCTATGCCACCTTGACCCAGCAAGTGCGCGACGGGCGGGTGCCGGAGGAGCGCATCGACGCGGCGGTGCGTCGGTTGCTGGCGCTCAAGTTTCGCGCCGGGTTGTTCGAGCATCCGTTCGCGGATGCCGGCGCGGCGGTGGCGCTCACCAATAACGCCGAGGCGCGGGCGCTCGCGTTGCGAGCCGCGCAGCGCACCCTCATCTTGCTGAAGAACGACGGCATGCTGCCGCTGCGCCTGCCGGCAGCGGGCAGCGCGGCACCGGTCATCGCCGTCATCGGACCGAACGCGGCGGTCGCGCGGCTCGGCGGCTACTATGGCCAGCCGCCCGTGACGGTGTCGATCCTGGACGGCATCCGGGCGAAGGTGGGGGCGCGCGCGACCATTGCTTTCGCGCCGGGCGTGCGCATCACGGCGAACGACGATTGGTGGGCCGATGACGTGCAGCTGGCCGATCCGGCCGCGAATCGCCGGCTCATCGAGGAGGCGGTCGCGGTGGCGCGCGGCGCCGATCAGATCGTGCTGGCCATCGGCGATACCGAGCAGACCAGCCGCGAGGGGTGGGCGAAGACGCACCTGGGCGACCGGACCTCGCTGGATCTGGTGGGCGAGCAGCAGGCGTTGTTCGATGCGCTGCATGCGCTCGGCAAGCCCATTACGGTGGTGCTCATCAACGGGCGGCCTGCCTCGACCGTGAAGATTGCCGAGCAGGCGAACGCGCTGCTGGAAGGCTGGTACGTGGGCGAGCAGGGCGGCAACGCGGTGGCGGACGTGCTGTTCGGCGACGTGAATCCGGGCGGCAAATTGCCAGTCACCATTCCGCGCAGCGTCGGGCAGCTGCCGTCGTTCTACGACGTCAAGCCCTCGGCGCGGCGCGGCTATCTCTTCGATACGGTGGCGCCGCTGTATCCCTTCGGGTGGGGCTTGAGCTACAGCACCTTCGAGGTGGGCGAGCCGCATTTGTCGAGCGAGCGCATCGGCCGCGACGGATCGGTGACGGTGAGCGTGTCGGTGCGCAACACCGGCTCGCGTGCCGGCGATGAGACGGTGCAGGTGTATGTGCATCAGCAGGTGGGGTCGGTGACGCGACCGATCAAGGCGTTGAAGGCGTTTCAGCGGGTGACGCTGGCGCTCAATGAATCGCGAACACTGTCCTTCGTGTTGTCGCGGGAGGCTTTCCAGATGTGGAACGTGGCGATGCAGCGGGTGGTGGAGCCGGGGGCCTTCGACATCATGGTGGGGGCGAATTCCGTGGACTTGAAGACGGCGGTGCTTACGATCGGCGAGTGAGACGGTCGTCGCTGCGGGGAACGGCCGCAGTTCGCCGGTTAGGGTGTCGCGCCGAGCGGCGAGTGAGAGGGTTGTTGCGGGACACTGGGAAGAGGAAACGGGGAACGCAAGAAGGCGAAAGGGGCGCGGTTCGCCGGTGATGAGGGTGCGCCAGGGTTCGAACCGGTCAACATGACGGTACCGACCGGTCGAAATTATGGCGCCGACCCGTCAGCATGACGGCGCCGATCGGTCAGCATCACCTTGCCGGTCGGTCGACATCAGGTGCCGAGGCACTAGGTGGTGTAGCGGCCGACGATATTTTCGAGATATTCCTGGTGGCCGGAACGGGGAACGGGCGCTACGTTGTCGGCGACTGCGGCGTCGGCGATGGCTGCCAGGGTCGTGCGGCCTTCGAGCATGGTTTTGGCCGGATCCTGCTTCCAGCCCGCGTAGCGCTGGTCCATGAAGGACTGCAGCTCGCCGCCCTCGAGCATGGCGGCGGCGTTCAGCAGGCCGCGCGCGAGGATGTCGACGGCGCCGATGTGCCCGTAGAACAGATCGGCCGGATCGATGCTCTGGCGCCGCACCTTGGCATCGAAGTTGTTGCCGCCGGTGGTGAAACCGCCGCCCTTCAACACGTAGTAGAGCGCGAGCGTGATTTCCCGTACGTCGTTCGGAAACTGGTCCGTGTCCCAGCCGTTCTGCGGATCGCCGCGGTTCATGTCGATGGAACCGAAGATGCCGTAATCGACCGCCATCGCGATCTCGTGTTCGAAGCTGTGGCCCGAGAGGGTGGCGTGGTTGGCTTCGATGTTGACCTTGACCTCCTTCTCGAGGCCGTGGTGCTTCAAAAAGCCGTAGATCGTATCCACGTCGAAATCGTATTGGTGCTTGGTGGGCTCGTGCGGTTTCGGTTCGATCAGGATCAGGCCCTTGAAGCCGATCTTGTGCTTGTGCTCCACCACCATGGACAAGAATCGGCCGAGCTGATCCTTCTCCTGCTTCAGGTTGGTGTTGAGCAGGGTGTCGTAGCCCTCGCGGCCGCCCCACAGCACATAGTTCTCGCCCTCGAGGCGATGCGTGGCTTCGAGGCAGTGCCGCACCTGGGTGGCGGCGAAACGAAACACCTCGGGATCGGGGTTGGTGGCGCCGCCCGCCATATAGCGGGGGTGGCTGAACAGGTTCGCCGTGCCCCACAGCACCTTCACGCCCGTCGCGGCCATCTTGAGCTCGATCTTCTCCACCATGTGCAGGAAGTTCGACACATGCTCGCGAATGGTCTGCGCGTGCGCCATCACGTCCACGTCGTGGAAACAGAAATAGGGCAATCCCAACTTGGTGAAGAACTCGAAGGCTTCGTCGAGTTTGTGATCGGCCGCGGCCTGGTCGATGGGACCGCCGTGCCACGGGCGTTTGAACGTGCCTGCGCCGAACACGTCGAAGCCGTCCCAGTTGAACGTGTGCCAGTAGCACACGGCCATGCGCAGGTGCTGTTCCATGGTCTTTCCCGCGACCACGCGGTTCTTGTCGTAGTAACGGTAGGCCAGCGGATTCTTCGAATCCGGACCCTCATAGGCGATGGGGGCGATGTCGCTGAAGTATGAGCGGTTCAATTGAGTCTCTCCACGAATAAGTCTTTGAGGTGTCGATACAGGGCGCGGTAGCGGCCGAGTCGTTGCGCATAGAGGTCGGCGAGGCGATCGTCCGGTTCAGCCACGTACCGGATGGGCGGCGGCGTGCAGATCTCCTCGATGCTGGCGTTCTCGGCGCCCATGCGTGCCAGGCGCGCCGCGCCATACGCGGGACCGACCACGCCGCTGTCCCGATAGATCAACGGACGGCGCAGCACCGAGCTCAAGATCTTGCCCCAATAGATCGAGCGGGCGCCGCCGCCGATCACCGCGATGGATTCGATGGGGGCGCCGCTCGCGAGCAGTGCGTCCAGCCCGTCGCGAAAGGCGAAGGCGACGCCCTCGAGCATGGCTTGCGCAATCTCGGCCGCCGCCGTTTCCTGGGTCAGTCCAAACAACACGCCTTGCGCGTTGGGATCGTTGTGCGGCGTGCGTTCGCCGGACAGATAAGGCAGGAAGATTTCGCTGTCGCTCGGGCGGTTGCGGGATTCCGCCAAGGCGAGCACGGCCTCGGCATTGGGCAGGCCGCAGAGCCGCGCGGCCCAGTCGACGCAACTGGCCGCGCTCAAGATCACGGACATCTGGTGCCAGTGCCGCGGCACGGCGTGGCAGAAGGTATGGACGCCGCCCGCCGGGTTGGGGCGATAGCCGTCGTTGGCCAAAAACAGCACGCCCGAGGTGCCGAGCGAGAGAAACGCGTCGCCGGCACGGACTACGCCGACGCCGATCGCGCCGGCCGCGTTGTCGCCGCCGCCGGCCACCACCGGTACGCGCGACATGCCCCAGGCCTCGGCCAGTTCGGCGCGCAGCTCGCCGGTGATGGCGTTGCCTTCGAACAGCGTGGGCATGTGACGCTCATCGAGCCCGGTGGCGGCGAGCATGATGCCGGACCAGCGGCGCCGCGCAACGTCCAGCCACAACGTGCCCGAACTGTCCGACATGTCCGATGCCGTATCGCCGGTCATGCGCAGACGCACATAGTCCTTGGGCAACAGCACCATGGCCGTCTGGGCGAAAATGTCGGGCTCGTGTGCCCGCACCCACAAGAGCTTGGGCGCGGTAAAGCCGGGCATGGCGCGATTGCCGGTGATCTGGGTCATGGCCGGCAGGGCGGCTTCGAGTTCGATGCATTGCCGGGCGCTGCGGCCGTCGTTCCACAAGATGGCGGGCCGCAATGCACGGTGCTGCTTGTCGAGCAGGGTTGCGCCGTGCATCTGGCCCGACAAGCCGATGGCGCGCACCGCCTTGCGCAGCGGCAGCCGTAAATCGCTCACGGCGCTGTTGGTCGCCGACCACCAGTCGGCAGGAGACTGTTCCGACCACAGGGCTTGCGGCCGGGAGATGGCGAGCGGCGCGCTCGCTTGGTCGATCACGGCTCCCGTTTCGTCGATCACTGCGGCTTTTACAGCGGATGTGCCAATATCGATCCCCATGTACATGGAGCTTACCGTCCGAGCCGTTGGAACGGTGTATCGACCGCGCAATAATGAGTCAAATTGCCCATCCCAACTCCAAAAAATACTTCTGTTTCGAGCTTACGGTAGCGCTATCATTCTAAGCTTGATTCAGTTGGCTGTGCCACCAATAAAAATATTTTAATGTCCGTCGCGCCGCGCGCACGGAGGGGAGAAAGACATTGAGCGAGAATCAAGACGCCGCCATCAACCTGCCGTTGGTGTCCGCCATCGTCGGTGTCGCGACCATCGGCGGATTCATGTTCGGTTACGACAGCGGCGTCATCAACGGCACGCAGGAGGGCTTGCGCAGCACCTTCGCATTGAGCGAAGTGTGGCTCGGCATCACCGTGAGCGCGCTGCTGCCGGGGTGTGCGCTGGGCGCGTTCCTCGCGGGCCGCTCGGCCGATCGCTGGGGCCGGCGCCGCGTCATGGTGGCCTCCGCGGTTTTATTTATCTCGAGCGCGCTCGCCGCCGGCGCGGCCACCTCGTCCCTGATGATGATCGCAGCGCGATTCGCGGCCGGTGCGGGCGTCGGCGCGGCGAGCGTGCTGTCGCCGGCCTACATCAGCGAAGTCACTCCCGCGAGCATGCGGGGGCGCCTCGCGAGCATGCAGCAGGTGATGATCATCGCGGGCCTCACAGGCGCCTTCCTCGCCAACTACTTCCTCGCGGACATCGCCGGCAAATCCACCGATCCGCTGTGGCTGGGCTATGCCGCCTGGCGCTGGATGTTCTGGATGCAGATCATTCCGGCGAGCGTGTTTTTCCTGACGTTGCTGTTCATTCCGGAAAGTCCGCGCTACCTGGTGGCGCGCGGGCGTCAGGCGGACGCGATCGCGGTGCTGACGCGGCTGTTCGGCGCGGCCGCCGCCGCTTCGAAGGCGGTCCAGATCCGCGGCTCCATTGCGGCGGACCATTCGCCACGGCTGTCCGATCTGATCGACAAATCGACGGGCAAGCTGCGCGCCATCGTCTGGGTGGGCGTGGGACTGGCGGTCTTCCAGCAGCTGGTGGGCATCAACGTGGTGTTCTACTACGGCGCGGTGCTGTGGCAGGCGGTGGGTTTCAGCGAGGCCGATTCGCTCAAGATCAACATCCTGAGCGGCGCGCTGTCGATCGCCGCCTGCCTGGTGGCCATCTTTCTCATCGATCGGATCGGGCGCAAGCCGCTGCTCTTGATCGGCTCGATCGGCATGGCCGCGACGCTCGGTATTTTGACCGTCGCATTCGCCACCGGCGCGGTGATCGACAATACACTGCATCTCGCACCCAAGATCGGCTTGCTGGCCCTCATCAGCGCGAACCTCTATGTCATCTTCTTCAACGTGAGCTGGGGCCCGGTGATGTGGGTGATGCTGGGCGAAATGTTTCCGAACCAGATCCGCGGCTCGGGACTGGCGGTCAGCGGTGCGGCGCAGTGGAGCACCAATTTCCTCATCAGCGTGAGCTTCCCGGTACTGGCCAAGTTCATCGGTCTGCCGATCACCTATGGTTTTTATACCGCGTGCGCATTCATTTCGATTTTCTTCGTCATGAAAATGGTGCATGAGACGCGCGGCCGGGAGCTGGAAGACATGGTCGGCTAGCCCGGCCGGCCGTGCGCTCGGTCACGAAATGTATAGCGCTACCAAAAATGTTTGCCAAAGATGAAATTGTATGTACTATGGTAGCGCAACCATAGAGTGAAGACGGCAACGAAGCCGCCGCTGATAACTAGAATCGAAGCTTGGGAGTGCTCATGAACAACATCGTACCGAACGGTTACCTGCGTCGCGTAGTCCATGCCATTTGCCTGGGCGGCGCATCCACCCTCACCTTGAGTGCCGTGCCGGCGCAAAGCCAGGCGGCGGAGGCGGCGGAACCCGCAGCCAGCGATGACCTCAATGAAATCACGGTAACCGGCATTCGTGCGTCGTTGCAGCAAAGTCTGGACATCAAGCGCGATTCCCCGGGTATCGTCGATGCGATTTCGGCCGAGGACATCGGCAAGTTTCCCGATTCGAATCTCGCCACCGCCATGGAGAGAATCCCCGGCATCTCGGTGAGCCGCGGCGCCAGCGCCTTGGGCGGCGTCCCGACCTCCACCGGCAACGCCACCGAGATCACGGTGCGCGGCTTCGGTCCGAGCTTCAACGAGACCCTGTACGACGGCCGCGTGGTTCCCACGGCGCTCGGCAACAGCACCCGCGGCTTCGATTTCAGCGCAGTGGGCTCCGATTTCATCAACCAGGTCGACGTGATGAAGACCCCCGACGCGACGCTGTCGAGCGGCGCGATCGGCGCGACCATCAACATCAAGTTCGCCAAGCCCTTCGATCATCCGGGGCTGCAGCTGGCGGGCTCGGTGTCGACGGATTACGCCACGGGCGAGGACAAGGCCGAGCCCAACGGCAGCTTGCTGTTCAGCGACACCTTCGCGGACGATCGGTTCGGCATCCTGGTGGACGCGGCCTACTCCGAACGCAAGGTGCAGGCCAACCACGTCAACATCCAGGGCTGGGAAGGCAACGCAATCGCTCCCTGCCAACTGGCGGGAGCCGCACCCTGTCCTCCGGCCGGCCCGCAATCTCCGGGTGTCGGTGTCAACCCGGCGGCGGCGGCCACGATCAAAGACTGGTTCATTCAGGATTACGGCATCTACCAGGAACATACGGACGATCAGCGCATCGGCGGGCGCCTGGTGCTGCAGGCGCGTCCCGTCGACGGCGTGGTCCTGACGGTGAACGACAACTTCTCGCGGGACACCTTGAAGCAGGATCAATACGGCTACAGCGTCTGGTTCAACAATGGCAGCCTGCGCAACGTGACGCAGGCCGGCGACGGCACGCTCACGAGCTTCACCCAGGCGAATACGCCCACCGATTTCCAGGGTGAAATCAACGGTTCGGTGATCGAGAACAACGAAGTGGGCTTCAACGTGAAGTGGGACGCCAGCCCCAACATGCAGTACGAATTCGATGCCGACACGGCGGTGTCGAAGCTCAATCCCTCCGGTCAGCTCAGCAATTTCGACTCGGACGTGGGCTACGGTCCGTCCACCCCCGCCGGCACGAACGGCACCAATGTGGGCATCGCCGGCGTGGGCTCGGGCAGCCTGCCGTATCCGACCGGGCTCGGGCCGAACGGCAACGCGGCGCTGTTCATCAACAACGGCCTCATCGGTTCGCACGTATTTCCGATCACCAGCCAGCAGAACAAGGACGAGATCAATCAGTTCAAGCTCGAGGGCCGGTGGATGGACGATCAGCTGAAGTTCAAGTACGGCGTGCAGTTCGTGCACGACGTGGAGAACCTGAGCGAGACCGATACCTTTACGAACAACGATTGGCAGGCGTACGCCGGCTATGGCCCCGCATCCAACAATGCGGGCGGTGTGGCATTGCCGCAGAACCTGTTCACCAACTCGTTCAGCACCTCGAACTTCATCCACGGATTCACCAATATCGGCAACCTGCCGCCGAACGTCCTGGTGTTCAATCCCAATCAGGTGCTCGCCTACTTGCAGAGCCTCGGCAATCCGCAGACCACGAACATTCCCGGCGCCAACAAGACCTGCTGCACGCCCGCGTTCACCGGCGTCTACACGCTGGTTCCCAACGTCGGCGATTATCAGAACGTCAGCGAGAATACGGTGTCGCCGTACTTCAATTTGTCGACGAAGGCGCAAATCGCCAATATGCCGCTGAATATCAACTTAGGCGCGCGCTACGAGATCACGCATGTGGACTCCGGCGGTCTCGCCCAGCTGCCCACGTCGCTGACCGTGCAATCATCCGACCACACCGCGTTCCTGGTGACCTATACCGGGACCACGGGAGTCAGCACGCGCAGCGAATACCGCTACCTGCTGCCG
Organism: Gammaproteobacteria bacterium; assembly: GCA_003134045.1. GTDB lineage: Bacteria > Pseudomonadota > Gammaproteobacteria > Steroidobacterales > Steroidobacteraceae > Bog-1198. The sequence continues at coordinate 25,499 of PLAH01000192.1, forward strand.
AACGTGGACTTGGGCCTGGGGCTCACGGATAGCGTCAAGCTGCGTTTCGATCTGTCGCGCACGCTGACCCGCGCGCCGCTCAGCGACCTCACGCCGGACCTCTCGGTGGCGCAGGGGCAGCGCGTCGGCTCGCTGGTGGCGACCGGCGGCAATCCCACGCTGTCGCCGTATCTGTCGGATAACGTCGACTTCGGCGCGGAGTGGTACTACGCCAGCAATTCCTACCTCTCGGCCGGCGTGTTCGTGAAGGACGTGACCAACTTCATCGTCAATGGCACGACGCAGCAGACCATCAACAACGTGCTCGACCCGACGACGGGGCAGGTGGCACGCTTCAGCGTGACCACACACGTCAACGGCCCGTCAGCCGAGGTTCGCGGCGTCGAGTTGGCGCTGCAGCACGTGTTCGGCGACACCGGCTTCGGCTTCCAGATCAACGGCACCTACGTCAACACGGACAAGCCGTACAACGCCAACGACACCAGCGTCTCCGGTTTTGCTGTGACGGGCCTCGCGAACTCCGCGAACTTCGTGCCGTTCTACGACAAGTATGGATTCCAGGCCCGGGTCGCCATCAACTGGCGCGGCAACTACCTGGATCACTTCGGCCAGCAGCAGAACAACTCGCAGTACGGCACCGAGCCGACTTTCGTCAACGCCGCGACGTATGTGGACTTCAGTACCAGCTACGACATCAACCGGCACCTGAACGTCTACTTCGAGGCCCTGAACCTGACGGATGAGACCTATAGCACGCACGGCCGCTTCAGCGAGCAGATCCTCGATGTGGTCGACACGGGCCGCGCGTTCACTGTCGGGGTTCATATGAAACTGTAGTCGGTGACGTTGACCGCCGGGCCGCCTGACACTCCCCCTGGGCGGCCCTATCTTTTTTCGTGACCGTGCGATACTTGCGCTCCAATGACTCAACGCATCCAATCAATCGTCATCGTCGGGGGCGGCACAGCGGGATGGCTGACGGCAGGCCTCATCGCCGCCCGGCATCAGGGACGCATGCAGGCCGGCTTCTCGGTCACGCTGGTGGAGTCGCCCACCGTTCCCATCATCGGCGTGGGTGAGGGGACCTGGCCCACGCTCAGATCCAGTCTGCAAAAAATGGGCGTCTCCGAGACCGAGTTCTTTCGCGAGTGCAATGCGTCGTTCAAGCAGGGTGCCCGGTTCGCCGGGTGGACCACGGGCGCCGCGGACGATGGGTACTATCATCCCTTGATGCTGCCGCAGGGGTTCACCCAGGTGAACCTGGCGCCGCACTGGCTTGGCAACGGGTCGGGACGGACATTCTGCGAAACCGTCTGTCCGCAGGGCCAGCTGTGCGATGACGGCCTCGCGCCGAAAATGATCACGACGCCTGAATACGAGGCGGTGGCCAACTACGCCTACCATCTCGATGCGGGGAAGTTCGCGGGCTTCCTGCAAAGGCATTGCACCGCGAAGTTGGGTGTGCGGCATGTGCTGGCCGACGTGACGAACGTCAACCAGGCGCAGGATGGCGACATCCGCAGCATCGAGACGCGGCAGTCCGGCGAGATCGCCGGCGATCTGTTCGTCGACTGCACCGGTTTCGCGGCGCTCTTGTTGGGCAAGACGCGCGGTGTGGGTTTCAGGGATTGCAGCGACGTGCTGTTTTGCGATGCCGCGCTGGCGCTGCAGGTGCCGTACGAGACACCGGACGCGCCCATGGCATCGCACACCATTTCCACCGCCCAAGCGGCGGGATGGATCTGGGACATCGGCCTGCCGACGCGGCGCGGCACGGGCTATGTATATTCCACGCGGCACTGCAGCGACGATCAGGCGCACCAGACCTTGATGCGTTACGTAGGACCCCAGCATGCGCATCTCACGCCGCGCAGGATCGCGATCCGGGCGGGGCATCGCGAGACGTTCTGGAAGCACAATTGCGTGGCCGTGGGACTTGCGGCCGGATTCCTCGAGCCGCTGGAGTCCTCCGCCATCGTGCTCATCGAGTTGTCGGCAAAGCTGATCGCCGAACAGCTGCCGGCCAACCGGGAGGTGATGGATATCGTGGCGGCGCGCTTCAACGACGTGGGGCACTACCGGTGGGGCCGCATCATCGACTTTCTCAAGCTGCACTACGTGTTGACCCAGCGCACCGACAGCGTCTTCTGGCGGGACAACGTCGACCCGGCCACCATCCCCGAGCGGCTGAAGAATCTGCTGCTGCTGTGGAAGTATCAGTCGCCGTGGTTCTTCGACGAGTTCGACCGGCTCGAGGAGGTGTTCCCCGCCGCGAGCTATCAATATGTGCTGTACGGCATGGGCTTTCGCACGGAGGTCGCGCGCGAGGACAATGCCGCCACCGAATCGCTGGCGGCGCGGCTGGTGCGGGAGAACGTCGCGGTGACCCGCCGGATGCGAGCGGAGCTGCCGAAGAACCGCGATCTCATGCGCAAGATCTTCGAGTACGGCTTGCAGACCCTGTGACGCGGAGCCGCCGTGACCCATATCGTCGTTCTCAACAGCCGGTCGCACGCAACGCTGCGCGTGCATGCGGCCGCCTCGGCGCAGTACGGCGACAATCAGCGCTTCGTGCCGGTGGTCGTCTCCGAATTCGCGCCGCTGGCCCTGCACTATCCCATTCTGTTGTCGAAGGATGCGGAGACGGGTGAATTCTATTGCGGCGCGATGCTCGGCTTCGACGACGCCGAAAATCTGTTTCTGCAGGAGCACAAGACGCTGGACGCGTACCGGCCGTTGAATCTGCAGCGCGGCCCGTTCTATACCTCTGGCAGCGATCTGGCCATCGATCTCGATCACCCGCGGGTAGCGCCGTCCGGCGAGCAGGCGCTGTTCGAGGAGAGCGGCGAACCGACGCCGTACCTGCAGAGCATCAGCGCCTTGATGCGTACGCTCACGCCGGGCGCGGAGCAGACCAAGGTGTTCATCGCGGCGCTGCTGGCGCTGAAGCTGGTCGAGTCCGTGAGCATCGATGCGCAGTTCGACGACGGCAGCCGACGCGATGTGACCGGGTTGTACACCATCGATCGAGACGTGCTGCGGGATCTCCCCGACGAGGCGGTGGTCGTGCTGTTTCGACTCGGCTATCTGCAGTTGATCCATCACCTGCTGGCCTCTTTGAATCACGTGTCGGCCCTGGCGCAGAAGAAGAACCGCCAGTTCCTGCCGGGAGCCAGCCGCGCACCATGAGCAGCGACATCCGCGAGGTCGACGTGCGCGGCCTGACCGATCCGCAGACGTTCCGGCGCGAGGTGCTGGAACCCTGCCGACCCGTGGTGATGCGCGGGCTGGTGCAGGCGTGGCCGGCGGTGCACACGGGCACGCGTTCGGCCGAGGACTTCAAGGCGTACCTGGCTCGGTTCGACAACGGCGGACAGACCGAGGTGTTCGTGGGCGAAGCGCACATCGAGGGCAAGTATTACTACAACGATGACCTCGAGGGCTTCAACTTCGAGCGGCGGCGCATGAGCTTTGCCGAGGCGTTGGAATTGATCGTCTCGACCCGCGGCCGGCCCGGTGCGCCGACGGTGTACTTGGGCTCGGTGCCGGTCAACGACTATCTGCCGGGATTCACGGCGCAAAATGTCTTGCAGGTGCTGGGCGCGCATATCGCGCCGCGCATCTGGCTGGGACATGCGTCGAATGTCTCGGCGCATTTCGACGCGTTCGACAACGTGGCCTGCGTGGTCGCGGGCGCGCGACGCTTCACGCTGTTTCCGCCCGCGGCCATTTCGGGGCTGTACGTCGGGCCCATCGACAATACCATGGCGGGGCAGCCGGTGAGCCTCGCCGCCTCCTCGCCGCCCGACGATGAGAAGTTTCCGTTGTTTCGCGCCGTGAAGGATCAGGCGTCGAGTGCCGAACTCCGCGCCGGCGATGCCATCTACATTCCGAAGCTTTGGTGGCACAACGTGGTATCGACGGCGTCGTTCAACGGACTCGTCAACTATTGGTGGGACGCGTTCGCGGCCGGACCCGATGCGCCGTATACCAGCTTGCTGCTGAGCATGCTCACCATCGCCGAGCGGCCGCTCGAGGAGCGGCTGGCGTGGCGGGCGTTTTTCGATCACTACGTGTTTCGTACTCAGGGGCATCCGCTCGCGCATCTGCCGGCCGAGCAGCACGGCTTGCTGGGTCCGCTCAAGCCGGACAATTACGCCAAGATACGCGCGCTGGCGATGCACCGGCTGCGCGGCGGCTGAACGTGGACACGCGCCGCCGCTTCCTGGTTCGAGCTGCCGCGTTGGCCGGCGTGCCGTTGCTCGGTGCGTGTCGTCCGCGCGCCGCGGCGGGCCGGAAGAAGCTTGGGCGTGCGCTGTGCGGCTTGTTTGCGAGGTTCGCGAAGCGGGTGAGTTCGACGAAGTTCGCGGTGGCGGGAGCGCTCGCAGTGTTGACCGCGATGGTCATGGCGCCGGCATTTGCCGCCGAGCGCATCGACAAGGATACGATCGACGCGGCCTTGGGTGCCCTCATCCAATCGAAGGCGCTGGTGGGGGTGTCGGCGCTGGTATACGAGCACGGGCAGGAGGCTTACTTCGGCGCGTTCGGCCAGGCGGACCGCGAAGCGGCTAAGCCCATGACCCGCGATACACTGGTGCAGATATTCTCGATGACGAAACCCATCACCGGGGTTGCCTTCATGAGCTTGTTCGAGGAAGGTAAGTTCAAGCTCGACGACCCGCTCGAAAAATACGCGCCGGAGTTCGCCAAACTGCGCGTGTACGTGGGAACCGATGCGCAGGGCGGGCTCCTCACCGAGCCGCTGCGCCGGCCGGTGACCTTGCGGGATATCACGCGTCACACGGTGGGTTTCTACAACGGTACGGATCACACGCCATTGGCCGACCGGGTACATGGGGTCGACCCGACGGCCATGACCAATACGCTGGCGCAGGAGGCGGGCAAGCTGGCCTCCTTGCCGTTGCTGTTCCAACCGGGTACGCGCTGGCTGTATGGTCCGTCGGTCGACGTGCAGGCGTACCTGGTGGAACGGCTCTCGGGGATGCCGTTCGATGAGTACCTGGAGCGGAAGATCTTCAAGCCGCTGGGAATGACTCACACTCGCTATGTGCTGCGGCCGGAGGATCACGCCCGGATCGCGGCGATGTACGACTGGCACGAGGATGGTTCATTGACGCGCGAGCCGGATGCGACCGCGCTCGAGTTCAACGGCCGCGACTGGCCGGCGAAGCCGGGCAGTTACGGGCTGGTGTCGACGCTGGACGACTACATGAAATTCGCGCGCATGCTGCAGAACGGCGGCCAACTCAATGGCCGGCGGATCCTGAAATCGCAGACGATCAAGCTGATGGCCACCGATGCCCTGCCGGCGGAGGTGACCGACGTGTCGTGGTTGCCGAGCAAGGGGTCCGTGGGCTTCGGCATCGACTTCGCGGTGCGGATCAAACCGCCGGTGAACGCGGCGGAGGCGTCAGGGGCGGTGGGCGAATTCTTCTGGGACGGCGCGGCGGATACGTTGTTCTGGGTGGATCCGGTCAACAAGATCACGGCGGTGTTGTTCACGCAGTACAAGCCGTTCGGCAAGGTGCCGCTGCACAAGGCATTCCGCGACGCGGTGTACGCCCATATCCCGAGCGCGCTCGCGCATTAGCGTCAGGTTGGCCGTCATGGCGCGGGATGGGTCAGTGCCTGCACGGCATTGGCGGCCAGAATGAACGTCGTGGCGGCGTCGACTACGTACTCGTTCTCGTACCAGAGAAACGGCCAGCTGTCCTTGAGCTCGGGAAAGTCGGGTTCGATGACGACCACGCCGGGGATCATGCCGCCGGGAATGAAGGTGTAGTCGGCGCGGTTGTTGCCGTAGGCCACGAGTTTCGATGCGGTGCCGACGGTGGAGACATAGGAGACGCTGTTGACCGGGTGCGTGCCGAGCACGTAGTCGAAGCCGCGCAGCGTCTCATCGGTGCCGATGAGCTCGGGGAAGGCCCGATGCAGGAAGTACATGTGCACGGCGAACGCGGCGGCGGTGGATGAACCACCCCAGGTGCCGCGGCGGATCGGCACGGCGTAGGGATTGCGTGCCAGTTCCGTGTCCTGGGCCGCCTTGAATTCCCGCACGTCGGCGGTGAGGGTTTTCTTGAAGCCGGCATCCATCCACGGCAGGGCGCGCGCGGCGGTCCAGCCGATTTCGGAGAAATGCTGTCGAATGACGGGCAACAGGGCGGTCAGGCGCGCCTTGTACGGGGCGCCGCCCTGGGTGGCGATGAGCAGTTCGACGGCAGCCTTGACTTCCTCGTCCTCGAGCTCGCCGCCGGTGGTATTGAACGAGCGGAAGATGACGGCAGGGTGGCTGTGTTCGTCGTTCCACACGCCCACCGCGATGGCGAGCGATTGGGTGGCGAGCGCATCGTCGAAGCCGCGCAGCACGCGGCTGGCGGCGGCGAGCGAGGCGGCTGCCGCGTAGTTGAGCGGCGTCGTGTGCGTGGTGAACGCCCAGCGGTCGTCGGCGACACCGGAGAACAGGCCGTCGCTGTCGAGTGGGCCGAGACGGGCGGCGAAGATCTTGCCGTCGGTTTTCGACGCCGCGTCGCCCAGGTGCGTGTATTCCTCGAGCGTGGGCTCGACGATGCCGGGAATGGCGTGGCCGAACGCGGCGTACTGCGCGAGCAGTGCGAGCACGCCGTGCCTGACTTGCTGCAGCACATCCGGCAGGCCGTCGGGCCGGCGGATCTGGACCAGCCGCGCGGCCTCATCGATGGTCGTTTCGTCCCAGTCGATGTGGAAGGTTTCGCGGGTCAGGGCGAGATCGGTGATCACGCGCGCCTGGGTCTCGGTGCGGATGTCGTAATCGCCCGCGTCGTACCACCCACCGATATTGAGGCCTGGCACATGTTCTCCCGCCGCGAACGGCGAGTCGGAAACGGCCGGCATGGCATAGCCGTCGAAGTGGGTGTAGTTGACGGGTGCCTGGCGAGCGTCATCCATGTGAGAGACGCCGTGCCAGACCCGGTAACTTTCGCGCACCTTGATGTGATCCATTTGCACGGCGAGATAGGTGTCGAGCGAGGGTTGCCAGACGCCTTTGTCGTACACGTCGGCGGCGATGCGGAACGGGCCGGTGGTCTGTCCGGCATAGTCGATGGCATACACGCCGGGCTCGCGCACCGGCGTGAAGTCGAACGAGCCGTAGCGGTAGCGCAGCCACGGGCCCCAGGGTTTGACGTTGCCGTGGAACACTTCCTGGTACTCCCCGGCGGCGTTCAAGCGCAGCACGCGGGCGGTGGTGGGCGCCTCGCCGCGCGGATCGAGTTCGATTACCGCTACCTTGGCGCGTCCGGGCGTGTAGCCGACTTGATTGTATTGCACCACCGGCGCTCGCACCCAGTGGGGGATGACGTTCGGACGGACGTGCCAGACCAGCGCATTCTCGGTGCGGCCCGCGGGAATGAGGCCGCGTACCACGAACCAGCCGTTCTGGGCGCGGTTGCGGGCGTCGAACAGCGAGAGCGAGCCATCGTCGGCGACGATGGAGACGCGGATGAGCGGGTCCTCGGGCGCGAGCACGAGCCGGTGTCCAGAACCCAAGGGCTGGGGCTGCGCCGTACCCTCGGCGCCGCGGACCATCGGGCCGTCCGGATGGCGCGGAAATAGGCCGGGCGACTCGTCGAACGCGTAGCTCTTGCCGAAATAGGCGGTGGGCAGAAAGTCGAGATTGAAGCCGGCTTTGCCGACGAGACTCGCGGGCAGCGGCTGATCCAAGTGGACGGCAATGCGGAAGCCGTCGGCCTCGGCGGTCACTTCGATGCGATAGCGGAGGCCCAGGTTGGGATAGCCGGTGTAGGCGACCAGCTGGTCGGCGGCGGCGCCATGCCGGCGCTCGGTGAACGTCGGCACCGCGTCCCATTGCTCGGGCGTGGGCAGCAGCCGCACCTCGCCATCGGTGGCGATGCGCTCGCCGTGCAGGATCATTTCGATGCCGCCGAGCTTCTGATCGCGGAACACGGGATGAAATTGGTTCTGGTACACGAGCACGCTCAGGCCCTGGGTGTCGAGATAGTCGAGAGCGTTGATATGCAGTGGCGCCGCGGACGAGGCGTGGCTCGCGAGCGTGGCCAGGAGGGAGAAGGAGAGGAGATGGCGCATGGGTCCTTTGGGTGGGTCAGGACATCGTTGTGGTAACGCTACCATAGCCGTGTCGGGGCGTTATCTCAAGCGGAGGTAACACCTCGGCACCGTGAATTTGGCCGGTCGTGGGGTACGGCGTCGACCAGCGGTGTCAACACACTTCGCGGCAACGGACGGAGCACAGTTACCGAGAAGTGTCTTGACCTCGCTCGCCGGCTGGCCGCTTAGCCGGCGTCGAGCGTCACGTCGGCGTGGATGTCGCTCTCGGCCGAGAACACCTGGGCCGTGAACGACTCGGTGAGACGGTCGAACTCGGGCCCCAGGACCCGGTCCTCGATGAGCGGCGGGACGTGGCTGCGAACCAGGGCGACGAACTCGCGCAGCGCCGGCGGCGGCGCTCGGTCCGTGACGTAGAGAGCTTGCGAGGCGACGACGGCGAGCATGGCCAGACAGGCGTCCAGGCAACGGCCGGTGCGCTGTTCCTTGCTCCAGGCGAGGAAGGTGGGTGTGGCGACATCGTCTTGGTTCGACGCCGAGTCGCTTCCCGGGATGAATGTGCGCTGCGCGCTGTGCTTGGCCATCTCGATGTAGCCGGCGGCGGCCATGGGGACGTAACCGATATTGCCGCGGCCGTCGCTCTCGCCGGGCTGTCGCCCGACCAGCAGCAGGTCGGGCATCTGCGAGACGCGGCCGTTTAAGAGTTTGGCGCTGTGCCGGTCGCAGAGCAGGCAGATGTCCGCCCAGATGCCGGCGAGATCGTCGAGTGCGGGCGTTGCCATGGAGTTGTGATAGCCGCCGGTGGTGATGCAGCGGCCGTAGGGGTAGTTTTCATCGGGCGCCAGATAGACGGGATTATCGCTGATCGACGAGAGCGAGACGGTCGCGGCATGGGTCGCCGCGGCCGCGGCGCGATGGGCGTGACCCAGGACGCGCGGGACGATGCGGTAGCTCACGGGAGCCTGGTAATTGCGCCGGCCGTCCATGGCGCCGCCCAGGTAGGCACGCAGTGCGCGCAGTGCGGCTGCCTCGTTGGCGTCGCCCCACAGTGCGTCGAGCGCGGGGTCGTAGTGTTCTATGGGGGCGCGGAACGCCTCGATCGAGAGCGCGAAGGTCTTGAAGGCGAGCCGCAGGCGGCGCTGTGCCGCGATGGCGGAGTCGGCCACCAGGGCGGCCGCGCAGGGCGAACCGTTGATGAGCGAGCCGCGCTCTTTGACTTCGAGCTCGAACGCGGTCGAGAGTTGGGCGAACAGCGGGTAGAGCGCCAGGATTTCTCCGGCGCCGCCCTGACCGGCGGCCGCGACCGGCGGCATGGGTGCGCCATCGAGCATATTGGCGACTGCCTGGGCGATGCGCGGCGTGGTGGCGGCGTGTCCCTCGACGAAATTGGTCAGCCGCGCGAGGACGATGCCGCGAACGACGCGGTCGGGCAGGTAGTCGCCGAAGGCGATGGCGGCGGGAAACGGCTTGATCCGGGCGTGGCGGTGGCGTTGCTCGAGGGTGAGGCGCTGGCTGGCTTGCTCGCCCATGGAGGTGGTGACCCCGTAAATCACCACGGAGGGGTCGCGGTCGATCATTTCCAGGAACGAGGCGCGGCTGCTCGCGATTTTCTGCATGGCGGCGTCGGCGATGCGGACGGGTTCGCGCTGCCAGGCGACCCGGTAGGTGGCGTCGAGATTGATGTCCCAGCGATTGTTCAGGATGACGGTCAAGAATTCACCAACGACGAAGCGGCCAATCAGATCTGCTATGGATTGACCTTATTCTACTTGCGATCGTAGGGCATGGCGGTAGTCGACAAAATTACGATTGTTCAATAATGGGGGACGGCGGGGGCGATGGCAGCGGCGGGCCGTGGCGGGGGGTGGCCGGCCCCAAAAGCGGGGCGTCGGGGCGTGGGCTCGGTTAGAATGGCGGGGCCGGGCACCCGATTGAAGGATCAGGCGACTTGCTCGCCTGTTACTGGCGCCTGCCGCGCATATCGGTTGCACGCGTTTAAACGCGCGCGAGCTACGCGGGTCCGCACCCCGCGTCGGTAACGCTCAGGCACTTTCCATAGTTTATTTACAGCGCGTGGCCGGTCGGCCCGCCCTCTCGAGGTGATTGGCAAAGATGCTTTCTACTTCCAATGTAGCCATTCAGTTTGGCGCCAAGCCGCTGTTCGAGCAGGTCACGGTCAAGTTCTACGACGGCAACCGCTATGGCCTCATCGGCGCGAACGGTTCGGGTAAATCCACGCTGATGAAGGTGCTGGGCGGCGACCTGGAGCCGACCGCGGGCGATGTCATGCTGCAGGCGGGCATGCGGCTCGGCAAACTGAATCAGAATCAGTTCGGCTACGAGGACGAGCGCGTGCTCGACGTGGTGATGCGTGGACATACGGAACTGTGGAACGCCATGCAGGAGCGCGACCGCATCTACGCCGACCCGAACTCCACCGACGATGACTACATGAAGGCGGCCGAACTCGAGGGCGTGTTCGCGGAGTATGGCGGCTACGACGCCGAGGCGCGGGCGGGGGCTATCCTGACCGACGCCGGCATTCACGAAGCCCGGCACAACGGTCCGATGCGCGAGGTGCCCCCGGGTTTGAAACTGCGCGTGTTGCTGGCGCAGGCGTTGTTCTCGCGGCCGGACGTGCTGCTGCTGGACGAGCCCACCAACAACCTCGACATCAACTCGATCCGTTGGCTGGAGAGCGCGCTCAACAACTACGACGCGACCATGGTCATCATCAGCCACGACCGGCATTTCCTGAATCAGGTGTGCACGCACGTGGCCGATCTCGATTTTCAGCAGCTGAAGATCTATCCCGGCAACTACGACGATTTCATGCTGGCGTCGGTGCAGGCGCGCGAGCGGGTGGAGGCGGCGAATGCCAAGGCCAAGGACCGGATATCGGACCTGCAGGAGTTCGTGAGGCGCTTCTCGGCGAACGCGTCGAAGGCGCGCCAGGCCACCTCGCGCAAGAAGCAGCTGGAGAAGATCAAGATCGAAGAGATTCGGCCGTCGTCGCGGCAGAATCCCTACATTCGATTCGAGCAGGCCAAGAAGCTGTACCGTTCGGCGGTGTCGGTGGAGAAGCTGAGTTTCACGTATCCCGGTACCACCGAGGCGGTGCTCGAGGACATCACCATCAACGTCGAGGGCGGCGAGCGGGTCGCCATCATCGGCCCGAACGGCGCCGGCAAGACCACCTTGATGCGTTGTCTGGCCGGTGAGCTGCGGCCGACGTCCGGCAAGATCGTGTGGGTGGAGAACGCGCAGGCGGGCTACATGCCGCAGGATCCGCAGGCCGAGTTCGAGGACAAGACCGACCTCTTCACCTGGATGTCGCAGTACACGGGCAAGGCGGACGATGATCAGATCGTGCGCGCGACCTTGGGCCGGCTGCTGTTCTCGGGCGAGGAAACCAAGAAACAGGTCAAGGTGCTGTCCGGCGGCGAGAAGGGCCGCATGATCTACGGCAAGCTCATGCTGACCAAGCCGAATGTGCTGCTGATGGACGAGCCCACCAACCACATGGACATGGAAACCATCGAGTCGCTGCAGATCGGCCTGGAGCACTATCCGGGGACGCTGATTTTCGTCTCGCACGATCGTGAGTTCGTGGGCGGTCTCGCGACACGGATCATCGAGTTGAAGCCGGGCGGCGGCATCGTCGATTTCCGCGGCACGTACGATGAGTACTTGAAGGCGCAGGGAATCGAGGCTTAGGGCGGTGTGGGCGAGGCCGCGCGCGGACGCTCAGCTCGTGCCCGCCGTACCGAGCGGCAGCGTGCCTAGAAGTTCGGCGGCGCCGTTCCAGAACACCTGGATGCCGATGCAGAACAGCAGAAAAGCGGACAGCCGCACCACGATGGTGGTGCCGGTGGCGCCGATCAAGTTGGCGAGCCGTTCGGCATTGCGGTAGAAGGCGTATACCAGCGCGACCAGCAGCGCGGTGGCCGCGAGTGTTTCGATGAAGAATGCCAGCAGCGGTGCGTGGAAGCCGCTGGGGCGGCCGGCGCCGATGGAAATCGCCACGGAAATGGTGCCGGGTCCGGTGGTGAGCGGCATGGTCAGCGGGTAGAACGCGAGCCGGCTCGGCGGCACGGTGATCGAGCGTGGGTTCGGAATCTCGCTGCGGCGCTGTTCGGTGGCGTCAGGCTCGTTGAGCATGCGCCAGCCGGACATGGAGACGACGATGCCGCCCGCGACGCGCAGCACGGGAATCGAAATTCCGAAGAAGCTCAAGACGTAGGCGCCGACGTAGAGCGATGCGGCCACGATGCAGAACGCGTAGATCGACACCCAGCGCGACACGTGGGCGCGGGTCTTGGGCTCGAGTTCGCGCGTGGCGCCGAAGAAGATGAAGGCGCCCGACAACGGGTTGACGATCGAGAACAGGGCGCCGAACGCGAGCAGAAAGGTAGCCAAGTCTGATCCTTCGGGCGCGTCGCTGCGGCAGCGGGACGCGCATTCTATCGAATCGGCGCGCCTTTTTGGCGATAGGGCTCGGCCTTCCCGAAGGCATCGAGCTTTTCGCACGCGAACACGATGCGGTCGATGGTGGGAATCTCGGCGACGGTGATCTTGAAAACGCGGGTCACGACCACGATGCTCGCGAGGCAGATGTCGGCCATGGTGACGGTGTCGCCGTGACAGAAGATGCCGGTCTCGCGGTCGCCGGTGAGCCGCCGTTCCACGGCCTGAAGTCCCGTGGTAAACCAATGCGTCTGCCAGGCCCGCCATGCGCCTTCGTCGAACTGCGGTTGCGCTGTCAGGTATTTCTTCACGCGCGGGGTGATGAGCGGATGGGTATCGGCGGCCAGCATCCCGGCGATGGAGCGGACTCGAGCGCGCGCGTGGGTGTCCGCCGGCAGCAGCGGCGGGCTCGGATACGTCTCCTCGAGAAACTCGAGGATGGCGAGCGACTGAGTCAGCGGCGCCTTCGCCTCGCCGCCCAGACGTTCGATCACCGCGGGGATGGCGCCCAATGGATTGATTTTCAGAAAGGCGTCGCTGCGTTGTTCGCCGGCGTCCAGGTCGACGTTGTGCTCCTGCGGCTGGATACCCTTGAGGTTGAACGCGACGCGGACGCGATAGGTGGCCGACGTGCGCCAGTAGGAGTAGAGCTCAAAGCGTGCGGGGTCGGCCATGGGTCATGATTCGTTCGAGGATTTCCGGGATCTCGAATATAGCGCGATTCTGGATGCGGGCGACGCTCGCGCGGTAGTCGGCCAGGCGGCCGACGACTTCGTCGACCCCGCGATGGATGGTCTTGTAGGAGTCGAGCACGATGCCCGCCCGGTTCTCCTCGACCCAGTCGGCGTTGTAGCGCTCCTGCGGCATGGTCCAGGTGTTCTTGACCACGATCACCGGCAGGCTTTGCTGAATGGCTTCGCTGATGCTGCCGGGCCCCGGCTTGCCGATGAAGAAATCGCTCAACTGCATGTAATCGCGCACCTTCGGCGTGAAGCCCACCACCAGCCGCGGCGCGTGCGCGCTCATGGCGCCCAACCGCTCCGCCAGCGCGGCATTGTGGCCGCAGATCAGGATCAGCTGCGTATCGGCCAGGCGTCGCGCGATGCCCTGCATGGCCTTCGAGCCGTGGCCGCCGAACAGGACGAGGCCGGTGGGACGGTCCGGGTCGAGCTGCAATTCGATGAGCGCCGCGCGCCGGTCCACCGGCGATTCGCGAGGGAAGTCCGGGCGTACGATCATCCCTGAAGTGGCGTGAACCTGGGCGGGCCCGTAACCCATGGAGCGGGCTTGCGAAACGGCCTTGCGCGTGCCGCAGATGAAGTGCTGGTCCTGGCCGGGTTCGATCCAGAAATGCGGCGGCAGATCGGCGAAATCGGTCATGAGCGTGACGTAGGGCGCGGCCGGGCGGGCGCCGGCGAGTGCTTGATACATGGTGCGGTTGAAATTGGGGATGAGGGACACGACCATGTCCGGCTTGGTGCGCCGCCAATAGCGCCGCAGGCGGCTGGTCACGCCGGGATGGCAGACGCGGATCAGCGCTTGCAGAAACTTGAGTTCTTGCGCGAGACCCAAGCTCCAGCCGCGTGCCAGGCGGGCGTTGTACAAATCCTCCCACTCCATCCCCATGGTTTTGCGAAACACATCTTTGGGGTCGAGGATTTCCATCAGGTTGACGAGCCGAACCTGCCATGGGCGACCTTGGTCGCGGATCACGGTATCGAGTGCGTTCGCGGCGGAGCGATGGCCGCCGCCGGCGTTGAAATAGACCAGATCGATTGTTTGCAAGGGAGCTTAGGGTTCTGGAACTTAGGCGACCGTAGCCGCGGGGAGTGTGCTGCAGCAATGTGACGGACAGATGTCAGCAAATTGTCAAAGCCCAACGCGAGGGCATGCCGGGGCACGGCAGCGCGTCGAACCGGTCAACATCGCGGTGCCGAGATTAGGGGCAGCACGGGTTCGGCGCGCGGACGTATGAGCTCGGCAATGGCGAATGGTGGAACGGCATCGCCAATCTGCAGGGGCTGCCCATCCTGATTCGCGAATTCAAGGACGGCACCGCCGTCTCGCAGACCGAGCTGAGCTCGATCCATGCCGGCGTTCAAGCCGAATCGCTGTTCGATCTGCCGAGCGGCTACCCGTCGACCGACGTCTCCTTTGTCGGAGCATGGTGACCGAATTTAACGGTATAGCTGCCCGTAAGTTGTGATAGGCGCCTGTCAACACGTATGCGCTGTTACACAAGATTAACAGAGCGTTCACATGGATCGAGCTCGGCGCCGTTAAGCTGCCGCGCGTTTTGTACAAATAGCCTAACTGGTCGCTCCGGTTCGGAAATTTTTGCGACCAACCAGTCAACCAGTCGTCCCCGATCATTTTGTTTACGACCCATGAGGTTACCGTGATTAAGAAGTTTCTAAAATCTGCCGCATTGCTTGCCGCGCTTGCTGGCGGCGCGGCACATGCGAGCACCTTCGATTTCTCCTACACTTTCGCTGACGGGCTGGCCCTGACCGGTTCATTGAACGGCACGCTGAGCGGAACGCTCCTGAGCAACATCTCCGATGTCAACGTCAACTTCAACGGCACGGCGTTCTCAGGGACCTTGGTCGGTGGGACCTTCAACGCCTCGAGCGGCAACTTCGATTTCGGGAGCGCCCCCGTCGTTTCCACCAACGGTTCCCAGAATAATTTCATTTTCGCCGATTCCAGCGATCCGGCGGGCAACGGCCTCACGAACGAGTTCTACTTTGTCAATGGCGCGTCGCCTTCGCAAAGCGGCGGAAACCAAGAGGTGTTCGTCGCCAACACCAATGTACTGGTGAACCCCGCTGACTTTGACAATCCGTCCACGGGCACGTGGTCCGTGGCTGCCGCGCCCGTGCCGATCCCGGCCGCGCTGCCGCTGTTGCTTTCAGGTATCGGTCTTCTGGGCATTAGGAGCCGCCGCCGCCGAGGAGTCGAAGTCGCGGCCGTCTAAGACGGCTGTTGCACCGTCTTTATATCTATTTCCAATTGATTCATCTCGGGAGAGATCCATGCAGAAGGGTTCTATAAAACCTGAGCTACTACCGCTCAGAAATTCGTTGCTTTCTATTGCCATCGCGACGGCACTCTTTTCCGGTGCGCCCAGCCAGGCGGCTGTGGTGTCCGTCAAAGGTGTGGTAGCCGGCAGCTATTTCACACCGCCGGTCAACTCGAACACCCCGGCGTTGTCGACGGCATCCTCTACGGTTGCCTCGGTGTACGCGGGAGCCAAAGTCTGCTTCGACCTAAACGATAACGGTGCCTGCGACTCCAACGAGCCGAACACCATCAGCAAGGGCGACGGAAGTTTTACCCTTGCCAGTGCCACCGCCAGCAATGTCGTCGCGGAGATTTCAACAAATGCCACCAATGGTGGTAATCCGGTCACGCAGCGAACGGTGTTCCGCCTGTCCGCCGCTCAAATCCCCGCCACCGTGTCACCGTTGATTCCCGCCAGCATTTCAATCACGCCGCTGTCTACAGAATTGCTGCGTCTGATCGAAAATGACGGCATGGCATATGCGGACGCCAAAGAAGCACTCGCCGAGCGTCTCGGCATTGATCCGACCAACGTCCTGGCCAATCCCAATACGATAGCCGATAAGGTACAACAGACTGCGGTATTGAACGAATCGGTGGTTCTCACCAACCGATTTACGTTCGCCGCCAAAATGGTCGATCGCCACGATGTGGCGCAGATCCCGGCCGCCGAGCAGGCTGCGATGAACGTCGAGGGTATTCCGCGGTACGATCATATCTTTATCGTCATGCTGGAAAACAAGGGGACGAACTCGATCGTCAACTCGCCCTACGCGCCCAACATCAATGCCTACCTGCAAGCCAACAATCAGTTCACCAACTACTTTGCGACGGGCAACCCGAGCGAACCGAATTACACGGCTCTCGGTGGTGCCGATGACTTCGGCATTACCAACGACGATCAGTGGAATTGCAATGCGACGGGGCCGAACGCACCCCAGGATCTGCCGCTCCCCACGAACACCCAGCCCGGTTTGGCCAAGTCGCCGTTTAGCGCGACCTGCACGGACTCTCCGGTTGTCAATCACAATATTCTGAGTCATTCGAATTTGTTCAATGCGCTGACAAGTGCCGGTATGACTTGGAGAACCTACAACGAGTCAACGAACCCGGGCCAGGATTTCCGGACGGACAGCGTCGCGGATTCGGCGGTAATCGCGCCTGACCACGTGTATGCTCCAGGGACACTTGCAGGTAATACTGCCCAAATCGGCAGTCCCACCCTCAATCTTCCGATGCCGGGAAGCCTCTACAAGACGAAGCACAACCCGGCGATGGCTTATCAAAATGTGCGCAGCGCCGTCGAATTTAAGTCGAGCAACCGCACGTTGGGTGGCGGCCAATGGGATGCAGCATATCTAAGCGGTACTGCATATGCGATTCCCCCGGGCTACGACAGGGATCAATTGGGCACTGACCTGACCACGGGCGATATTGGCGCTATCAATTACGTCGTTCCCGATCAGTGCGATGACATGCACTCACCCGGCACGGTCACGGGCATTGACAGCGCTACCGGCAAGTCAGGGACCGCCAGTGACTGCGGCGGTGTGATCGACGGCAATGCGCCGCCGCCGAACGACAAGGGCGACAACATCATTGCACGTAGTGATGTCTACGTGAAATACCTGGTGAACAAAATCGAAGGCTCGGCCGTCTGGCAAAATCCGCACCAGCGGGTCGCCATTGTCCTGATGTTTGATGAAGGCAGCGCCACCAGCGGATTCAACTCGTGTTGCGGTTGGAACCCGGGTAACAGTAAGGTAGATAGTCCGTTGGTCCAGAATGCAGATGGTACCTTCTCGCCCGATACCTCGATTGCCAACTACTTCAATGGCAATCGTGGCCATGGCAATAGCATATTTGCCGTGCTGACCAATCAGCCGAATGCGCCGAAACGTGTCAAGGATAGTGATGCATATAGTCACTTCTCGTTCGTGCGCACGCTGCAGGATATGTTCGGCTTGGCGGACCCAGCGGTTGATGGCTCGTACATGAATCGGTCCAAGTATACGGAAAGCTTCATTGCGGCCAACATCCTCAATCTGCCCCAGTACGCGAGTTCAGCGGATACGCATTTCGACGCCGTGCGTCCGATGAACCATGCGTATGTGATCCCGGCGGGTTACACGGAGAAGCAGTCGAGCGACGCCAGCACGATCAACGTGGGATCCGGCAATCCTGCCGGCACGGTCGCCCCGCAGATCGGACCTGATGCGAATCAGGTCAACGTATGGGCATTGAAGTAAGCTTGAAATAGGCTTGCGGTAGGCTTAAGGAACAAGGCGGATTCAGGGATGAATCCGCCAATGTTTTTTACGAGGTCGCTCTTGCATAAGTTTGTTCTGGCCGTCAGTGCCTTGATCGGCATCGCACAAGTCGTTGCCGGCTCTGAACTCGAGACCAGCGTCGCCTACAAGATGCAGCGGCACGAGCCATTGAGCCTTGCGGCGCAAGTCGGTCAAAAGATGTTCTTCGATAAGTCCCTGTCCGGGTCGGGAAAGCTGGCTTGTACCTCCTGTCATGATCCCGATCACGCCTATGCGCCTGCCAATAACTTGGCTGTGCAACCCGGCGGAGAGACGTTGGCGCTTGCCGGCACTCGAGCGGTGCCGTCGCTGCGCTACAAGGAATATGTGCCGCCGTACGCGGACTTGCTAGATAACCCTGACGGAATCAGCCCCCCAGGCCCAGGTGGAGGTTTCACGCAGGACGGGCGGGCGCCTAACATGGCCGAACAGGCGAAAATTCCGCTGCTTGCTGCCAATGAAATGGCGAACAGGAACGGCGCTGCCGTCGTTGCAAAGATTCAGGTTTCCGAATACGCCGAGCTGTTTCGGCAGGCGTTTGGCAGCGACATATTCGCGAGTCAGGAGACGGCGTTCCAGCGAGCCACCGAAGCATTGCAAGCATTTCAACTGGAAGATTACAGCTTCCATCCTTACAGCAGTAAGTATGACTTGTACGCAGCCAATAAAATTGGCGGCGATTTAACCCCTGTCGAGCAGCGCGGATTTGCCGTTTTCATGAACCCCAAGAAAGGCAATTGTTTCGCCTGCCACTACAGCGGCGCGGGCTTGAATGGTAGTGTGGCAATGTTCACCGACTATTCGTACGAGGCGATCGGCGTTCCGCGCAACGCAGCAATTCCCGCCAATCGCAGCGCGAACTATGCCGATCTCGGAATCTGCAGTCGCGCCGATCATCCTGGGGCTGCGAACGGTAGATTCTGCGGGATGTTCAAGACCCCAACCTTGCGCAATGTCGCGACGCGAACAGTGTTTTTTCACAACGGACAGATAAAGTCCTTGAAGGATGCCATTCGATTCTACAACACGCGGGACACGAATCCGGAGTTGTGGTACCCCACAGTACACGGGATCGTTCAAAAGTACGACGATCTGCCGGTGCGCTATCGGTCCAATCTGGACAAGCAAGTGCCATTGGATGGCCGTGCGCGCGGCAGCGAGCCGCGGATGAGCGAGCAGGAAATGGATGACCTGGAAACGTTTTTGCACACGCTTACCGACGACTATCGTCCGTCTCAGGCACGAAATTAACTAACCGCTGTTTGGTCCCCCATTTGGAATCCTAGACATGACGAACTCAAATCGTTTTCTGATGATCGCTGCGGTGGCGTTTGCTCATACGGCGCATGCCGGTTCGCCCGTCATAACTCAAAAGGCCCTCAAGCCTGCGGTTGAAAAGTACCTGCAAGATAGAGGAAACTTCTGTCTAGGAAAATTCGACTGGCCGATTGTCGTCAGTGCGACCGACCGTCAAGCCGGCACGAACGATGCGATCCAGATGCCGGTGCTGGAGAGTCTGGGTCTGGTCGCGTCATCAGTTGTCGCAGGCGATCCCGCCGCCCGGCAATTCGATCTGACTGCGGAGGGCAAGAAATATTACATCGTCAAGAAGACCGTCGTGCTCGGCCCCGGCGACAAACCGGTCGATCATCCGGGCGATTTCTGCGCGGCCAAGCTCGAACTCGATCGAATTGTCAGCTGGCGGCAGCCTGAGGTCGTGGGTGCCCGGCCGCGGACGGAGGTCAAATACACGTACAAGGTCGCACGGGCCGCCGATTGGACTCACAATCTGGAGGTCAGAAAGGTCTTCCCTCTCATTTCGCGAATCATGGACGAGGAAGGCAAGCTGCAACTGACGCAACCGTTTGAATGGTCCAACGATACTTGGGTCGCGGTCACGCCCGGAGGCTGAAGCAGACTGAAATATAAGAATTAGTCCAGGCGTCTGCCCCAGTCGATGCCAAGGGATTTATGGGGCGGCTTCCTAAGCCACGAGGGCGGAGGCGTGCGCGGGCTCGGCGCTTGGTGCGGGCTCCGGGCTTTGCGTGGGCTGGAGGTAGAAGCCGGTGGTGAGCTTCTTGGCTCGATGTTTGGCGGTGGCCGCGGCCGACGCCACGTCTTCGGGGGCGTGAAACGCGCCGGGCCTCACGTGCAGCGCGCCGATCGACAAGGTGGTGAGCGAAAATCGCGTGGGATTGCCTTGGCGGTCCTCGGCTTCGATGTAGCCGCGCCCGCGCGTGTCCGCATCGAACAGGGTCAGCGCCGCTTCGTTGAAGCGCGCGATGATGCGCTTGCAGCGGCTTTCCCAGTCGGCGCTTTGGAACAGCACCACGAAGTCGTCGCCGCCCACGTGGCCGGCGAAATCGCGTTGCGGGTCGCATTGCTCGACGATGACGCTCGCCAGCAATCGAATCATTTTGTCGCCCTGCCAATAGCCGAAGCGGTCGTTGAAGGGTTTGAAGTGATTGAGGTCGCAGTACGTGGCGCCGAAGCCGTTGTCGCCCAACAGCAGGCGGCGGATGTGCTCGCTGATGGGGATGTTGCCGGGCAGAAACGTCAGGGGGTTGGCGTGGCGGGCGGACTCGATGCGCAGTTCCGTGACCGAGCGCACGAGCTGTTCCGCCGTGCCCAAGCCGGCGTAGCAGCCGGCGTCTACCAGAATGTAGCCGTCGTTGAGATAGCGCTGATCCTCGGACGTGAGCACCTGGACCAGCTCTTCCAGCGGCTGGCTCATTTCGATGAGCACCGGATCGCGATCCATGAACACCGTGCAGCTCTTGCGTCCGTAGATTTCCGGATAGTAGGGCAGCATGTACTTCTCGGTGAAGCGCCGCCGATTCACGAGGCCGATCGGCCGGTCGGCTTCCAGAACGGCGACGGCGTGCAATTGCGGGTGGCATTGAAATAGCTCGAGCAGCTGCTGACTGGTGCCGTCGGCCGTGATGGACGGGGCCGCCACCCGCAGCTGGTCGGCTTTCGGCGAGTAATGAAAGGCGCGGCGCAATTCGGGAAAGACGGCGATATCGCGCGCCGCGAGCACCGCCAGTGCGGGTGCCAGGATATCGGTGGCCGGCAGCAAGGCCGGACGGCCGGTCGAGTACCCTTGTACGAAGGCGATCCCGAGGTCGCGAACCACGCGCAGGTCGGACGGCTCTTCGATGCCCTCGGCGATCACCCGGCTGCCGAAACTCTCGGCGAGCCGCAGCATGGCCTTGACCGTCTGCACCTTCTTGCCGTCGGCATGAATGCCATGACAGAAGTAGCGGTCGATCTTCACGAACTCCGGCTGCAGTTCGGCCCATAGGCGCAGGCTGGAACTGCCATCGCCGAAGTCATCCAGCGCAATGGCGACGCCGATTCCGCGCAGGAAATCGATGGCGTGCGCGAGACCCGCGTGATCGGCGACGCGTTCGTGTTCGGTGATTTCGATGACCAGCGAGCGGGCCGGCATGCGGCAGCGGAGCAAAGTGTCGCGGAACAGATCGCGGCCGGCGTCCGAGCCGATTTGCGTGATGGTGCGCGCCGAGAAATTGACGAACAGCAGGTGCGCACCGCGGCTCTGGTAGTTGCTCAGGATGACTTCCGCCGCCCGGAACTCGAGTTCATCGGTGGTGCCGGCGATGCCCGCCGAGCGGAACAGGGCCGCCGGCAGGTGCATGGCGGAACCTGAGGGTCCGCGAATCAATCCCTCATGGGCGAACACCGCGCAATTCGCCACGTCGACGATGGGTTGGAAGACGGCATGCAGGTTCGCCATCGCGGGGCTCGAAGCGTCATCGAGCCGTGCGGATACTACGTCGACCAAGGGTGAATCTCTTTCGGGTTTCTGCGACATGGCGCCTGAATTATTGCCGCTGCGCCGGCGCCGCGCAGGTGCATGGTTCTCAATGATCGCGTGTCGCAGCGAGATGACGGAAATGTTACAGTTTTGCCCGGTGAACCGACACCGGTCCGCACGTTATACTGGGACGCAGCCGTAAGTACGCAAGGCGACATCATGAATGCCGAACTCAAGCCTGTCTCGACACCGAGCGACGCCGAGCGTCAGGCGCGCATCGATCTTGCGGCGTGTTACCGGTTGGCGGCGCACTTTGGGCTCAACGAGGGCATCGACAACCATTTGACATTGTTGGTGCCGGGCTATTCGGATCGATTTCTGCTGGCGCCCTTCGGCTTGCATTGGTCGGAGGTGCGGGCCAGCGATTTCATGGTCATCGATTTCGAGGGCCGGATACTGAGCGGCGAGGGTCCCATCGAAGATACGGCTCTCTACATTCATCTTCCCGTACACCGCCTGGCGCCGCAGGCGCGCTGCGCGTTGCACACCCACATGCCCTATGCCACCGCCTTGTGCATGCTCGAGAATCCGCATCTGGAGATGGCCGGGCAGAGCGCCCTGGGCTTCTACGAGGACATCGCCTATGAGGCCGATTACAATGGCCTGGCCTTCGATCATACGGAGGGCGAGCGTCTGGCCCGCGCATTGGGATCGAAGTCGGTGCTCATGATGCGCAACCACGGCGTGCTGGCGGTGGGGCAGACCGTGCCGCAGGCGTTCGAGCGGCTGTACTTCCTCGAGCGCGCCGCGCAGGCGCAGGTGCTGGCATTGTCCACCGGCAGGGCACTGCGATCGATTCCGGAGGCGGTGGTCAAAGCCACCGTCGCACAGTTCCAGAGCGGCGCCCAAGTCGGCGGCCGCGATCGCGCGGATCTGCACTTCGATGCGTTGAAACGCATGCTGGATCGCGGCTCACCGGACTACGCGAGCTGAGTCCTCCGGATGTAGCCGATCATCCGACCCGCACGGCGCGGCC
The DNA here is from genome assembly GCA_003134045.1 of Gammaproteobacteria bacterium. Lineage (GTDB taxonomy): Bacteria > Pseudomonadota > Gammaproteobacteria > Steroidobacterales > Steroidobacteraceae > Bog-1198. The sequence continues at coordinate 48,234 of PLAH01000192.1, forward strand.
GGTGGTCTTTCTGCTGGCGGCGGTGCTGTTCATCAACTACGTGGACCGCGGCGCATTGCCGACCGCGGCGCACCTGATCCAGGCGGACTTGAAGCTCAGCGAAGAGCAGCTGGGCCTGCTGTTCTCGGCGTTTTTCTGGACCTATTCGCTGGTGCAGCTTCCGGTCGGCTGGCTGGCCGAGCGCTTCGGCGCCCATCGCGTGCTCGCGATCGGCCTTGCGATCTGGGCCTTGGCCACGATCTGCGTGGGCGCCGCGCACACCTTCCCGACGCTGCTGGCGCTGCGCTTGCTGCTGGGTATCGGCGAGAGCGCAGGGTTTCCGTGCGTATCGAAGCTGCTGGCGGCGGTCGTGCCCATCAAGAGCCTGGGCACCGCCAACGGCATCGTGGCGTTTGCCTACTTGTTCGGACCGGCGGTGGGGACGGTCGCCGGCGGCCTGCTCATGGCTCACTACGGCTGGCGCGCGACGTTCGTGGTGTTCGGCGGGCTGTCGCTGTTGTGGCTCCTGCCCTGGTCGCAGGTGACCTTGCCGGCGCGCGCCGTGCGGCGTACCGACGCGGATACGCCGACGCTGTGGACGCTGTGCACGCAGCGCTCGCTGTGGGGCACCGTGCTCGGCTTGTTCTCGAGCAACTACACGTTCTATTTCATGTTGACGTGGCTGCCGTTCTATCTGGTGCGCGAGCGCGGCTTCTCCACCGCCGAGATGGCGCAGCTCGCGGGCATGGCCTATGTGGTCAACGCCGTGAGTGCGGTGTCCGCGGGCTGGGTGACCGATCGGTTGATCGCCAACGGCCGTTCCACCAATGCCGTCTATAAAACCATCATGGTGTTGACGCACTCGGGGTCGGTGGTATGCATGCTGTGCATGGCCTTGGGCTCACGGCCGCTGGCGCTGGGTGCGATTTTCGTCTACCAGGTGTTATGCGGCGCGCAGTCGCCGGGCGTCTATGCGATACCGCAGATTCTGGCCGGCCCGCGGGCCACCGGCCGTTGGGTGGGGATCCAGAACTCGCTCGGCAATTTCGCCGGCATCATTGCGCCGGCAGCGACCGGATTCATCATTGGGGGCACCAAGCATTTCACGGGTGCGTTCCTGCTCGCGGCCGCCGTGAGCCTGCTGGGCGTCATCGGCTGGTGGTGGATGTTGCCGAAGCTCGCGGAGCTGCGCTGGGACGCGGCCGAGGCGCGTTAACGAGGATCGCTACCAATTCGGGTTGGGCAGTTCGCTGAAGACCTCTTGCAATGCGAATCCCCAGCGCGTGCGGATCATCTTGAAGTATTCGTTGTCCATGTCGATGCTGATGTGGGTGGCGAGCCTGAACTCGTCGCGCCGGATGATGGCGAGATCCAGGGGAGGTCCCACGGACAGATTCGAGCGGATGGTCGAGTCCATCGAGATCAAGGCGCATTTCGCTGCCTGCGCCAGGCTGCTGCTGCGGGAGATCACGCGATCGACGATGGGCTTGCCGTACTTGGATTCGCCGATCTGGAAGTAGGGCGTATCGACCGACGACTCGATGAAATTCCCGGCGGAGTACACATGGAACAGCCGCGGCTCTTCGCCGTAGATCTGGCCGCCCAGGATGAAGGTCGCGTTGAAGTCGTGGCCGTGTTCCTTGAGCATCTCGGCATCGCGATCGTGGATCTCCCGCAGCGCGTCGCCGACGACCCGGGCCGCACTGAACATGTTCTTGGCGCGAAAAATTCGTGCGGGCTGGCCGGTATCCTCGGGCGTTTCGTGCAGCAGGTTGACCACCGCCTGCGTGATCGCGAGGTTGCCCGCCGACAGCAGCACCAGCACCCGATCGTTCGGCTGCTGGAACGTCGCCATCTTGCGGAACGTATTGATTTGATCGACGCCGGCGTTGGTCCGCGAATCGGACAGCAAGACGAGCCCGGTGTCGACCAGTAGGCCGACGCAGTAAGTCATGGCGCGAAATTCTACATCACTGCTGCTGCTGTTGCGCCGACTCCGCGACCAGTACGTTGGCCTCCATTTTCTCCCCGCCGCCGCCCTGGCGTACGCCGCGCACCGGCGCGGCGTCCAGGTAGTCGCGCCCGACCGCCAAGCGGCAGTAGGTGCGCACCGCCGGCCGCTTGTGGGTGACATCGATGCTCTGCCAGCCAATTTCGGCGCCCAGCCAGACGTCCACCCAGGCGTGGCTCGCGGCATCGCTGCTGTCGCCGGTGAACAAGTAGCCGCTGACGTAGCGTGAGGGAATACCCGCCGATCGGGCGGAGGCGATGTAGACGTGGGCATGGTCCTGGCAAACGCCTTCGCCGCTCTTGAACGCCACCGCGGCGCTGTCCTGGACATCGCTGGTGCCGCTCTTGTATCGCACCGCATCGAACACGGCCTCGGCCAGCGCCTGCACGCGCGCCCGCGGATCGCTGGTTCTCTCCATGGCGTGCTGCGCGAAGACGCGCAGCTCGTCGTTCGGGGTGGTGAGTTTGGTGGGTGCCAGATACGCGAGCGGCGACAGCGGGCCGTCGTCCTGGCGTCCCTCGGTATCCGCGGTCTCGACCACCCCATGAACCACGATCGAGATCTCGCGATGCGGCTCTTCGATGGTCAGCAGATGGGAAATATTGCCGTAGGCGTCGACTTGTTCGAGACGTCTCCCCGGCGCGCTGATACTCCAGTTGAGCGCGCGCTGGCTGGGATCGCGGCGCGGCGTCAGATGCAGGCTTTGCACACTGTACTTGACCGGCCGCTCGTAGCGGTACCGGGTCTCATGTCGAATGTGCAATTGCATATTACGCCTCCGCCGGTGGTACCAAGAAATCCGATGCGACGCGATCGCCCAAGTTGCGCAGACGTGCCAGGAATTGTTCGAGAAACTCGGGCAGCCCCGTGGTCAGGATGTCCTCCATCCGCGTGAAATGCAGCATGGCATGCATCTCGCCGGCGCGCCGTTCGGTTTCCGCCGATTGCTCGTTGGCCACCGACTTGAGGTTTTGGAACACTTCCTTGCAGCAGCGCAGCAGGGAACGCGGCATGTCATCGCGCAGAATCAAGAGCTGCGCCACCTTCACGGGCGTGATCACGTCGCGGAACACGCGTCGGTACACTTCGAAGGCGGATAGCGCCCGCAGCAGCACGCTCCATTCGAATGGATCGGGGACCGAACCTGCGTCGGCGCCCGGCCTGAGATCGGTTTGATGCGCCGTCAGAATTCGCGCGGTGCTGTCGGCGCGCTCGAGGAAGGTGCCGATACGGGTGAAGTGGTAGGCCTCGTCGCGCAGCATGGTGCCGATCGTGACGCCGCGGGTAAGATGAGAGCGCTCCTTGACCCATTCCACGAATTGGCCGATGTCGGGGTTGCGCCCGCTGCGGGCGATGAGCGCGCGGGCGTCGAGCCAGGTGGAGTTGAGTGTTTCCCAGAGTTCCGAGGTGAGCGAACCGCGCACGGCCCGGGCATTTTCGCGAGCGGCCCGCAGGCAGCTGATGATGCTGCCGGTGAATTCGCGGTCGAGACTCACGAACTCGAACACCGCGCGGGGCTCGATGGTGTCGTGCCGCTCGCGATAGGCTTCCTCCATATGGAGCGCGGTCATGGTCGAACTCAGCGATTGCGCCAGCATGTCGTCGGAATGGGGCAGGAGCGACATGCGATAATGCGCATCCACCAGTCGCGCCAGGCTCTCCGCGCGCTCGATGTAGCGCGACATCCAATACAAGTGGTCGGCGGTGCGGCTGAGCATCTACGCTTCCAGCACCCAGGTGTCTTTGGTCCCGCCGCCCTGCGAGGAGTTCACGACCAACGAGCCTTCGAGCAGCGCGACCCGGGTCAGTCCGCCGGGAACGATGGTCACGTCCCTCCCGGACAATACGAAGGGCCGCAGATCGATGTGCCGGGGTGCCAGTCCCTGCGCCACGAAGGTGGGACAGGTCGAGAGCGCCAGCGTGGGCTGCGCGATATAGCGTTCGGGCGTGGCGATGATTTGCTGGCGGAAAATCTCGATCTCGGCCTTGGTGGCGGCGGGCCCGATGAGCATGCCGTAGCCGCCGGCGCCATGCACCTCTTTGACCACCAATTCGGACAGGTGCGCCAGCACGTAGTCGCGGTCCTCCTTGTTGCGCAGCATCCACGTGTGCACATTGCCGATCATCGGCGATTGGCCCAGGTAGAAGCGGATCATCTCGGGCACGTAAGGGTAGATCGACTTGTCGTCGGCCACGCCGGTACCGATGGCGTTGGCGATGGTGATCCGGCCGGCGCGATAGGCTGTCAGCAGTCCGGGGACGCCCAGCATGGAATCGGGCCTGAATACCAGCGGATCCAGGAAATCGTCGTCGATGCGGCGGTAGATCACATCGACGCGCTGCGGGCCTTGCGTGGTGCGCATGAATACCGCCTCGTCGCGCACGAACAGATCCTGGCCCTCGACCAGTTCGATGCCCATCTGCTGGGCGAGAAAGGCATGTTCGAAGTACGCGCTGTTGTGGGCGCCCGCGGTCATCAAGACCACGGTGGGATCGGCCACGCCCGTCGGCGCGACGCTGCGAAGATTGTCGAGCAGCACGTCGGGATAGTGGTCCACCGGAGCCACGCGATGGGTGGAGAACAGTTCCGGGAACAGGCGCATCATCATCTTGCGGTTCTCGAGCATGTACGACACGCCCGAGGGAACTCTCAGGTTGTCCTCGAGCACCCGGAATTCGCCGGCGTCGTCGCGCACGATATCGATGCCGGCGATGTGGGCGTAAATGCCCCCGGGCACATCGACGCCTTGCATCTCCGGGCGGTACTGCGAGTTGCAGAGCACCTGTTCCGCGGGCACGACGCCCGCCTTCAAGATCTGCTGATCGTGGTAAATATCGTGGATGAAGGCATTCAGCGCGCGGACCCGTTGCTTGAGCCCGGCCTCGAGCCGAATCCATTCCTCCAGCGGCAGAACGCGGGGGACGATGTCGAAGGGGATCAAGCGCTCGGCGCCTTCCTCTTGGCCGTACACCGCGAAGGTGATCCCGACCCGATGGAATAACGCGTCGGCTTCCGCCCGTTTTTGATTCAAACGTTCGGCGGCTTGCTCTTCCAGCCAATGGCCGTAGCTCAGGTAGTGCGGTCGGGTCGCGCCATCGCTGAGATACATTTCGTTGTACGGTTTATTGCCCAAATGGTCCCCTCATCAGGAATAGGTAGCGAAATCTATGCCACGCCGAAGATTGCTATGTAATACAGCGCCTTACAATAATTGCTCCGAAATGGTGCACCAAACCAAAGCGCAGTCGAAGGCAACCGGCATCCTGACTCCCTTAAATGACGCGCCGCGCCTTCGCTGACCCGCGCGGATCTGTTGTCTGCAGATCGCGCCCGGCGGCCCTCCAAGGGCCAGGGGCCTTCAGCTGTGGCCGCTCCGCGCAACGGCCCGTCATCGTCCTGCGCATCGCAAATCACCGGGGCTATCCCCGGCCGACATCCGGATCTGGGCGAAGTCGCCGCGCCCACGTGCCGAGGCCTCGCCGGTTCACTTCAATCCCAACCACAACATACTCCTCGGCCGGGGGAGTGGCGCAACGGCAATTCTGCCAGGACGTCACGCGGTCGCATCAGGTTTGAACATACCCCGAATCGATGCATTGTCACAGCGGGGAAGGTATGGGGCCTCGCGAGGCCTAAACTCCTTGGAAATTTTCGGGCAATGGCTGTATTTTCAGCCTACCCAACGACAGCGATACCGACGTGCAGAACGAAACGAACAAAGATTCGGAAAAGTCGAAGGCTACCGACGTTCGTGCCATCGCAAGGAATGCGTTACTGCAACTCCTGGAGCCGCTGGCGGGTTTCGTTTCCGACTCGGGCTTGAGCACCAGTGAGTTGAATGCGATATACCGGGAGGCGGCCGTCATCAGTGCGGTGGCGAAGCAGCTCGAAGTCTCCGACCGCGTCAATATCTCCGGCATCGCCGCGACGACGGGGATATCCAGAGGCGCAATCTCACGGATTTTGCAGCTGACCGCCAAGAATTCGGAGCGGGCGGCCGAAGGCCAGCAACAGTCGACCAATAGAATCCTTGCGGCCTGGCGCGAGGATCCGAAGTTCACCGACGCTCACGGGCAACCCGCCGATCTCAAATTGTACGGTCGCGGAATCACGTTCGAGGCACTCGCAAAAAAATATGGCCGAGGGATACCGACGCGCGCGGTGCTCGACGAACTGGTCAGGGGTGGAGCAGTTGAATTGCTGTCGACGCAGAGAGTCCGCGCAAAGGCGTACATGGCCGTCGAGCGAGGCATGAGCGTTCGAGCGATAAAAGCGTTCGGCGATCGGGCGTCGGAACTGCTGTCGACGATGCTGCTCAATATGAAGCAGCCGGAGACGCCGAGATTCATCGCAAGCGTTTCGGAGACCTTGGTATCGCCCAGCTCATTGCCGCTGTTTCGCAGGGAACTATCGATCAAGGCCGCGGATTTTCTGGCCGATATACGAGAACACATGGGTCCGAGACGCGCCCCACGGCCGCCGGCGAAGTTCAAGGACGGTGGTTCCGTCCGCATTGGCGTGACGATTTTTTATCACGAGTCGTGCGACAAGAAAGGCGAGAAGGCGGAGACGGCAGGCAGAAGGCGAAATTTTCGCCGAGCGGTCTGATCCTTCGCTTCGGCTATGTATTTTCCAAGGTAAGGTAGACGCCAATCGACACCTGGCATCGTCTGGTGTGGCCATTCGATTTCGCCTCACGCGGCAGTTCGTTGCGCGACAACCAGTTGTCCATGGAGTCCAAGAAATTCTGGCTGTGCCTTTTCACCCTGACCTTCAGTGCCGGAATCTGCCTGCTGTCAAAATCGCGATTCCATACGAGCCGGTGAAACAGCTGGTCGGAGTTGGACGGCTCACTGTCGAGATTGTGGCGCAGTGTCCGAATGAAGCCGTCGAGTGCAACGAGAGTGTGTTCGATTGCCAGACGCTTATCCTGGTAGATGGGGAAGGAGCGGCGTTTGACGTGGACAAAGTTGCTCTCATCGATACAGACCGCGCCGAGTCTCTCGAGCTCGGAGAGCAGGAAAATTTCATCTATTTTTGGGATCGCACGTTGCGCCAGACTTCGGAAGGATGGACGTGAGCCCCGCAATTTGATCGGCGATGGATTTCCGGCGCTGTCGAGATAGGCGGGATCTTGGTGCCACGAGGTGAGCATCTCGCCAATGGCGGACACGTAGGGGTAGAGGGTACGGGACGGAGATTGGAACTTGCTCGAGCGACCGGTACGCCACTTGGCTTGCGTGACATCGATGCCTAGCTGATCGTAAAGTTTTAGCAGGTTATTGACGACGTTCTGAGCCGTGACCCTACGGCGTTTGCTTTCTTTGAGCTTGGCGGCGGTTCGCCGAGCAGATGCGGTTTTGGTTCGAGTCTTTTGCACAGCAGTTTTACATCCTTATAAAAGCCACTTTATCTGCGACGTAAGTCATTGGTCGTAATGGGTCGGGTTATCCTCCTTTCTTGATTTCACATATTCTCGCGGGGTGGCCGCAGGCTTCCTGCGCTTCAAAACTAAGGTCCAAGCTGAAATTTTGCAACCGATGCGTTGCGCCGTCTTGGACGTAGACGCTCGGGCGATGACGAAGCGGCAGGTCTCGTGGGGAAGCACGAGACCTGCAGGATAAAGTCGTTGTGCTGGGCGATGCCGCCCAGCACAAGCTAAATGCTGAGATTCTGCACGGCCGGAGGGGAGGAGGGACCAGCCAGGAACCGTCAGTCGGTGCCGTGCTGGCCCAGCGCCTTCGTGGAGACCAACGTGTCAGTGCCGTGTTGCCCCGCGGTGACGACGGTGTCGGTGCCATGCTGACCGGCGGCGCCGATCGTGGCAGTGCCGTGCTGACCGGCGGTGACGATCGTGTCGGTTCCGTGCTGACCC
>PLAH01000075.1 GCA_003134045.1 Gammaproteobacteria bacterium
CGAGATGTGCGGAAAGTAGGACGAGAGCCCGCAACGATGTCGGTTTAGTTATTGCCAATTCGATTATCCAGTCAGCTGCGGGGTCTGATTGCCAGACTTGCTTGGATTGCCAGCCGCGCGGTATAAACAGAGGCTAATAACTGCCTAAGTTGGGTTTGCATCTGCGCTCTGGACCGAAATGACGTGACAATGGCTTGGAACATCAATGTCGCTGACAAGCGCGACGCATTGGTCGTCAACCGGCGCTACCGATTCGCGCCGGCGGCGCGTTCGAGTAGAACCTGAGGAAGTTTGCCTTCATCGATGCCTTGCGTGGAATCGCGATATTCGCCGTACTGGTGAGCCACGCGCAGCGCGACATCGAGGTTTGGGCATTTATGGGAGCACCAGCGGCGCTCGGATCTTGGCTGCATTCGATCAGCGCTCAGGGGGCTCGCGGCGTGCAGCTATTCTTCGTTGTCAGCGCGCTCACCTTGTGTCTCTCACAGGCGCAGCGACAATCGGAACGCCACTCTTGGCTGAACTTCTTCATTCGCCGCCTCTTTCGAATCGCGCCAATGTTTTATGTCGCGCTGGCGTTCTACACCATGCTTCCCTCCCTACGAGGTCACATTGCATGGCCGTCAATATGGCATTTACTGACTACAGTGACATTTACCAACGGATGGAACCCGTATTGGATAAACGCTGCAGATGCGGTCGTCCCGGGCGGCTGGTCGATCGCGGTCGAGATGTTCTTCTATCTGCTGTTTCCGCTGATGTTCTTGCGGGTCAATTCACTCAGGCGGGCGACAACTCTGTCCGGAGTCGCCCTGCTCGCAAGTTCCGTATTGTACGCAGTTATTCTTCATCGGCCTCTGATTGACGATGCATCTCTCTGGGAAACCTTCTGCGTCTTGTGGTTTCCAAATCAATTCCCAGTCTTCTGTGTGGGATTCGTGGTGTATTTCTGCCTAAGAGATTTTCTGGTGCACGACCGAGAAATGACTTCGAAACTCTGGGTTCCATTACTCTGGCTAAGTGTGCTCGCGATAGTGCCGCTATCGATCCTTCAGGATACTTTGTTGCAGTCACATCTTCTGTTTTCTATGGATTTTGCATTGCTCACGGCGTGCCTAGCGCACCGACCGTCGCGCTTGCTCGTCAATCGGCTCTCTTGCTACCTCGGAAAGATCAGCTTCAGCGGGTATTTGGTGCATTTCGCCGTCCTCTGGCAGGCCAATAAGGTGATGACAGTGTTCGGCCTTAATCTTCGTCTCTCGCCGAACCTCTACTTCTTCACTTTGGTATTGTTCGGACTCACCGGCACGATGGCGGTCGCTTCGATTACTTACCGACTAATCGAAATACCTGGTCAGCGGATGGGCCGGTTTGCTATAGCAAAGCTTCGAGCAAAAGATCGTCCTTACATTACGACCCAGGCCGAGCCGCTGTAACAGTACGGATCATTGCTGCTCATGTTGTCCAAGACAGTGCCGCGAGAATGTGAGCGCTGTTAGCGACACAGAGGAATCGGTGGATAGGAATTGAGCGGATTGATGGGTCCGCCCCCAAGATGGCCCCGATGAACAGTTTAACGGCCGCTGCCGCTTCGGCCCGGGCGAGGATCAGAGCACTCATGAATCTGGCGTCGCGATAGATGAACTGTTTCCAGGCCTTACGCAGTCGCCGCCGCGATGATGCTTATCGAGATATGCAGTGCTTCGTGGGCCAGTCCCTCCGGGAGTCCATCGGCGCCGCCGATTACCGATTCGAGCGCGGCGTCATCGGCAAGCGTGGTAATGACCGCTCGTCCGGAGGCGGCGTTGCGCGCGACGGGTGAATTTAGATCTCGATCGTCGGCAAAGGAAATCCCGGGTAGTCGGGTCAACCATTGATAACCACTGTACGGAGTCGTCGATGGAAGGGGTATTTTGCGGCTTGGGAAATATAGGTGAGGCATCGCGGCTAACCTGGTGAAAACCAGCCCAGAAGTCATCGCCTGGAATCGCTCGACGACGAAGGTCAAGCCCTCGATCGACGTGGGCGCGAGCCGTGCGGCATCGGCCGATTATGGCGGCGCACCACGAGAGGCCGAGGGCGGGGTCGAGCAGATCCGTCATTGCCCCGGACGGCAGTCTCGCAACGAGACTGGGACTTGGTTCCGTGAATTAGACCTAGCTTTGCTGCATTGTTGACGTTGGCGTCGATCGAATTCGAATTTGCGCTCGCCGAGAGCGAGGAAGAAATGGTAAATAGGCTTAGAGGAGCTAAATCGCTGCCCAATCTGATTGCTCTGGGGGTGGTCGCGCTCGCTCTGGGTATTCTCGGAAGTGGTCGCGCGAATTCGACAGACTCCACTGATGTGCGCTGGGGCGCCGTTGGGCACGACGACAAGATCGCGGACGGTACGAGTTCCTCTTACAATACGCTGCCGCTAAACCGGCAAATAATGCTCTTGGGGTCGATCGGAGCGGATTGGTATCGCACGGCTTGTGAGGACGCCAATTGTGGCACACTAATCCAGCTCGCGAGTGCGAGCGGCGTGGGAATTCTAAGGTCAATCGAACTTCAGCCTGATGCGACGCTGAGTGAGGCGTCGAATTATGCCCACGGTTATCAATACGCCCTCACCGAGGCGACCAAGTATCGTAATGCCTTCAAGTTTTATGAGGCGAGCAACGAGGCCGACGTATGGGTTGGCATGTCGGGAGACGGATCAGCTCGAGCACAGTATAACCAGCAGCGTTACGTCCAAGCTCGCGGACTCATCAGCGGCCTGATCGACGGAATCCGCGCGGGCGATCCTTCGGCGCAAATTTTGGTGGATGACGCGGGCTGGTGCCATTACGGCTTTCTTCAAGCACTTTGGGCGGATGGCTTGCGCTGGGACATCACGGCGTTTCATTGGTATGCAAGCCAAGGCGACATGGAGCATGCCGGTTGCGGCGGTACTAATGTCGCCGCGGCGCATGCATCTTTCGGCTTGCCCGTATGGATCACAGAATTCAATTCCGATATCGCGGCTAAGGCGGACGATGAGTCGGCGGCGGCCGTCTGGATATCGCAGTTCATGACCCAAGTCCGTACCGTCGCAAGCAAGTACAAAATCGAGGGCGCCTTCGTCTATGAACTCATTGATGAGCCGTCGCTCCCAGGCGCACAAGCGCATTTTGGGATTTTCGATGCCAACGGCATCGCGAAGGCCGCATCCTCGTCAATCACAAAATTCCTCAGCACACCCACGCAAGCATCCCCGAGTCCGCCGACGCATTTGCAGGTATTGAAGTAGGGGACTTGACGGCGAGTCGGGGCATTTGCCGCGGATCGCGCGTTCGCTGCATTCGCGCAGCGAAACGCGCTTCTACGTGTGCAGTTTTTTCAGTCTGTCGGCCAAGCGCAACGCGAGCGCCACGAGCGTGAAAGTCGGATTGGCATAGCCGCCGGTGGTGAAGACCGAGCTGCCTGCGATGTAGAGATTGTCGACCGAATGAACGCGGCATTGTGCGTCGACCACTCCCGTGCGAGGGTCGGCCGCCATTCGCGTCGTTCCCATATGATGCGGACCGCCGATGATGTGTCGATCCCAATCGTCGGGCGGCGGCACGACGTGTCCAAAACCGCGTCGGCGCATGTCCCGATCGAAGTGATTGAGCCAGCCGAGGATATTCGCCCTATCCACCGGATTGACGTTCCAACGCAGCCGGCTGCGTGGCATACCCAGAGCATCGAGCCGTTCAGTGAGTACCACGCGATTCGCGGGTGCAGGGGCTTGCTCGGCCCGAAAGTACAGGGAGAAGACCTGTTCGTAGGGTATTCCGGAGTCTGCGCGGTTTTTCGCCGAGCGCGCCAAGCTCGAGGTGCGGATTTTGTTCGGGATGGCTTGCAGCTGGTCTGCCGCATGCTTCAATCGCTCCGCCACGGATTTCAGGTGGCCTTTACGCCATTGCTTATAACGTCGGACCGGACCGAACGTGACGGAGGGGGGCCAACCCACGAAAGGAGTACCAAATGAATATCGAGATGGCTCGATCGCAATCGAGGTTCCCATGAGCTGATTTTGATTCATTGCGGATGCGCAGGGTGTGATCACTCCGCGAAGCTGTGCGTCCCCATAAAAGGCCTTGCGATAAAAGCTCGAGAGTTCGAGGCCCGGAGCCGCGAGCAGGTGCCCGACGGGTACATGCAGATGCTCCATGAAAAAACGGCCCACCCTGTCGAATTCGTTGCCAAGACCGGCGGGTTGGTCTGATTTGGACGCCAGCAGCAGTCTCGCATTTTCGATGCCGCCCGCTGCCAAGACTACCGCTTTCGGCCGAACCGTGATGGAACGCCCGTTGAGCGTCGATATCAGCAAGGCGCCCACGCGTCGCGAACCCTTCTCCAATACGATGTCTCGTAGATTGGCGTGGATCATGATTCTGATGTTTTTCGCGGTGAGCAGGCGCTCGCGATATACCTCGCCAAAATTCGTCTCGGAGCTGAATTGAAAGAGCGCGTTGCCGAAGCTCGTATCCTCGAGTGCGAGAGGCGCGGGCAAACGGCCTCGCCAGGAGGCCAGGTCGAATGCCGCTGTCGTTAGCTCAAAAAGCTTCGCCGTGTCCGCGTAGTAAGGCTGCAAGTCCGTCGCCGAAATTGGCCAGCCACTGAATGGCAGCCACGCGCGCCGAGTAAAGTCGATCGGCTCCAATGGCCGGCACCAACCGCCCCAACGGTTGCTGCTTCCGCCAAATAGTCGCCAGCGGCACGCGTCCAATCGAAAATAGTCTGCGCCCTGAATGTCGCCGTGATACAGACGCTGTGTGGGCAGTTCCAGGCCGAAGCCGCCGCTTTCGACCAACACGACGGATAATCCCGATTCACGCAGTCGGTCGGCAATCGCGATGCCGGCCGGCCCCGCGCCTACGACACATAGGTCGCACTCGAGTGTGGTGTTTTCTGCCGCGCGAGCATCGATTAGCATAAGGAAGTGACCATCAAATAGGGCCGCGCGAGTTTATTATATGAACTTACTGCTCGAGCGTGCTCTCATCGTCAAGTATGCAAGCATCAATGCCGTCAGACATTCTCCAGCCACCCGGGCTGTGGATACGCCGACGCCTCCCAAGCTTTTAGTAAGTAATACGATGAGTGCAACGTTGAACAGGTTGCCGACCACAAATGCAAGGACGAGCCATCTTTCATTTCTCTGTGGGATCAGGATATAGGAACCCACTGCGTGGGTGAACGCGGCAAACGGCAGAGCCCACACCATGATTCTCATCATATGGATGGAGGGTGCGAAACGCTGCCCAAAGGCCAGGGGGATTATGTAAGGTGCCAACAGGGCTCCCCCTAGGCACGCGCACAAACCATAGCCCATTTCAAAGGCGATTCCCTTGCGTACCAAGGGACGTAAATTACCGGAATCGTGTTTTGATCGATGGGCGATTGTCGGCATCAGCACCTGAGCAGCGGGTTGCAAAAATGCCAATGCGAAGGAAATCAGCTTCTCCACCGACCCAAAATACCCCACCTGTTCGGGCGTCGACAGTACGCTCAGCATGTAGGTCGACCCGGAAGTCATCATCATGGCGTTGACCGACTGTAAAAAGATCGTGCTGGCGCTCTTGATTTCGGACAACCCGCCACGGATCGACAGGCGTTGGGGCTTGAGCATATTCAACGCGACAACGTAGGCCGAAAGCGCCGCCAGACTCGTGGAAAGGAGAAGCGCGACTAGGGCTCGAAGACCGTCGTTCGAATTTCGCACGAGCAACAGGACGAAGCCGACATTCAAGGGATAAGCCATGGCCTCGAAGATCAGAGACAGGCGAAATCGGCGCAGACCTTGATAGAACCAGCCAAGGTTCATGGAATTTATCAACCCCAGCAATGTCGCGATGACTCCAAACCATGGGTTGGATCGCAGCGTCGGCGATAGCCAGGTGCCGAGAACTCCGATGCCTACGCCCACGGGAATGAGGATCAATCGAGCGGAAATCTGCCGCGAGAACACGAGTGCGTGCTCCGCGTCGCCGAGAGTCGACGCAAGTTCGCGAGAACCGGTCGTGGAGAAGCCGTAGTTGACGACCATCCAGACGAGTGCCATGAGCGACATGGCGGCGAGAACGGTCCCGTAGCTGGCGGGACCTAGCACCCGCCCGTAGTACGGAATGAGCACGATGACACTCAAATAGCGCAACGAGTACGCGGTGTAGACGTATGCAGCGTCCTTTTTCAGATTCTGGCGCTTTCTCAGTTCAGGCATGGAAGGCTCTCGAAGGGCAGATGCTCGGTCGTACAATGCTCCTCGCCTGAATCTGGCTTCGTCTCTTCAACTTTGGAACAGTGCTGGTTTGGATAATGAAAGATCATCCATCACAATCTCGGCAGAATACGATGCTTTCGTGGGCACAGTCAGTCGAATATTGATCCGCCGAAGGGTCACGACCCCCTAGGCGTCGCGGTGAACGTGCGTAAGCGCTTAGATAACTGATACATTAGAGTGGCTTGCGTAGCAGGGCGACTCGATGCGGCATTTCACGTCATCGGCATGAGGCACGGTAAAAATGGCGAGCGTCAGCGTTCTAATGGCCGCATTTAATGCCGAGCATTTCATCGACGAGGCCATCGAAAGCGTACTACTGCAAACGTATCAGGACTGGGAACTCATCATTATAGATGATTGCTCGACAGATGGGGTGCGGGACCATATAAGCGCCAAATATTCTGAAGAACCGAGAATAAAATATCGCCGTCTTGACCGCAACTCAGGGCCCGCGGCTGCGCGCAATGTGGGAATAGAATGCGCCCAGGGGACTTGGCTCACCATATTGGACAGCGACGATCGATACCTGCCCGGGCGGTTGGCTGCCTTGTTGAGCGCGGGCGAGGGGGATGATCTGGATTTGATTTGCGACAATCAATTGTACTATGACAGCAACCAGGCCAAGGTCGTCCAGCCGGGATTCGTGCTCAAAAGTGGCCGCGTCGCACTCACGACGGAATTGCTATTGCGTAATGATGGCCCGCCGCTGCGCTTCTCATTCGGTGCGCTGAAGCCGTTCTGCCGCCGTGATTTTCTGATGCGTCACCATATCCGTTATCCGGAGGATCTGCGGGTGGGCGAGGATTTTGTCTTTCTCTTCGAAATGCTCATTCGCAAGGCGCGGGCGATCCTTATTGCCGAGCCGTACTACCTCTATACGATTCCAATCGTGAGGGCACAGCTTGCCTCCTCCAAAACCAGAACCAACTACGGCATCGGTAACCTGGAGTCATTGATCGCCGCCAATGCGAAGCTTCTCGGAGATATCGCCGCCGATGCGCCGAATGCCGCAGAGCTCAAATCCTTGTTGAATGTCCGTGACCGCCGTCTTCGCTGCTCTCTGGCGTTACGGGACATGGGGGGGGGCGGCGTGCTCGTGTCGGCGCGACGTTTGCTCGAGGAAGCCGCGTGGGGGCGCTTTGCGTTCGACAAGTTGAGAAACGTATTTCAAAGAAGTCATGTCGTCAGGGGGGCGGCTCGTGAGCGACGCATTACGGGTGTCCATTGCGATGGCCACTTATAACGGCGAGATGCACATCCGCGAGCAACTCGAGAGTCTCGCGTCGCAGACGCGCTTGCCGGACGAGCTCATCGTTACCGACGATTGCTCCAACGATCGCACCCTGCAAATCGTCGAGGAATTCGCGCTCACCGCACCGTTTCCGGTGAGGGCTTGCAAGAATGAGAGGAATCTTGGCTTCGCCGACAATTTTCTGAAGGCGGCGGCACTGTGCAGCGGCGATGTGATCGCCTTCTGCGATCAGGACGACAAATGGCTCCCCGGCAAGTTGTCCACATGCCTGGAGGCCTTCGTCGATCCTGACGTGATGGTTTGCGTGCATACATCGCAGCTTTGGTATGGGGGCGAGCGCTTCGGCGATTGTGTGCCCCATTTCAGCAAACGCCAGAGCTTGCCGCCGGCCAGCGTCGATCCGCTGGCGAATTACTTGGGATTTTCGAATTTGTTTCGCAAGGAAGTGCTGCGAATCGCAGACTATTCTCTGCGTCCGCGCCACCCCAATGTGGTCGGCGGGGTCGCTCGGGAGCCTCATGCCATGGTGCATGACCAGTGGATCTGGTTCCTGGGCTCCATGTTCGGGAAAGTGGTGTTGATACCGGAGGTGCAGTGCTTTTACCGCCAGCACTCCGGCAACACGGTCGGATTTACCTTCAAGAAACAGTCGATGAGGACGCGGCTCGAACTCGACAAGGCAAGGATCTTCGCCCTCGGCGAGGCGGTGGCGCTCGAATGTGCCGCGTTTGCGGAGGCGCTGGGCGCGGGCATGCCTGCGCATAGGCGCGCGAGTGTTCAGCGCGCTTGCATGGCGATGCGGCAGCGCGCCGCGGTCTGCGGATTTAGAAAAGCGATCTATTCGCCCGACTCGGGAGTGTCAGCCCGGATCAAGGCGTTCAGTGGCGTCGTGCGGATGGGGGGTTATCGAGCACACGCTCCTCGGTTCTCTTTCGGCCGCGCGGCGCTCGTCAAAGATATGATCGTCGGCATCACCGGACTGTCACGGCTATTGGGCAACACCGCGCCTGGCAAGGGCTGACTACGGCGGCGCGAAGGGTGTTTTGCCTTCCAGGGTGGTGCCGGCGAAACTCTTCGGGGAAAGTATCCGATCGGCGACTTCCTTCCACGAGAGCGGTGTCCGCGGCGCAAATCGTCCGAGGGCGAGCGCCGCTTGTATCGCCGCCACGATCGATGCACGGTTGCCTGGCTCATAGCTGAAGCGCCCGTACCTGTTTCCCGCCGCCACCGCGGGACAGACGGCGGGCAGCCCGTATGCCTCGAATTGCATCAATTTCATCGAGGTATCGACCAGATAGGGCGACACCTTTCCGCCGTTATAGGGTGCGATGCCGACCTGCGCGTGATTGATATAGGCGAGAGTTTGCTTGAACGGCATCTCGCCATAGAGGCGAATATTGGGCGCCGACAGCGCTTGGGCCTTTATCCCGCCGCCGATCACGTGAAAGGTATAATCGGGCAGCGCGACGGCGGCGATTTCGAAGAAGCTGCGGTCGAACAGCATGGAGCCGAGACTGACGAGGTGGATTCCAGCCTCGTATGGCGAGATGCTCGATTCGTTCGCTTGTATTGGATCCATGCCGTGCGGCACGAAGTAGATGGGGCAATGGGAGGGAAATTCCGAGAGAAGTTGCGGGGATGGGATACGGATTCCGTCGAAGGCGGAGGCGATGCGCGACAATTCCCGCTCGAGAAATGACGCGCAGCCGATCGTATTGAGTGCGTCGGAGCATAGATAGATGACGCTCGCCCGAGGGTTGAGTTTTTTTATCAAATCGAAGAGCAAGACGGATATTCCCGACTCCAATATGATTGTGCCCGCGTCCGTGATCCAACGCCGTAAGATTCTCGGCAGAAGACGTTCATAGGCCCTGAAAAAAGGCCTCTCAAGCGCGGCGAGCTTGAGGCGGCGAAGGCTGAAGGGATGAACGAGGGTGCGCCATAGATAGCATTCGACGTTGTTATATCGTTCGACTCGATTCGAGCGGCGCCAGAGCGAGGCGCGCGGATCCTCGATAAGCAGTGACAGGGGGCTGAATCCAATCGACGCAAATTGCGCCGGCCCGCGGTGCGCCATTTCGCGCATGATGAAATGGACGTTGGCTTGACGCTTGCTCCTGAAATCGTGTGCGGAAATCATCAGAAACGGCGGACGCGATTCGATAGCGGGTTCGTCCATATGAGAGATTGCCGTATCAGGCAATGCTGACCGAGTCAGCGCGCTGCGCCACGGCGTTGTACCGCTCATGGGTGTCCGCGCCACAGACGATGCCACTCAACA
Organism: Gammaproteobacteria bacterium; assembly: GCA_003134045.1. Lineage (GTDB taxonomy): Bacteria > Pseudomonadota > Gammaproteobacteria > Steroidobacterales > Steroidobacteraceae > Bog-1198. The sequence goes on from PLAH01000075.1 coordinate 9,823, forward strand.
ACCAGATCAGCGATAGCGTCGTATCCGGCACGCTGATGCTCCACCCCACGATAATGGTTGCGAGCGCGAGGCCCAGGGCGCGGATATCGACCGACTTGGACGACATGGCGCGGGTCAGCAAGGTCGCGAAAAAGCCCACCAGGCAGATCAGGCCCGGTATCCCGGTGCTCGCGGCGAAGGTTGTCAAAAAACTCGATGAGCGCGTGCTGCCGATGCCCACACCAAGGCCCCAGGATTCACGGAAGGTCCGGAGCGCGATCAGGTCCAGGCTCGAGCGGATCTGTCCTGAACTGGAGTGCAGCTTGTCCGTTATGAATCCGAAGTGATTGCCCGTAAAGCCGATCAAATACAGGAGAAGGATACCGACGAGGCACGCCATGCCGAGGCTCAAGGCGGTGATGCTGTTGACGTTGATTCCGCTACGCAGTTCCCAAAAAGTCCAGATGAACAGCAATGCACACAGCCCGATGATCGCCGTTGCGGATGTCGAAACGATCAGGCAGAAGAGGACGGCCGTGCCCATGTGCCAGCGTTTCAGGCCGAGTCCAAAGAGCGAAAACATGCCCAAAAAATACACCGACATCATGCTCGGTTCCAAGAATGTGGAGGACATTCGTCTGGTAATTCCAAGCGCGTGAACGACTCCGGCGGCGTTTTGATTGAATAGCTGCGCCGATCCTAAGTTCGAGTTGATGACGGCATCGGGCCATGGTAAATGCAAGATATCGCAGGAAATCTGATAAATGCCAAGTATGACGGCAATCGTGGTACCAAAGGCGATAGCGCCGACACATTGACGGATGCTGATGGATCCACGATGCACCACCCGGGCGATCAATGTGAACAAAACGAAATTGCAACCGATGTAAAATGCCTGCACGCCATTTCCGGCGCTGAAATGCACCAACTCGATGACATCTTGCCGGCGCGGGGGCGTCACGTGGGCGATGCCGCCGAATGCACGCGGAAGCAAAAAGGCGCCGATTATCGCCACCGCGGTCAGTGCAAAAATGAACAGGTGGGATGATGTGATGTAGTTGCGGTTGAGTTTGGCGTTCTTCAAATTGAACGACTCGAACGCGAGCTGCGCCATTCCCACCGGAAGCAACGCATAGGCGGGTTGCAGGCCATTGATGCGTCCCCCGGCCACCACCAAGAGGGGGCTGGCGGCCTGAAGAAAGCTCGCGACGATGGTCGCGCTCGCCCACTGCCGCTGGCCACGACACGCATAGATCAAGAAAATCAGGAAAAACGGCGCAAACCATGTGGCTGACATTCTATCTCTCAATCGCGCGTCGGACCGTCAACGAGTGGTTGGATCACTACGGCTGCGCTTGGGTCAACGCGGCGCCGATCGCCCGATAAGTCGCCTTCGGTTGTCCGTTCTCGTCGGCGATTCCAAAATAACGCTCAGCGCCCGTCAAATTGGGTTCGTCGAGCAGTTCGTAAACAAATGCCGCTTGAATGCTGTACTTTGGGGCGACATCCCTAATCTGCGCCATGACTGCGGACACCCACGCCGCTGACGCAGGTTGGTCATTGGCTTTTGCGCCGATATCCGAGTTGAACTCGGTAATCCATACGGGCAGCCCAAATGAGGCATGAATTTCGGCGACGTTCGCCTTGTTGCACCCCGCTTGCTCGAAGCTGCCCTGTTTAGCGTACCAGTGAAATGCTGTGATGTCCCAGCGGATGCCGTCATTCCACAGCATCCTCAAAAAACCGTAATGGCACCAGCCTGCATCGTCGACCAGGACTTTTGCGGACGGATTTCCAGCGTGAATCCCGTCGATCAAACCTTTGATGAGTCCGCGCGCGCGGACGTAGCGTTCGCGGTCATATTGACTGGGGTCCGATCCATCTCCGTTCATTCCCACCCAAACGTCGACCTCGTTGCTGGCCTCGAAATAGTCGATTTGGCCTCGATAGCGCCGTGCGATTTCGGCGGCATAGTCGAAGGCGCCCCGATAGTTGGCGTGTTCGTCCGCGTGCGCGTCCGGCCAGCGCTCGAGCCCCCACAGGAGTTTCACGCCGTGCGCCTTTGCGGTTGCCGGGAGCGCTCCGCACGACGACCCCGAACATCCCGTTCGATACCAGGTCAGCCCGGCGCCCGTCAGCAGCCGCATTTGTTCGGCTAGGGAGACGCGGTTGTAGGCATAGTTCGGACCCGAATCAGGCCTGTCGTTGTGGCCATTCGCGCCCCATTGGATCGATTGGTCGCTGCTTTGAGCAAGCGAGGGCGCCAACGCGCAACCGCCCAGCATGAGAACTGCCAGCAGAGTTGCCGCATCGCTCGATCGAGGCGGAGCACTTCCTGCCAAACGGGGCCTCGCCCACGCCATTCGGGTGATTCGGAACATCGCCTACGTATACCGAACCTTGGCACTGCTGACAAACCGTTTCGCGCGAGCGTCCAGAGGCTTGTGCTTGGGCGCTGGCGCGGCCGTCCCACCGTGGTGGTGTCGCGGGCTATGGTTTGTAAATCCTACATGGCGCCCAGGTGGGCAAATGGAAGTTGCGCGGGGTAATTGCTCCTGGTTATTCTTTGCTAGTGTTACTATTCATCGTCTTGGCTCGAATTATTGGGCCTCGTTCGTCTCCGCGGTGGCCTGTGTGTTTTACGCGTGCCGTTGTTAAATGCGCGATGGTTCGTGCGCGGCTGGGTTTCGACAGATCGACTTTGGACAGCCAGGGATGATGAGTTTTGGCCGAGACGATCGCGCGGGTGTGCGTCGGTGCCAACCGTTCGAGTATTCGTTAATCGAGGTATCAAAATTAAACTACTCACTCGGCGCTATGGCATAGGTTTCACCCTCTTGGCAATGTGGCTCGCTTTCGCGTCGGGTTTGGCCCCGGCCGCTACCTCTGCGGATGACGACTACTTGGTGGGTCCGGGCGATTTGCTTCGGATAGCCGTTTTCGGATATCCAGATTTGGCCGGCGACGTTCGAGTGAGTCAAACGGGCAACATCACGTTTCCCTTGATCGGTTCCGTCCCGGTGAGCGGATTGTCGGCGCGCCAAATCGAGACGAAATTGAGCAGTCAGCTGGCGGCGGGGCGTTTCATCAAGGAGTCGCAGGTGACGGTGTTGGTAACCGAATACCAGAGCCAGCGAGTCGCGGTCATGGGAGAGGTGACCAATCCTGGTCAATATGCGCTGCAAGGTTCCCGACGAGTGCTCAATCTGCTGGCTGACGCCGGCGGAATCGTCACGGCGACCGCCGGCGACCAGGCCATACTGATCCGCGCCGACGGAACTTCCACAACCCTGGATGTGGTCGCCATGTTGGCCGGGGCCACGGATCAGAATCCCAGAGTGGCCGCCGGTGACACGATCAACGTTCCGAAGGCACCGCAATTCTACATCTACGGCGAAGTGAACCGGCCCGGCGTTTATAGACTGGAGCGGGGAATGACCGTTACGCAGGCGATTTCCGCCGGAGGCGGCCTGACACGACGGGGCTCGGAGAGAGGGCTGGTCGTGAAACGTCACAGCGGCAGCGCCGCGGAGATTCGGGTGAAGGTCAAAGGTTCTGATGCCTTGCAACCCAACGATATCCTACTCGTCAAGGAAAGCTGGTTCTAACCGATGAATCTTTCGACCATCTGGCTGATACTCACGGCTCGCAAAAGACTGTTTTTGGCCGTTCTCACAACGGTCCTCCTCATCGTCGTCGCGATCTGCCTGCTGATGCCGAAAACGTATGTCTCCGGCACCTCGTTGGTGATCGATACGAAGACGACCGATCCGGTGACCGGAGCCGCGGGTCCGCCAGGTGACTTGTCCGCCACGGTGTTGGCCACTCAACTCGATATCATCCTGAGTCACAACGTCGCACTCAAGGTCGTCGATAAACTCAATTTGACCCACGATCCTTACTTCATCAAGAAATTCAACGATGCCGCGACGGGCAAGACCGAAATTCGCGATTGGATTGCATATAAGATTGCCGACGACGTGGTTGCCTCTCCGTCATCGAAGGACAGCAACGTCATCAACATCGATTACCCCGCACGGGATCCAGACATTGCGGCTCAAATGGCGAATGCTTATGCGGAAGCCTACATCCAAACCAGTTTGGAGCTGCGGGAGGATCCGGCGCGACGGCAATCGAATTGGTTCGATCAGCAAACGTTGGCACTGCGACAACGAGTGGATTCGGCGCAGCAGCGGCTTCTCGAAGCGCAGATGAAAAGCAGCATCGTCGGCACCGAGGAACACATCGATGTCGATAACGCCAAGCTGACCGAGGTCTCTACCCAATTGGTCGCGGCGCAGCAAGTGCTGTACGAGTCGCAAACCCGGCTCAAACAGATGAACGAGGCATTGGCAAAGGGCAAGCTAGACGCGCTGCCGGACATATTGAACAACGAGTTGCTGCAAACCCTGAAAACCGATCTGGCGCGAGCGGAAGGTAATTTCGCGGAGATCTCGGCACGTTTTGACCACAATCATCCGCAGTACTTGAGCGCGGAAGCGACGGTCAAATCATTGAGGAGTAAGCTGGCCTCGGAAGTAGAGGCTGTCAGGGGTTCCATCGAGCAGACGGCGCAGATCAGTCAACGTCAAGTCGAGCAATTGCAACGGGCGCTCGACCAACAGAAGCAAACCGTTCTAGGCGCGAAGCGGCAGCACGATGCGCTGGAAGTCCTGAACCGAGAGCTGCAAAGCGCTCAGACGGCTTTCGACGCGGGCATGCAGAGGGCAAGTCAAGTCCGATTGGCAAGTGAATTGAACCAAAGCAGCATCGCGATGCTGAACTTCGCCGTTCCGCCTCTGAAACCCTCGAGGCCGAAGCCGGTGCTTTATCTGGCGATCGGGCTGGCGTTCGGCGTGCTGCTCGCTGCGGGTATCAGCTTGGCGGTGGAGCTTGGCGACCGCCGGGTGCGCTCGAGAGCGGATATCATTGATTACACCGGTCTGACGGTCTTGTCCGTAGTGCCGGTGCTGCCGCGTGGGCTCAAAGCCGCATGAAGAGCGTGCGAGAGTCCGAAGCGTCGGTGCAGAGAGACGAGACCGACTCGCAATCCGAAGGGTTGCTCGGCAAGCGACTCGTGGACTCCGGGACGTTATCTGCAAAGGACGTGGGACGCATAGTCGTCGCTCAGAGGGAGCAGGGGCTGTTGTTTGGGGAGGCGGCGCTCAGCCTTGGGCTGGTCACCGAGAGCGAATTGCAGCGGGCACTCGCGGAACAGTATGCATACCCCTATGCGGAGCGCGGCGTCTCGCGCCTGAGTTCCCAGTTGTTCGCGGCCTATGAGGCCGCCGGCGATCGGTCCGAATCCATTCGAGCTCTGCGCAGCCAGTTGCTGTTACGCTGGTTTAACGATCAGCGTAAGGTGATCGTGGTCACTTCTCCCCGCCGCGGTCAGGGCGCCAGCACCATCGCAGGTAATCTTGCCGTGTCATTCGCTCAGTTGGGTGAGCGAACATTGCTCATAGACGCCAATCTACGTACCCCGAAGCAACACGAGCTCTTCGGACTCGACAACAGCGTCGGACTTTCCAGTGTGCTGTCGGGACGCGCGCTGCCAAATGCCGCGTTCATGAATATCGCATCCTTCAAGAATTTGTTCGTGATGTGTTCGGGGCCGCCGCCGGTCAATCCGCAAGAATTGTTGGGTCGCGTTGCATTTTCGTACCTCGTCGAAACCGCGCCCGCCGCTTTTGACGTCGTCGTCATCGATACGCCGCCCATACTGGAGTACTCCGACGCGCAGCTTGTGGTTGCGATTGCGCAAGGCTGCATACTTTCGTTGAAGCAGAATCGTACCACGCTGGCCGATGTGGAATCCTCGAAGACGGAAATCGAGCCAACCGGCGCCACGCTCATCGGCACTGTCTTGAATGCCTGAGATCCCATTCTAAGCGAGCAGTTCGCTATGCCGGCTTTGCGTGTCTCCAAGGCTCCGTACGGCAGTTTCATTCCCGGTCCGACGACTTCGGGTCATGTCTCGGCCCAACGACTCTAATAGGACGATCTCGCTTTCGATGACAGTTCCAATCACAATCAACGGTCGCTTCATGACTCGCCAGGCAACGGGCGTGGACCGGTTCGCATTCGAACTGCTGAAAGCGTGGTGGCCCCAATTCGGGCGCGGGCGTTCCGCCGCCGTAGCCATGCCCGAGCTTCGCGCCGATGGGGTGGCGCGAGCGCAAAAGGAGTTAGGCCTCGATATTCCCGCCATTGTCGACCGGCGGTTTGGCGGCCATGCATGGGAGCAGTTCAGGCTGCCATTTTTACGCCGGGACAGCGTGTTGCTCAATCTATGCAATAGCGCGCCGCTGGCACGTGCACGGCAGCTGGTCGTCCTGCATGACGCGGGGGTATTGGCAACACCGGCATCGTATAGTTTCGCCTACCGGAACTGGCACCGGGTGCTCATGGCGGGGATCATGAAAAGAGCTGACGTTGTGGTTGCCGTCTCTAAATTCTCGGCTTCCGATCTTGCTCGTCGTATCGGTGGACGTCGGAAGCAAATCGAAGTCGTGTACGAAGGAGGCGAACACGTGCTGCGTGAGCCCGCCGATACCGGCGTACTACGACGTCTCAATCTCGACGGACAGAGATATGTGTTGGCTGTGGGAAGTTCAAACCCCAACAAGAATCTCATTTCGATCATTCACTCGCTTGAATTACTGAAGGATCTGGATATAAAACTCGTCGCCGTCGGTGGCATGAATCGACGAGTGTTCGGTGATTTGCCCGACGGCGTCGCCAGCCTCGTGGCGGCGGGCTATGTCAGCGACGCGGAGCTTCGCGCGCTGTACGAGGGCGCCGAATGCTTCGTTTTCCCGTCGTTTTATGAGGGTTTTGGCTTGCCGCCGCTCGAGGCTATGCATTGCGGCTGTCCGGTCATTACCTCTAACCGCGCCTCCATGCCGGAGGTGTGCGGCGATGCGGTGATTTATTGCAACCCCGACGATCCGGCCGACATTGCGAAGCAGATACGCCGGGTTCTCGAGTCCGCGGGGCTGCGGCAGGAATTGCGAGAGGCGGGACATCTGAGAACGCGGCAATTCAGCTGGAGCCTCGCGGCGATGCAATTCGAGGCGGTTCTCGGCGCCAATTTCTCGGCGAGCGTGGGCTGATGTTCGGCGCCAAGTCGCTTTCGGGAGGTCCGATACGGCTCGTGCTGACCGTGGCGCTCCTCGGTTCCAGTTCGGTCTGTATCGCCCAGGTGTATGTGGACGCGCCGGAGGCCGCTCCGACGGATATTGTCGATCCCGGGTTTTCCTATTTCGTGGCACAGCAAGTCACGGCGGACGATAATCTATTCCGGCTGCCCTCGGGCTACACCAATATCCAGACTGCCGCCGGCACCGCGGATAAACGCAGCGATCGCATCGAGCAAACCTCTGCGGGCGCCAATGAGCTCTGGGTCGGCGGCCGGCAGTCGGTCGCGGCCGAACTAGGGGTGAGCCGCAACGACTATGCCTACTACAAATTCCTGGATAACACCGCGTGGAATAGCCATCTGCTATGGGACTGGACGGGCGGTGGGCAATGGACTGGACAAGTGGGGGTGGATCACAATCGAGGTTTGCTCGACTTCGCATACACGCGCGACTTTGCCAAGGACATCGTGGACTCGGGCGGCTACTTGGCGAACGCCCGGTTTCAGGTGGGCCCCGGGTGGGCGCTCACCACCGCATTCCATAAAGAGGATATCAACCATAGCCTCTCGCAATCCCGAATATATGACTCCCGCAACGAGTCGGGTTCGTTCGGCGCGGAGTATGCGACGTCGGCATCGAATACCCTCGAACTGCAATACAAGTATGCGAAGGCGGAGTTTCCGGACGAATTTGCGAGCGCGGCTTCCGTGCAGCAAAATTTCCACGAGTCGACGACGCAGCTCTTGTTGTACTTTGAACCCAGCGACAAGACCAAGTTCGTGGCCAACGCCGGCTATTTGCAACGTCACTACGCGGAGTCGCGGCTCGCCGCTTATTCCGGAGATGTTTGGCATGCGTCCCTCAATTGGCAGGCGCTGCAGAAGATTCAACTGGTCATTGCGGCCGGGAGGGATCTCGAAGCGTATGTGGACGCGGCCACGGAATACTTCGTGGCACGGGAGACCACATTCAAAGCCAACTGGACTCCTCGGGAGAAGCTCACTTTTTCCGTGCTGCTGGCGTGGGAACATCAGGATTATGTGGTGGGCTCGGACACGCTTCAGAGCTCGTTGGGCCGGCTCGATACGCTCAAGAATCAGAGTGTGACCGCGGGTTACGCGCCGCGCTCGTGGTGTTCGCTCAACTTGTCCGCCGGCCTGCGGCAGCGGAATTCGAATTACAGCTTTTATGCCTTCGACGATCGCTACGTCACAGGCGGGATCAAGCTGACGTTTTAGCGCCCAGGCCGCTGCGCGTCAGCATTTGCCGCCACTTCAACCCGCCTTTGCTCACTTCCTTTTCGGTTATTATCGACGGATGCCAACGGTCATCGTTTATCGCAGCATACTATTGCCTCGATCAGAAACTTTCATCAAATCCCAGATCGGTGCTTATCGGCGCTGGCGCGGGGTGCTCTTGGGCAGGCGCTTGTGCCACGAGCTGGCCCTCGATGGTTTGGATGTCAGAACGTTGGAGGCCGACGGGGCGCGAAGGTCGAGTCAGCTTCTATTGAAGCTGCGGCTGATCCTGGGGATCGCTCCGAATGTCTCCGCCCTCAGGCGCGACGAACCGGTCCTGCTGCACGCTCATTTTGGTATGGACGCGATCGAGGCGGTGCCCATTGCTCGCTCATTGGGCGTCCCTATGGTGGTTACGCTGCACGGTTTCGATATCAACATCGACTTTCGCTGGTGGCGCGGCGGCCACGGCGGGATCTTGATGCGCGGGTATCCGCGAAGGCTTTTGCAACTTGCATCCCTGCCACACGTGCACTTTGTCGCGGTCTCGGATGCGATCAAGAATCGAGCGATTGCCGTGGGGATTCCTGCGAGCAAGATCGATGTACGATACATCGGCGTCGACCGTACCCGGTTCCAGCCCGGTTGCCTGGGTATCTCTCAACGCCCACGACGGGTGTTGTTCGTGGGTAGGCTGGTCGAGAAAAAGGGATGCGCGTACCTGCTTCGTGCGATGAGAATCGTGCAACGAACGAATCCTGCGGCGCAACTGACGATCGTCGGCGATGGACCGCTACGATCACAGCTCGAGGATCTGGCGCGAGAGATGAGCGTGAACGCTGTGTTCAGGGGGTTCCTCTCCGGCCCCGAAGTCAAGAGAGAGTTCGATGAGGCTCGCGTCTTTTGTCTGCCCAGTGTGACCGCCGAAAATGGCGATGCGGAAGGGCTCGCGATCGTGTTGTTCGAGGCGCAGGCCAGCGGCATTCCGGTGGTTACTTCCGGTGTCGGTGGAACGCTCGAAGGTATTGTCGATGGACAGACGGGGTATGGGTTTCAGGAGCGCGACGTTCCGGGACTGGCCTCCAGGTTGAGCGAACTCCTGTTCGACGATGCGCTCGCCGAGCGAATGAGCGCTGCCGGACCTAAGTTTGTCGAACAGAAATTCGACCTCCAACTTTGCACCGCTCGACTGGAGTCGCTGTACGACGATCTGATACGCAGCCGCGATTGTGGTGCGCCAATCCTCTAAGGAGTCGGCGAGACTATGCCATTACGAACTACTTCAATCAGGGCCTGGAATCTTACCAGCAGCGCGACGGCGGGGTGTCCTCGCCCATCGGCGCGCCCCCCGCGGCCTTGTCGGCTGTCGCATATTGGCGTCAGCTGAACCGTTTATTTATCGAGGCTATAATGCTTGTGGATTCTTGCGCGCCTGTTCAAGAACGTCAGCAGGCTCTAATCGTTCGCGTTCGTCGAACCAGCCGGACTCTATGACCCTGATTCGTGTAAATCCTGGTCGCATTTGTTCAAAAAGCGTGCAGCCCGGTGATTTCTCTGAAAATTTGCATGGATTTCCCCATTGTCGCGAGCCGCGTCACGACATAGACTCGAGACATGGGTTACGCGGTCGAGTTCTGATTGAAAAATTTACAAGAATTCGCATTCTGACGAGTTGAACGGTTGAGCAAAGTGTCCTAGGTAGGGCGGGTAGAATCGTTTTGTACGGCATGATTTCTCGAAGTCGATGACCAAAAAAAATGACTTGGAAGTTTATCCGGTTGGGAAGGACGATCCGACTGGCGGGAGTTGTTTTGTATGGCTATGACGGGACTACCGCATGGAATTAGATCAGCTGCAGGTGTCTGACGCTTTCTCGAATTTCGAACGTGATGAGCGTGGTTTGCTTCGTACACGCCTTCATTCCGCCGGCTCCGCCCCCTTCAGGATCGTTCACGCCGCCGAAACCAGCGGCGGCGGCCTAGCCACGTATATCGGCCACTTGATCAAGATGCAGCGGGATTTTTTCGGTCCCGGGTGCATCACGGCGATATTGCCGGAGAGCCAGAGCCAGTTCATGCGCTCCGTTCCCGGAGTCGAGGTCCTCACCTTCGACGACAGCGCCGGCCGAGTGGTCAATGCATTTCGACTCGCGCGACGCCTGAAAGAATTCGTGAACGGCGGTCAGCCCAATGTCGTGCACCTGCATTCCACCTTTGCGGGTGCGGTCCTGCGGCCCATGCTTCTGAAGCTCAAGAGCAAGACCAAAATCATCTACTGTCCCCATGGCTGGGCGTTCGACCGCAAGATGAGCAGCTACGCGCAATATGGCGCCAAGTGGATCGAGCGCAAGCTGGCTCCCTTGTGTCACGCCATCGTTTGCATTTCCTATCACGAGGTTCGCGCCGCGAGACAGTGCGGGATTGCGCCTGAGAAACTCGTACTCGTCAGAAATGGCGTGCCGATGGTCGCTCCCACCCCCGCAATCGATCCCGCGTCCATAGCGTGGCCTGAGGGCAAGCGACGCATCT
>PLAH01000060.1 GCA_003134045.1 Gammaproteobacteria bacterium
CATAGGCGTACGCGAACTGGATGATTTTTCCTTCATCCCAGGCACGGCCCAGGATCTGCAGGCCCACCGGCAGCCCCTCGCCCAGATACCCGTTGGGAACCGACAACGCAGGCCATTGAAGCGTGCTGCCGACGAACGTCAGGCTCGATCCCAAATGCGTTGGGCCCGCATTTGGTGCAGGTTGCGGATCCTCGGTGATTTGCGTGTTGCGGTCCCCGTTGATCGCCGGCAGCTGGGCCCAGGTGGGGAAAATCAGGGCATCGACTTTGCTTTCGTCCATGGCCTTCATGAAGGCGTCGCGATAGCGCTGCTCGTTTTTGCGCCCCTCGATGGTTGCGGGATCTTGGTCGGCGGGAAGCGCGTCGACCGACTGATCGAAACTCTGCTGGTGCAAGGGGTGCACCATTTTGGAATCCGCGATGGCCTTCACCGAGGGATACGGCACGCCCGGATGCTTTGCGATCCATCGCGTCAGATCCGTCTTGAATTGAGCATTGGTTTGGGGCGCGCGCGGAATCGTATCCAGTTCGGGAACTATCAAGGGATCGACTATTTCCGCGCCGGCGGCCTTCAACTCCGCAATGGTCTTCTCAAAATTCGCGATGATGGTGGGATCCGTGACCTTGGGGGTAAAGACCTGGCGCAGTACTCCAAGACGAGCCCCCTTCAGGCCGTCTTTCTTTAAATACGGCAAATAGCTTTTCGCCACGTGCCCGGCAGATCGCGCTGTCGCCGCATCGTCCGGATCGGGCCCGACGATGACGTCCAGCAGAATGGCCATGTCGGTCACCGAGCGCGCCATCGGGCCCGCGGTGTCGCGTACTCCGTCGAGCGGCACCACTCCGGTGCGCGACACCAATCCGACGGTGGGCCTCAAGCCCGACAGCGCATTGTGCGCGGACGGCATGCGCACCGAACCGCCGGTGTCGGTGCCGATGCCGACCACGGCGAAACTGGATGCCAACGCGGCCGCGGGACCGCCCGAGGAGCCCCCGGTGGCATAAGCGGTGTTGTAGGGATTGCGGGCGAATCCCGGCAGCACCGAATTGATGTTATCGCCGCCACCCTTCGCGAACTCGGACAGCGAGGCTTTGGCAATGATGACGCCGCCCGCCGCCTTGATCTTGGCCACCAGGGGGGCATCGCTCGGGGGATAATAGTTCTTCCAACCCTGGAATCCATTGGTCATCGGCATGCCGAGTGCGTCCAGATTATCCTTCAGGACCACGGGGATGCCGTGCAGCTTACCGATGAATTTGCCGCTTGCCTTATAGGCCGCATCGATCGCATCCGCTTCTTGCAAGGCTTTCGGATTCACGGTGATGAGCGAATTGATGTAAGGCCCTTTCTTGTCATAGGCGGCGATGCGCGCGAGATAAGCCGCGACGACCTCATGAACGCTGGCCCGCCCCTCGCGATAGGCTGCCTGTATGTCGGCGATGCTCGCCTCCTCCACCGCCAACGCGGCCGCATTGCGGGCACCGGCCAAGAGGCTGAACGCGGCGATGAATGAACAGGCCAGGAGGCGCACTCGCATGGAAGCATTCCTTGTTATCGACGTCATGGATCTAAGGTTCACCGGGTATGGGTCCGAACTCGGGCGGCGGCATACGATGTCGGGTCGCGGCGGTATACGCCGACGCGATGCGGAACAGGATCGCCTCATCGAATGGGCGTGCGAGGAAGTCGACCCCGACCGGCAGCTTGGCCGCCACCGGCCCGACGAGACGCGTCGCTTCGGGCGGCGGCGCATCGGGACTCGCGCCTTCGGGCGTGGGTGGCCGCGGTACCGTGGGATCGCGGACACGATCGTACACCTGGGTGGTGAACCCCGCGGGCACCGTGATGGCCGGAAAGCCCTGGGCGCCCAGCAGCGTCCAGCCCAGGGGCGAGCGGCCGTTGACGTTGGGCTCCTGCGGCGCATCGAGTTTGCCCGGCGGGATATTGGTCATGGGATAGGTCACCGCGTCGAGATGCTGTTCCTCCATGCATTGCAGGATTACTTCCTGCACGGCGAACCGGCGCAGCATGCGGTCTGCCGTGTTCAACTCCATGGCCCTGTCGGCGGTTTCCCGCGTTCTCTTGCGGTCGGGGAAATGTGCATCGTTATAAAAAGTCGCCTTGTTGATGAGGTCGGTATTGCTCTTGATTTCCGAATCGCCGCGTTTGCGCAGATACACGTCGAACATGTACTTGCCCTCTCCCTCCGCCTGAACCTGGGGGAAGTCGCGCAACGTCACCTTGTCCGGCACCAACGAAGGGTTCACGGTCATCTCCACCAGGGTGGCGATATGGTCCGTGGTCGGCTTGCCGGCGGCATCGACCGGAAACCGATCGGGAAAACGCCGGGTGAACAATTTGACGAGCTTCACTCCCATGGAGCGCAGCTGCTCGAGGGAGGCCTGATCGTTGCGAATCCATTCGGCGTTGCGGTCCTTGTCGGTGAAAGCGTCCGCAAGGTACCCCACGCGCAGCGTGCGGTAGTCGCGCCGGCCGTCCCAGTTGAAGGGGATGTCCGAGACGCTCAGGTCTTTGCCGTCGGGGCGCGCAATGACGCTCATGACGACCGCGCAATCCTCCACGTACCGACAGATGGGTCCGAGCCGATCCTGGCTCCAGGCGAGGGCCATCACGCCATGGCGGCTGACGCGGCCGAAAGTCGGCCTGAGCCCGGTGGCGCCGCAGCGCGCCGAAGGGCTCAAGATCGACCCGCCGGTTTCGGTGCCGATGGCGAACGGCACGAGGCCGGCAGCGGTCGCGGACGCGGGACCGGCGGAGGAACCGCTGGCCCCGTCCTTCAAGTCCCAGGGATTATTGGTACGGCCGCCGAACCATTGATCGCCGCCGGCCAGTTCACCGGTGGTGAGCTTCGCCAGCAACACGGCGCCGGCGTCGCGCAGCAGTGCGATGACGCTGCCCTCCTCGTCGATGACTTGCTCTCTGTAGGCGCCCGATCCCCACGTCGTCTTGTAGCCTTTGACGGCGATGATGTCCTTGGCGCCCCAAGGCACGCCGTGCAGCGGTCCCTTGTAGCGGCCGGCGCCGATTTCGGCATCGGCCTGTTTCGCGTGGGCCATCGCGACATCATCGAGAAACGTGACGACGCAGTTGATTTTTTCGTTGTGCTTTTTCAGTCTCGCCAGATACATCTGCGTCAGTTCGACCGAGGTGACGGCGCGCGCCTTCAGGAGCTCTGCGAGTGCCGTCACCGGCCAGAATGCGACTTCCTCGAGATCTTGCGGCCGACTCGATGCCGCCGGCTTGCTGAGCCTGAAGGGCAACGCAGCGCGGTTGACCTGCATGCCCGGCACGATGGGGCTGAAATAGAACGGCGGCGCGACATCGTTCGGAATGTGAATCGCGTGCAGTTCGCGGATGCGCCCCAGATTCTGATTGACCGCCTGCACCATCCCCTGCAACTCGGCATCGCTGAACTCGAGACCGGCCACCGCGGCCGCGCTTTTGAGCGTCGCGGCGTCGAGCTCCGGGCCATGGCTGCCCTGCTTCTCCTCTTGTGCGAACACCTCCTCCGGCAGCAGGGAAGCGCCCAGTCCGAGCTGCGCGATACCGGCGATGAAGCGGCGGCGCGAATCCGCAGCGTCGCTCATTGCCTCGAATCCATCCGGCGGGGGACCCCTGTTTGGCTCAGGATCCATGCTTGCGAGCCGCGCTCAAGGGTCCGAATTCCGGCGGCGGCGTCCGGCGCCGGGTCGCGCCGGTGTAGGCCCCCGCGATCTTGAGCAGCAGTGGCTCGTCGAAAGGCCGGCCGACGATGTCCATGCCCACCGGAAGAACGGCCGGGAAAGGTCCGGTCAGCCGGATGTGATCGTCGCCCTCGAGCGGTTCGCCGCCACCGCCCGGCGTGGCGGGATATTCCACTTTGGGCGCCGACGGATCACGGATGAGATCATAGACTTCCGTGGTGAACCCCACCGGCACCGTAATGACCGGAAAGCCCTGCGCACCGAGGAAGCTCCATACGCCGTCACCGCGGCGGCCATTGACCGGCGGCCCGCCGGGCGCGCCCAGCTTGGTGGGCGGCAAGTTGCTGGTCGGGTAGACCAGCGCATCCAGGTGCTGCTCGGCCATGCACTGCATCATCACCTGCTGCACGGCAAAGCGGGTCAGCAAGCGCTCCGACATATCGAATTCCTTGGCCTTCTCCAGGTTCTCGCGGCTCTTCTTGCGATCCGGAAAATGCGGATCCTGATGGAAGTTGGACTTGACGATCAGATCCGCGTTGCTCTTGATGTTGGCATCGCCGCGTTCGCGCAGATACATGTTCAGCATGTATCTGCTCTGGCCTTCGGCCGCGCCCTGGCCGAAGTCGCGCAGTGTGAATTTTTCCGACACCTGGCTGGGATCGAATTTCAGATCGAGCAGCTTGGAGATGTGGTCGCCGGCCGGCTTGCCCTGCGCATCCACCGGAAACTGTTCCGGAAAGCGTTTGGTGAACACCTTGTTGCTGTCCTGCGGGCCATATCGGTGCAAGCAGTCGGTGAATAGATCCCCCTCCGGGCCGGGATCGACCAGCGTCGCTCCAAGCTTGCGCAGGTCATTCGCCGCGGCACTCACGAGGTCGATGGTCTGCGCATCCGCGGCGGTGAACAATGCCTTGTTCATGTACTCGCGCACCACGCCGATGCGTACCCCGTCCAGACGCTTCTCGTGCGTGAAGCTGACGTAAGGCTGCTGCGGCGTACGGCCGATGCTGAACGCGGTCAGCTCATCTTTGGGATCGTAGCCTGCGATCACGTCGAGCACTCGCGCCGCATCCTCCACGGTCCGGCAAATGGGCCCGACGCGGGTATTGATGCCGATCTCGATCATGCCCTTGCGACTGACCAGTTCCTCGGTTCCCGCGATGCCGACGGATCCGGCGGCGCTCGCCGGACCGCGCACGGATGAGCCGGATTCTTCGGCGATTGAGCAGGTCACCAAATTGGCGCCGACGGATGACCCTGAACCCGAACTCGAACCTCGCGGACTGCGCTCGGTGTCGTAGGGGTTGCAGAACGTGCCGCCGAAGGAGCTGCGCGGCACCGCAGAGGCGTACTCGCCGAGATTGGATTTGGCCAGAATGATGGCTCCGGCCGCGCGCAGCCGCCGCACGAAGGTCGAATCCTCGGGTGGCCGGTCGTTCGCGTAGAACGCGTCGGCACCGGCCGTGGTGCGCATGTCGAAGGTGTCGTATTGATCCTTGATGGCCATCACCACACCCTGCAGAGGCCCGACCAGCTGGCCGCTCCTGGCGAACTGCCGGTCCTGCTCGGCCGCGACTTCCAGCGCGTCCGGCATCTTCGGATCGTTGTCGACCGCATCGGTCATGCTGCGAGCCTTGCGATCATCGAACTTCATCGCCTTGCGCGTCGCGGGGCGCAAATTCAAGGTGGACAGCGCATTGATCTGTCCGGCGTGCGGGATGGTTTCGATCGGCCCGAGAATCCCTTTGGGCTGCCGCACGCAGGTGCCGTTATAGGCTTTGATCCGCGCCAGATACAGCCGCACCACTTGCTCGGTCGTGATCTCCCCACCGAGAATGGCGCTTTGAATATCGGCAATGGTTGCCTCCTCGAGCTGGAACTTGCCCCGGGAGGGCGCCGGTGCGCCTTGCGATGCAAGGCCGGCCAGGCCCAAGATCAACCCGAGAGCGACGCTCATGAGGCGGTTTGCGAACGCAGATTTACGCAGGTCCGACTTCTTCTTACCAGCGACTGCTGCCATGGCATCCTTGACGATCGTGTGTGCGGCCCAGTGACCGATGGGGCCCTGCGGCCTCGGACAATCCGACCCCCCTTCGCCCGAATTGCCTCAGGGTGAGACGCGGCATAGTTCGTGCACCCTACCGCCCGCGCCTTGAGGCTAGGCGGCCCGGCTGCCTTGCGTCGGGGCGGCCGCCGTTTGGCGGCGCGAAGCACGCCGATGGCGCTCGATCCATAGGCGCAGGCGGTCCAGCTGCAGGTAGATCACGGGAGTCGTATACAGCGTCAGCATCTGGCTCACGGCCAGTCCACCGATGACCGTAATGCCGAGAGGCCGGCGGAATTCGTACCCCATGCCGGAACCGAGTGCGAGCGGCAAGGCGCCGAGCAATGCGGCCGTCGTCGTCATGAGAATCGGCCGAAAGCGGAGCTTGCACGCGCCAAGGATCGCCTCGAGCGGCGGCGCCCCGTCCCGGCGCTCAGCCGCAAGCGCGAAGTCGATCATGATGATGGCATTTTTCTGCACGATACCGATCAGCAAGAGCATGCCGATCAGCGCCATGACGCTGAGGTCGAGCCGGCAGAGTTGAAGGGCCAGCACGGCACCGAGGCCCGCCGACGGCAGGGCCGAGAGAATGGCGAGCGGATGGACATAGCTCTCATACAGCATGCCGAGAACGATATAGATCGCGAATAACGCCACGCCGATGAGCAGCGGTTGATTCGCAAGGGAGGCCTGAAACGCGGCGGCCGTCCCCTGAAAGCTGCCCTTGACCGAAGCCGGGAAACCAATGTCGCGCTCGGCGGTGGCCACGAACTCGACCGCGTCTCCGAGTGCGACGCCGGGTGCCAGGTTGAACGACAGCGTCACGGCCGGGAATTGCCCCTGGTGATTCACCGTAAGCGGCGCCGTCGACGGCCCATAGCGGGCAATGGCGCCGAGCGGGATCGGAGCGCCCGTCGCCGAGGGAAGGTAAATATCGCGCAGCGATTCGGGATCGCGCGTGTATTTGGGAGCCACCTCCATGATGACATGATATTGATTCAGGCTGGCGTACATCGTCGACACGGGCCGCTGACCAAATGCATCATAGAGAGTGTCGTCGATCAACTGCGTCGAGATGCCGAGGCGTGAAGCCGTGTCGCGATCATATTCGATCGATTGTTGCAGTCCCCGGGTCTGCTGATCGCTGTTGACATCGAGAATCTGGGGAATCGAACGCAATTTCTCCACCAGCAGCGGCGCCCACTTCAGTAGATCGGCGAGGTTCTCGCTCTGCAAGGTGTATTGGTATTGGGCATTGGCGGTGCGGGCGCCCATGCGAATGTCCTGCACTGCCTGCAGGAAAGGGGTCGCACCCGGTTCCTTGGAAAGCTGCGGACGCAATCGGGCGATGACCTGGTCGGCAGTGATGCCGCGACGTTCCGCCCAGGGCTTGAGCGTCACCGACATGCGGCCATTGTTCATGGCGGAGCCGTTGCCCACCCCGCCGCTGCCGGCCCACTGTCCGGTCTGACCGAATGCGGACGCCACCGCCGGATCGCGCTGTGCGATGGTCACCATTCTGGCGACCCGCTCATCCATGACCTGGAAGGAGGCCGACTGGTCGCCCAGGATGGTGCCCTGGATCCTGCCCGTGTCCTGCTGCGGAAAAAAGCCTTTCGGGATGTGGATGAAGAGAAAGACATTGAGCGCAATGACGACGCCCGTGACGGTCAGCGTGAGGCCGGGATGGCGCAACACGGCCGCAAGCGTCGAGGTGTATGCCTGCAGCAGCGCCGCGAACGCCCGCTCGCTCGCCCGGTAGGCACGCCCATGCGAATTGCCACCTTCGATTTTCAGGAGCTTGGCGCACAGCACGGGCGTGACCGTGAGCGATATCACCATGGAAATGGCGACCGCGGCCGCCAGCGTGACGGCGAATTCTCGAAACAGGCGGCCGATGATGCCGCCCATCATCAGCAGAGGAATGAACACCGTAACCAGGGACAGACTCACCGTCACGACGGTGAAGCTGATTTCCTCCGCACCTTTGAGCGCCGCATGCAGCGGCGTCAGGCCGGACTCGAGGTGCCGGGTCACATTCTCGATGACGACGATGGCATCGTCCACCAGGAAGCACGTCGCAATGGCCAGGGCCATGAGCGACAGGTTGTTCACGCTGTAACCCAGCGCATACATCACGCCGAAAGTACCGATGAGGGAGATCGGCACCACGATCGCGGGAATGAGGGTCGCGCGCAGACTCCTCAGAAATATGAACACCACGAGAATCACCAATACGATCGAGAAGACGAGGGTCTTCTCGATTTCGGCGATCGAGGCCCGGATGGTCACTGTCTGGTCCTGCCAGATGTGTATTTTGATGGCCTGGGGAGCTGCCGCTCGAAGCTGCGGCAGAAGTGCCTTGATCCGGTCGACGGTGGCGACGATATTCGCTCCCGGCTGCCGGCGGATGTCCAGGTTGATCCCCGGCTTGCCGTTGAGGTAGGTCGAGTTGCGCGTATCCTCGACCGAATCGAGAACATCGGCGATATCCGCGAGCCTGACGGCGGCGCCGCTGCGATACGCGACGATGAGCCGCCGGTACTGCGAAGCTTTGAACATCTGGTCGTTCGCGGCGATGCTCCACGTCCGGTTCGCATCGCTGAAGTTGCCGGTCGGCATGTTCGAATTTGCCTTGCCGAGAGCGAGGCGCACGTCCTCGAGGCTGATCCCGTACTTGTTGAGCGCACCGGGATTGATTTCGACCCGGACGCCCGGCAACGAAGCGCCGCCGACATTGACCTGGCCGACGCCGTCTACCTGCGCGATCTTTTGCTGCAAGAGAGTCGAGGCGACATCGAACATCTGCCCGCGATCGAGCACGTCCGATGTCAGCGTCAGAATCATGATCGGAAAGTCCGACGGATTCACCTTCCTGTAGTTCGGGCTATTGGGGAGATTTTGCGGCAGATTGCCCGCCGCCGCGTTCATGGCGGCTTGGACGTCCCGCGCGGCCGCATCGATATCCCGATTGAGATCGAACTGCAGCGTGATGGTAGTGACGCCCAAAAGATTGGAGGAAGTCATCTCGCTGATGCCCGCGATGCGTCCGAACTGCCGTTCCAGCGGCGTCGCGACGGAAGAAGCCATGGTCTCGGGACTCGCTCCCGGAAGTACCGTCGTCACCGAGATCGTCGGAAAGTCGACTTCGGGCAGGGGCGACGTCGGCAGCAAGTAGAAGGCCAGCGACCCCGCTATTGCGATCGCGACCACCAGCAGCGTGGTCGCGACCGGTCGAGCGATGAAGGGCGCGGCGAGATTCAAGGTGCAGGGCGCCCGTCCGCCGCGGCGCGCACGGATACCGACGCCGGGCGGGTGCGCGCGAAGCGCAGCGCGAGGCGGTCGAACCACAGGTAGATGACGGGCGTGGTGTAGAGAGTCAGAACCTGGCTCAGGATCAAACCGCCGATGATGGTGATGCCGAGCGGCCGACGCAGTTCGGAACCCGTTCCCGTACCGAGCGCGAGCGGCACCGCGCCGAACAGCGCGGCCATCGTGGTCATCATGATGGGCCGAAACCTGAGCAGACAGGCTTGATAGATGGCCTCGGTGGGCGGCATGCCCGAGCCGCGCTGCGCGTCCAGCGCGAAGTCCACCATCATGATGGCATTTTTCTTGACGATGCCGATCAAGAGGATGATGCCGATCAGCGCGATGATTCCCAGGTCCTCGCGAAACATCAACAAGGCGAGAATGGCGCCCACGCCTGCGGATGGCAGGGTGGACAAGATGGTCACGGGATGGATGAAGCTTTCGTAGAGCACTCCGAGAACGATGTACACCGTCACCAGCG
>PLAH01000165.1 GCA_003134045.1 Gammaproteobacteria bacterium
CGGCGGGGGCTGCCGTGACGTTCGACGACGCGGCGACGCGGCGGGCGGCGCCCGGGCGGCCGTCCAACCGCCATGCCGTCATGTGCGCGCGGACCTCGCGCTTGGCGTCGGCACCGGAAATGCTTTCAATCGCCGCCGCCGCGGGGATGCTGAGCACGGCGCCTTCGTGCATGCGGTTGATGTTGCCGTCGAAAGCGCCGGGGTTGGCGCGGAAGATCGCGATCATCGCCCGCTGTACGTGCGACTCGGAGCGCGCGCCGGCGTGCCGCGCGATGCCGCGCAGCGTGTCTCCCGCGACGACTTTGTGAAGCGACGGACCTGCAGAGGCATCGATCGGCGCCGGCGCGACGGGTTCGGTGTCGATTTTCCGCGGCCGGTCCGCGACGGCGGGCGAGTCGAGCCGCGCGACGGCCGCGGCCGGTGCGGCCGCGTCGGCGGGGGCCGATGCCACCTGAACCGCGGCTGCATGGGTCGACGCGGCGAGTCCCGGCGGATCGAGCAGCAGCGAGTATTCGCGGATGATTTCAGTCTTGCCCCACCGCAGATCGACCAGCAGGCTCACCAGCGGGTCGGTAAACGCTTCGCCCGATCGAATGTTGAGCACGGGCCGTCCTTGCGCGTCCATCCCGACCTTGAACGTCGCGGATGAGAGGAAGGCGGGCCGATCCGCGCCGTAGCGTTGGAAGATCTCGCGGTTGGCGACGCTCGCCGTCAGGGCCATCAATTCGTCACGCGAGGCGCCCACGATGTCGATCTGCGCGGAGAGAGGCTCGTTGAGCGCCGAGTCGACGCGGATGTCGCCCAGCCCGAGCGCCCGAGCCGCACCGGGTAACGACATGGCAAGCATCAGCAACATCGAATAGGGCCCGCGTGACATCATTGCTCCAAAGTACTCGGATAGAGTTCCCAGGCAAATGCTATGCGACGTAATCTGGCGTTGGATAGGGCAGAGTGTTAGGACTTCGACGCAGTTCACGCATGTAGGGCATTCCCGCTGTCCGCGCCGGGCCGAATGCTCCTAGCGCGCGACGATGAGCGCTCCCACGGGTCGCTGGCCGACACCGCCCAGCGCTTTGTAAATGGTGACCACGCTCACGTTTACGGCACCGACGGTTTCGGCGACATCGCTCTCGGCGGACAGCTGCGTACGCTGCGCATCCAGCAGCGTGACGTAGTCGGTCACCCCTTCGCGATACTGCAGAGCAGCAAGCTCGGCTGCGCGCCGCGAGGCGTCGGCCTGCGCGAGAAGACTCTTGAGCCGCCCCTGCTGCGCGCGGTAGTTCTCGAACGCATTCTCGGTTTCCTCGAGCGCGTTGAGCACGGTTTTCTCATAGCTCGCCAGCGCGCCGTCGGCGTCGGCCCGGCTCGCGCGCAGCCGCGCGCGCACCGTTCCATAGTCGAGCGCGGACCAGGTGACCGTCGGCGCGACCGACCAGGCGCGCGCGTCGGTGCCGGTCGATGAGCTGAACAAGTGGCCGAAATCGCCCGACAAGAAGCCGACGAACCCGCTCACCGTCACGCGCGGGAACAAATCGGCGGTGGCGATGCCGACACGCGCCGTGGCCGCGGCCAGCCGCTGCTCCGCNNAGCCTCGCAGCAGCGCGCCGGCATCGCCGCCCGCGGTGCCGATCGGCAGCGCCTTGGCGTAGGCTGGCATGGGACGCGGCGCGAACTCGGCCTCGAGCGCGCCCGGTCTTTGCCCCAGCAGCACGGCGAGGCGGTAGGCGGCCGCCGCCGCGGTACTCTCGAGCACGGGCAAGGTGGCCTCGGTGGCCTCGAGGCGCGCCCGGCTGCTTTGCACGTCCAGCTCATTGCCGCGTCCGGATTCGAAACGCACCGACGTGAGGTGCAACGTCTCTTGCTGGTTGGCGATGTTGCTGCGCGCCACCTCGATCTGGCGCTGCGTGCTGCGCAAAGAGAAGTAATTGCGCGCCACTTCGGCCGCGACGGTGATCTGCACGTTCTGCAACGCCGCTCGTTCGGCCGCGAGATCGCCGCGCGCGGCCTCGACCGTGCGGCGCACGTGGCCGAACAGGTCCAACTCCCAGGAGGCGTCGAAACCCGCGGTGTAGCTCTCGGCGTCGATGCGTTCCGTGCCGAATCCCGGCTCCTGTTCCTTCGAGTGCGCGTAGCCCGCGCGCAGCGGCAGATGGGGACCGAAGTCGGCTGCGGCACCGGAGAAGGCTGCGCGCGCGGCACGGACTCGATCGAGGGCCATTTGCAGGTCCAAATTCGAGTCGAGCGCCCGCGCGATCAACGAATCGAGTTCGGCGTCCTCGAATTGCTGCCACCACAGGCCGTCGGGCGATTGCGCCGCCAGCGGCGCCAGGTCCGTCGACCGTGCGTTCACCAGCGCCGCCGGCGGGTTCACCGGCGGCCGGTAGTCCGGGCCGACGGCACAACCGGCCGACAGGACGAGCGCTACCCCTAAGGCGAGCGATCTCATCGTGAGCTGCTCACCACGGCAGGGGCTCGCCCATGTGAATGTACGCACCGTTGGGCCCGTTGGCATCGATCAATGCCAGCGCCACGCTGGTCTTGGCGCCGTCCACGATTTCCATCGGTGCCGACGGGCCGCCCATGTCGGTTTTGACGTAGCCGGGGTGCGCGGCATTGACCTTGATGTTCGTGCCGCGCAATTCATAGGCCAGCTGCACGGTCCAGCCGTTCACCGCCGTCTTCGAGACGTTGTAGGCGGGAACCTTGAAGTCGTAGATCGGCGAGGCGGGATCGGAGTGCAGCGTCAGCGACGCCAGAATGCTCGACAGATTGACGATGCGTCCGGCGTCGGACTTCTTCAGCAGCGGCAGGAAGGCCTGCGTGACGGCGATCAAGGCGAACAGGTTGGTGTCGAATGTCTTGCGCCAGGTGTCGAGCCCCTGCTCCGACACCTTCTTCTTCCCGTCGTCGATGGCGATGCCGGCGTTGTTGATGAGGATGTCGAGGCGGCCGAATTTCTCGTCCACCTCCTTGGCCGCCGCAGCAATGGCGGCGCCGTCCGTCACGTCCAAGGTGAGCGCTTCCACGTCGAGCCCTTCGCCCTGCAGCTTGAGTGCAGCCTCGACCCCTTTGGCGCGGTCGCGCGCGGCCAGCAGCACATGCACGCCGCCGGACTTCGCCAGCTGCCGGGCGGTTTCGAATCCGATGCCTTTGTTGGCGCCGGTGATGAGTGCAATCTTGGTCATGGGTTTATCCTTTTGAAAAATAGTGGGACGATCAATGCGATCGAGCCGCGCCGCCGAGATCGGGGACGGCGGCCCGTGATGCCGTGCGGCGTTTCAGCCGGCGCACGAGCAGATAGAATACCGGCGTAAAGCCCAGGCCGAAAAACGTCACGCCCAGCATGCCGGAAAATACGGCGACGCCCATGGCGTGACGCATTTCCGCCCCCGCGCCGCGGCTCAGCACCAGCGGCACGACGCCCATGACGAACGCGAACGATGTCATCAGGATGGGCCTGAGCCGCAGGCGCGCCGCCTTCAACACGGCCCGCAGCGTCGAGGCGCCTTCGGTCTCGGCCTCACGCGCGAATTCCACGACGAGGATGGCGTTCTTGCTGGCGAGGCCGACGAGGACGATGAGGCTGATTTGCGTGAAGATGTTGTTGTCTCCGCCGGACAATTTCACGCCGAGTATTGCAGACAACAAGACCATGGGCATGATGAGAATCACCGCGAGCGGCAGCGCCAGGCTCTCGTACTGGGCAGCCAGCACCAGGAACACGAGCAGCACCACCAGCGGAAAGATGTAGATCATGGTGTTGCCGGCCAATATCTGCTGGTAGGTGAGCTCGGTCCACTCGAAGCTCATGCCGTTCGGCAGTTCGCGGCGCGCGAGGTCCTCCATGAGCTGTTGTGCTTGACCGGTGCTGTAGCCGGGTGCGGCGCCGCCGTTGATCTCGGCGGTGGCAAAACCGTTGTAGTGCATGACCCGATCGGGACCCGAACTCAACTGCACGGTGACGAATGAGCTCAAGGGGATCATCTCGCCGGCGGCGTTGCGGGTCTTCAGTTTGACGATGTCCTCCGCTTGCAGGCGAAAGCCCGGCTCGGCCTGGACGTTGACCTGGTAGGTGCGCCCGAAGCGGTTGAAGTCGTTCGCGTACAGCGAACCTAAGTAGATCTGCATGGTGTCGAACAGGTCTTGCAGTTCCACGCCCTGCGACTTCACCTTTTCGCGGTCCACATCGGCACGGATCTGCGGCACATTGATCTGGAAACTGGAGAACAGTCCGGCAAGGCCGGGTGTGGCGTTGGCCTTGGCAAGGAGATTCTGCGTCTGCTTGTAGAGCTCCTCGAAGCCGGCGTTGCCGCGATCCTCGATCTGCAGACGAAAACCGCCGATGGTGCCCAGGCCCTGGACCGGCGGCGGCGGGAAAATGGCGATGTAGGCATCTTGAATGGCACCGAACTGCTGGTTCAGCGCCGCGGCGATTTCCGCGGCCGATTGGCCGCCGTCGGTGCGCTCCTCGAACGGCTTCAGGGTGGTGAAGACGATGCCGGAGTTCGGACTGTTGGTGAAGCCGTTGATGGACAGGCCGGGAAATTCAACCGAGTGCGCCACACCCGGCTGCTTGGCGGCGATCGCGGCCATCCGGCGGATGACAGCTTCGGTCCGATCCAAGGTGGCGGCGTCCGGCAACTGCGCGAAGGCGACCAGGTATTGCTTGTCCTGCGAGGGGACGAAACCGGACGGCGTGGTCGAGAACCCGAGCCAGGCCAAGCCGATCAGGCCGCCATACAACAGCAGCGCGACGCCGCTCGCCCGCACGACGCGGGCAACGCCGCGCAGGTAGCCGTCCGAGGCGCGCGAGAACAGACGGTTGAACGGACGGAAGAACCAGCCCATCGCGGCGTTGATGAGCCGCTGAAAGCGATCCGGCGGCGCGCCACGGGGCTGCAGCAGCACGGCGGACAGGGCCGGCGACAAGGTGAGCGAGTTGAACGCCGAAATGACGGTGCTGATGGCGATGGTCAGCGCGAATTGCTCGTAGAACTGGCCGGTCAGGCCGCTGATGAAGGCGGTGGGCACGAACACCGCGCACAGCACCAGCGCCGTGGCGACGATGGGCCCCGTGACTTCTTTCATGGCCTGGCGGGTGGCATCGAGCGGCGCCAAGCCTTTCTCGATGTTGCGTTCGACGTTCTCCACCACGACGATGGAGTCGTCGACCACGATGCCGATGGCCAGTACCAGGCCGAACAGGCTGAGCGCGTTCAGCGAGAAGCCGAACAGTTCCATGACGGCGAACGTGCCGATCAACGATACCGGTACGGCGATCAGCGGAATCACCGAGGCGCGCCAAGTCTGCAGGAACACGATGACCACGATGACCACCAGCGCGATGGCCTCGAGCAATGTGTGCACCACGGCCTCGATGGAGCTGCGCACGAACACGGTCGGGTCGTAGACGATGCGGTAGTCGACATCCGCCGGGAAGCTCTTCTTGAGCTCCTCCATCTTGGCGCGCACGGCATTGGAGATCGCGATCGCGTTGCTGCCGGGGCGCGCGAAGATCGGCACCGCCACCGCCGGCTGATTGTCGAGCAGCGAACGCAGCGCATAGCTATCGGCGCCGAGCTCGATGCGCGCCACATCGCGCAGCCGCGTGATTTGTCCGGCGTCGCCCGCCCGCACCACGATGGCGCCGAAGTCCGCTTCGCTGACCAGCCGCCCCTGCGTGTTGATGAGGAGCTGGAAGTCGGCCGAGTTCGGGGTCGGCGGGGCGCCGAGTGCGCCGGCGGCCACTTGCACGTTCTGTTCGCGGATGGCCTTGACCACGTCGCCCGCCGTCAAGTTGCGCGACGCCACCTTGTCGGGGTCCAGCCACACGCGCATGGAATAATTGCCGGCGCCGAAGATCTGCACGTCGCCGACGCCGTCGAGCCGCGCGAGTTCGTCCTTAACCCGCAGCGTGGCGTAATTCGACAGGTACAGCATGTCGTAGCGCTTGCCCGGCGAAATCAAGTGCACCAGCATGGTCAGATCGGGCGATGCCTTGTTGGTGGTCACGCCGAGCCGCTGCACGTCGGCGGGCAGCTTGGGCAGCGCCTGCGCCACCCGGTTCTGTACCAGCACCTGGGCCTTGTCGACGTCCGAGCCTAACTTGAACGTCACCGTGAGCGTCATGACTCCGTCGGCCGTCGCCTGCGACGACTGATAGAGCATGTTCTCGACGCCGTTGATGGATTGTTCCAGCGGCGAGGCCACGGTTTGCGCGATGACTTCCGGGTTGGCGCCGGGATAGGTCGCCTTGACCACGACGGTGGGCGGCACCACTTCGGGGTATTCGCTGATCGGCAGGATCGGCAGCGCGATCAGGCCGGCGATCAGGATCAGGGTCGAGAGGACGCCGGCGAAGATCGGCCGCGTAATGAAGAACTGGGCGAGTTTCATCGACTAGCGCTCGGGCGTGCCGGCCGGGCGGTTCACGGTTGGCCGAGCCGTGCGGTGACGGATGTGCGAAGCGGCTGCGCGGCAGCGACCTGCCGCACCCCGTCGCGGCTCGTATCCATGACCACCCGGGTGGCCGCGACCAGCGCTCCCGGACGCACGCGCTGCAGGCCGTTGACGACGATCACCTCACCGGGCTCGAGGCCCTCGTTGACGATGCGCAGGCCATCGACCTCGGGACCTAAGACGACGCCGCGATAATCCACGGTGCTGTCGGTCTTGAGCACGAACACGAATTTCTTGCCGAGATCGGTGCCCACCGCGCGGTCGTCGATGAGCACGGCGTCGCGCGTGTCGCGGCCGACCAGACGGATGCGCACGAACAGGCCCGGCGTGAAAATGCCGTCGGGATTCTCGAAGATGGCGCGCGCGCGGATGGTGCCGGTGCGGCGATCGACCTGGTTGTCGACGAAGTTCAGACGGCCCGCGTGCGGGAAGTCCTTCTCGTCGGCAAGGCCCATGTACACGGGATCCACCCCCGCGGCGCGGTTCGCGGCGTTGCGGCTGTAGCGCAGGTAGGTCTGCTCGTCGGCGTCGAAACTCGCGTAGATCGGGTTGTCGGACACCACGGTGGTCAACAGGCTGTCGCTCGAGACCAGATTGCCCTGGGTGATGAGGGCGCGCGACACGCGGCCGTCGACCGGTGCGCGTACTTCCGTGAATTCGAGGTTCAGCTTGGCCGCGCTCAGGGCCGCCGTGGCCGCCGCCAGGTCGCTCGCGGCGACGCTGTCGGCGCTCGACAGCCGCTCGAACTCCTCGCGGGAAATCGCGTTCTCACCGATCAAGCGCTGCGCACGGGCATGATTTGCCTTCGCCAGCTCCAACTCCGACTGCGCCCGTTGGCGGGCCGCGTATTGCCGTTCCGTCTCGGCACGGAAGGGCCGGGGGTCGATGCGAAACAGGATTTGATTCTTCTTGACCCGCGCTCCTTCCTGAAAAGCGACACGATCGATGTAGCCGCTCACGCGCGGCCGGATTTCCACCGATTGGATCGCTTCCAGCCGGCCGGTGAACTCGGACCAATCGCGCAGCGGACGGTGCACCACTTGGGCGACCGTCACCTGAGCGGGCGCCGCAGCGACGGGCGCTGCCGAGTGCGCAGTGGACCGCTGGCAGCCTGACAAAACGACCATCGCGGCGAGTGCAACGGCGGTAAACTCAAAAATCGACCGGTGAGTGATATTCATGGGCATCCCATTGCGATTCAGTGACTTGACACAGACCCTTGACAGGCGAAGACTATCTATGTGAGTTACCGCTAAGTAACATCGTATAAATGTTAGTGACCGGTAACTCACATGTCAAGAGGAGTTGAACATGAGCGCGAGCAAAGCGGCGACGACCGCGACGAAGGCTGCCCATCCGGGCGATGCCATGGCGCCCGCCTGTGCCAAGCCGCGAGTACGCGATCGCATTTTCGAGACGGCCTGCGACCTCTTCTACAAGCACGGCATTCGCGATGTCGGCGTGGAGACGATTGCCACGGAAGCCGGCACCAACAAGATGAGTTTCTACCGCAGCTTCGGGTCGAAGGATGAACTGGTGGCGGAGTACCTGGAACAGAAGGGCAACGAATTCTGGGCGTGGTGGGACGACATCGTCGCCCGGCACGAGGGCGATGCGCGGCGGCAGATCGAGGCGCTGTTCGAAGCCTTCGTGACCGGCAATTGCGGCGCGAGTTCGCGGGGCTGCGCCTTGGCCAATGCATCGGTGGAATTGGCGGAAGGGGATCATCCGGGGCGCCAGGTCGCGCTCAAGCAAAAGTCGGAAATGCGGCGGCGCTTCCGCGAACTCGCCGCCGGCACCGGCGCGCGCAAGCCCGACGAGCTGGGCGACGCACTGATGCTGCTGATGGAAGGCGGATCTCTGACGCGCCGCACCTTCGATCATGGGCACGGACCGGTGCAGAGCGCCGCGCTCACGGCGCGCGTATTGGTCGATGCCTATGCGGGGCTGCCGCGGCGCGATCCGGCGACATGAGGGCAATGGGGGAGTCGCGCGCACCCGGGGCCGCCATCCGATGAGCGCGATCGCGGATCCGGTCGATAACGCGGTGCGTATCGACGGCGGCCGCCTCTGGTCGCGGCTGATGGCGATGGCACAGATCGGCGCGACGCCCCAGGGTGGGTGCAATCGCCAGGCCCTGACCGACGGCGACTTCAGCGGACGCGAGCTGCTGCGCGGCTGGGCCGAAGCGGCAGGCTGCCGGGTCCGCGTGGATGCGGTGGGCAATTTGTTCGTGCGCCGCGCTGGGCGTGATGACAGCCTGCCGGTGGTGATGACGGGCAGCCATCTGGATACCCAGCCTACCGGCGGTAAATTCGACGGCGTCTATGGTGTGATCGCGGGCTTGGAGGTTCTCCAAAGGTTGCATGAGGCGGGCGTTGCGCCGCTCCATTCCATGGAGGTGGTCGTCTGGTGCAACGAAGAAGGGTGTCGGTTTCCCATGGCGATGATGGGGTCTGCGGTATGGTCCGGGCGGCTGCCGCTCGACGCGGCGTACGCGCTCACGGATCGTACGGGTCGCAGCGTCAAGGACGAACTCGAACGTCTGGGCATCGCGACGCGGGGGGCGGTCACGCGCCAGCCTGTCAAAGCCGCTCTGGAAGTGCATATCGAGCAAGGCCCGGTGCTGGAGCAGCGCGCCAAGACCATCGGCGTCGTCACGGGCGTGCAGCACATGAGTCGTCACGAAGTGATCGTGGAGGGTCAGGAGGCGCATGCGGGCCCCACCCCCATGGACATGCGACGCGACCCCATTCGCGTGCTGGCCGATGTGCTACCAGCGCTCTACGCAGCCGCGCGCGATCGCGGTTCCGATGCGCGCCTCACCGTCGGCATCATTGAGACGCTGCCCGGCTCGCCGAATACGGTACCGGGTCATCTGCGGTTCACCGTCGATGTGCGCCATCCGCAGATCGACCCGTACACGGAGTTGCGCGGGGAGATCGAGTCGGTGGTCCGCGCGGCCTTGCGCCGGCATTCGCTGAAGGGTGACATTCGCTGTGTGTGGGAAGCGCCGGGCGTGCGCTTCGATACGGCCTGCGTCGACGCCGTGCGGGCGGCCACCGTGGCACTGGGCTATGACGCCATGGACATGGTGAGCGGTGCGGGTCACGACTCGTGCAACACGGCGGCGGTCGTGCCCACGTCCATGATTTTCGTGCCCTGCGCCGGCGGCTTGAGCCACAACGAAGCGGAAAGCGCCGACCCCGCCCATCTGGAAGCGGGCGCCAATGTCTTGCTGCACGCCATGCTGGCGCTGGCGTCGGCGTGACAGGCTATCAGCGCGGGAGCCCGTTCTCGTCGTAACCCATCATGTCGCCATATGACACGTGTAGATGGTTGGCCACACGGTATAGATCGGCGCGCTATTCCGAAAGGCTGCCCTACAAAAAGCCGGTCCGCAGCGGCTGCACCCAATTGGATCTGCCATGCTGCTCGGCGAGCCGCGCCGCCGCCTCCCAATCGTACGGCAGGGCGATCTGCTCGACCGTCCAACCCGCCGCCGCGCGTTCGGCGATGGCATAACGTGCGTGGGGTGAGCCCACCTCGACCACGTGCGGGATGGGGTGGTGGCCCTCGTACGCTTGGATGCCGACGCTGCCCGGATTGACGATAACCTGCCCGCTGCTCAAATACGCGACACGCGGAATATGCGTGTGGCCGCAAAAGACCAAGGCGGCGTCGCAGCCGGCGGCGCGCCGCTCGATATCCAGCAGCGGCGCCGGGATGAGATCGCCGTCGACGATATCTTCGAGAAAGCAATCCACGTCGCTGACCGGCGTCGCATGGCACAGAAAGACATCGTCGGTGAGCCGGAGCGTGGCGGGAAGCGTGCTCAGCCATTGGCGCTGCTCCTGCGATATCGCTTCCGCGGCATACCGGTCCGAGGTGCCCATGCCCGCGAGGTCGGGCGCGAGCAATTGCCGCTCGTGATTGCCGCGGATGGTGGACAAGCCAAGCGCCATCAAGCGATCGGCGGTCTGTCGAGGCAGGAGCGGGCCCGACAGAATGTCCCCCAGGTTGACGGTCAGATCGACGCCGCGCCGGGCGATGTCGGCAAGCACGGCATCGAGCGCGTGCAAGTTGCCGTGAATGTCGGAGATTGCCGCGATGCGCATCGGAGGAACTTAACGATAAGATCACGCTTTGGCAACCGCCTTACACTGCGAAGGCATTCATCATGGATTTACAGCTCAAGAACAAAATCGCCCTGGTCACGGGCAGCACCGCCGGCATCGGCAACGCCATCGCAACGTCGCTCGCGCGCGAAGGCGCCTCGGTCATCGTCAACGGTCGAACCCAGGCGGCGGTGGACGGTGCGGTCGCGGCCATGGAGTCCGAGACGGGCGACAAGGTGCTGGGATTTGCGGGCGATCTGAGCCTGGCGTCGGCCGCCGAGGCGCTGTTTCGTCAGCATCCCACTGTCGACATCCTGGTCAACAATCTGGGCATATTCGAAGTGCGGGCCTTCGAGGACATCAGCGATGCCGACTGGCAGCGCTTCTTCGATGTAAACGTGCTGAGCGGTGCACGCCTCGCGCGCCTGTATTTTCCGCAGATGCGCCAACGCAACTGGGGCCGCATCATTTTCATCTCGAGCGAGAGCGGCTATCAGATTCCGGCCGAGATGATCCACTATGGCATGACCAAGGCCGCGCAAATCGCGGTGGCGCGGGGGTTGGCGGAACTGACGGCCGGCACCGCCGTGACCGTCAATACCGTGCTGCCAGGACCAACCCGCTCGCGCGGCGTGGGAGATTTCGTCGAGGCCATGGCCAAGTCGTCCGGCAAGAGCGCCCAGGTCGTGGAGCAGGAGTTCTTCAAGACGGCGCGTCCGACCTCTCTGCTGCAGCGGTTTGCGACGCCCGAGGAAGTCGCCGCTCTGGTGACCTACGTGGCGAGTCCGCAGTCCTCGGGGACCAACGGCGCGGCGCTGCGCGTGGACGGGGGCGTGATCAAAACCGCGTTTTAGGTCGGCGGCGCGCCGGCGCTCGCGGCCGTGCACCCCGGTACCCGTCCGCGATTGATCTCGAGGTGCAGTTCCGCTGCCGCCTCGTGGATCGCTGCGGCAGTGCCGCCGCCCGCATAGATGATGCCGCGCGCGGAATTGATGAGCAGGCCCGTGCCTTCGGCGTTCAGCCCCGCCGCCAGCGTGCTGTCGAGATCGCCGCCCTGTGCGCCGATGCCCGGGACCAGAAACGAGAGTGCCGGGTGGGCTTGGCGCAGGGCGGCCATTTCGGCGGGGTAGGTGGCGCCGACCACCAGCATGAGATTCCGGTGTTCGTTCCACTGCCGATCGGCGCGCTCCGCCACCCGCCGATACAGCGGCAGGCCGTCGATCAGCAGATCCTGGAAATCGCGGGCCCCCGGATTCGACGTGCGGCAGAGCACGATGGCGCCGCAGTCGGGCCGTGCCAGGAAAGGCCGTACCGAATCCTCCCCCATGTAGGGGTTCACCGTGACGGCGTCCGCCCGGTACCGCTCGAACGCCTCCCGGGCATAGGCTTCCGCGGTGTTGCCGATGTCGTTGCGCTTGGCGTCGAGGATCACCAGGGCGTGCGGCGCCCGCTCGCGGATATATCGAATGGTGTCAACGAGTTCGGCCTCCTTGCCGAGCGCGCTGTAGAAGGCGATCTGCGGCTTGTAGGCGGCGGCCAGAGGGGCGGTTGCATCCACGATGCGGCGGTTGAAGGCGAGGAACGGTTGCGGGGCAAGGGCCATGTCGCTCGGCAGCTTTGCGGGATCGGGATCGAGTCCCACGCACACCAGACTGCCGCTCACCGTCTGTGCCCGAGTGAGGCGTTCGGCAAAGGTCATTGACATACGCCATGATAGCGAGCGCGCAGGCGCTTAGGGTGTATGCTCGAGCCTAATGTGAGAACTTCTTTGCCCATCAAGCCTCGGACTGGACCGCGATTGATCCTGCAGCCGGCCAGCCGTCGAGTGGTGCGACACGCCAGTACGAATGCGCTCAAACGGTTCTTCGTCATCGCGGATGCATGGGAGCTGTCGCCTTTGCAGCAGTGCCGCCTGCTGCGGATTCCCTCGCCGCAGGTCCTCACCCGCTACCGGCTCGGGCAGGCGCCGCGGCTATCGGCCAGTCAGCAGGAACGCGCCGCGCTCATCGCCAGTGTCCAGCAGAGCCTCATGGCCGAATCCGGCAGCAAGGATCGCGCCTGGGCCTGGGTCCACGCGCCGCAGGCGAACCCGCCGTTCGACGGCGACAGTCCGCTGTATTTCATGCTGGAGAACGGGCTGCCGGCACTGCGGGAAGTGGCCCGTATGCTGGTCCGCGAGAGCGAACCCCGCGGCATTTGAGCGCTGGCCGCCCGCCGCGGGCGCGTAGCGCTCAGCTGCGTTATACTATTGGGCTATTCCGATGCGAATGTGGCGGAATTGGTAGACGCGCCAGACTTAGGATCTGGTGGGGTAACCCGTGCGAGTTCGAGTCTCGCCTTTCGCACCAGCTTCGCCAAGATCGGCTCCAACTTCATAAGAAGGATTGATATGCAGGTTTCCGTCGAGAGTACCGGCAAACTAGAACGCCGCATGCAGGTGCAGGTTCCCGCCGAACGCGTCAGCAAGGAGATTGCCTCGCGCCTAAAACAGCTGCGCCGTACGGCCCGTCTGAACGGCTTCCGGCCGGGCAAGGCGCCGCTCACGGTCATTCGCCAGCAGTTTGGGCCGCAGGTGCATCGCGAGGTCATCGGCGAGCTGCTGCAGTCGAGCTTCTCCGAAGCGGTCACGCAGAAACAGCTCGCGCCCGCCGGCAACCCCCGGATCGAGCCCCAGAACATCGACGAAGGCCAGGACCTGACGTATGTCGCGACGTTCGAGGTATTCCCGGAGTTTGCGCTGCAACCGGTCGAATCCCTGGAACTGGAACGCATCACGGCCGATGTCACGGAGACCGACGTCGATGCGATGATCGAGCGGCTGCGCAAGCAGCAAATGCGATACACCGCCGTCATGCGCCCGGCGGCGCTCGGCGACAAGGCGACGGTCGATTTCGAGGGGTCCATCGACGGCGTGCCCTTTGCCGGCGGCAAGGGCGAGGCGGTTGCGATCGTTCTGGGCGAGAATCGGATGCTGCCGCAGCTCGAGCAGGGCCTGATTGGCGTGGCGCCCGGCGAGCAAAAGACGGTCGACGTTGACTTTCCGGCCGACTACCGTGCCACGGAACTGGCCGGCAAGCGGGCGAGTTTCAAGGTCGATGTGAAGACGGTGGAAGAGCCGTCGCTGCCGGAATTGGATGAAGAGTTCAGCAAATCCTTCGGCGTCACCGAGGGCGGCGTCGCGCAGCTGCGCGAGGACGTGGTGGCGAACATGCGCCGCGAACTCGAGCAGACGCTGCGCACGCGCAATAAGGCCGCCGTCATGGAAAAGCTGTTCGAGGCGAACCCCATCGATGTGCCCAACGCACTGCTCGAATCCCAAATTCGCGACATGCAGGTCGAGGCGATGCGCCGCGCCGGCGCCAAGGATGTGTCCCAGGCCCCCCCGCGCGAGCCGCTGGTGGAGCCGGCCCGGCGCCGGGTTGCGCTCGGACTATTGTTCAACGACATCATCCGGCGCGAAAGCATCGTTCTCGATCCCGCGCGCTCGAATGCGCGCCTGGATGAGATGGTGGGGGCTTACGGGGACGGTGCCGCCTTGAAACGCGCCTATCTGCAAAACGCGGATGCGATGCGCCAGGTGGAGAGCCTGGCGCTGGAAGATCAGGTGGTGGATTGGATTCTGGCTCATGCTAATGTGCACGAGAAGGGCACGACTTTCAAAGAGCTGATGAACTTTGAGGCCTGAATCACAGCGGGCGCATTTCCGGGTGGTGGGGCTGAACATTGTGTGTCACCGTCGGAGGCAACGCACTTGAAATGCCCTTGTACTGTCCTCAATACGACATACCGGTGCATTCCGTAATCTTAGAAGGCGACAACATGACGACGCGAGCACTCAATTTGGTCCCGATGGTGGTCGAGCAGACCGCTCGTGGCGAGCGGGCCTACGACATCTATTCGCGCCTGCTCAAGGAGCGACTGATCTTCATCGTGGGGCCGGTCGAGGATTACATGGCGAACCTGGTTGTGGCCCAGCTGCTGTTCCTGGAATCCGAGAACCCCGACAAGGACATCGCCATCTACATCAACTCGCCGGGCGGCTCGGTGAGCGCGGGTCTTGCGATCTACGACACCATGCAGTTCATCAAGCCGGATGTGAGCACCATCTGCGTGGGCTTGGCGGCCTCCATGGGAGCGGTTCTGCTGGCCGGCGGCGCCGCCGGCAAGCGTCATTCCCTGCCTAACTCGAAGATCATGATCCACCAGCCGTCGGCGGGTTTCCAGGGCCAGGCCTCGGATATCGATATCCATGCCCGGGACGTGATGGAGACCAAGCAGCGCCTGANNCAGACGGTCGAACGCATCAAAGTGGACAGCGATCGCGATAATTTCATGACCGCCGAAGGCGCTCGAGCCTACGGTCTGGTCGATTCCATGCTCGAGAAGCGCGGCGAGCTCCCGTCAAGGGCTTGATGGGTCATAACGTACCTGGGTTTGGACGGTTCGCGGCCTCCGGCGGGACCTTGGTCACAGCCCGCAGGGCCATGGCTTTGCGGAAGGTCGATTGGGTGCTATATAGTCAGAGTCGTAATCGCGTTACCGCCTCGAGCGGCGGCGTGACCAACTTGAGGACAGCATGAGCNNAGGAGCGCGCGGAGCGCACCCGGGACAAGCTGCCGAAACCCCAGGAAATCAAGAAGGTTCTGGACGAGTACGTCATCGGCCAGGAGCGTGCCAAGCGCGTTCTATCGGTGGCCGTCTATAACCACTACAAGCGATTGCAGACTCGGGGCACCGAGGGCGTTCGCTCGCGCGATGAAGTCGAACTCGCCAAGAGCAACATTCTGCTGATAGGGCCCACCGGATCGGGCAAGACCTTGCTGGCCGAGACGCTGGCGCGGCTCTTGAACGTGCCGTTCACCATCGCCGACGCCACCA
>PLAH01000093.1 GCA_003134045.1 Gammaproteobacteria bacterium
TCGGTCTTGCCGACGCCGGTCGGTCCCGAGAAGAGGAAGGATCCGACCGGCTTGCGCTGGTCGCCCAGCCCGGAACGCGACATCTTGATGGACGCCGACAGCGCCTCGATCGCCTTGTCCTGGCCGAAAATCGTGAGCTTCAAGTTGCGCTCGAGATTCTTGAGCACGTCGCGGTCGGACAGCGACACGTTCTTCGGCGGGATGCGCGCGATGCGTGCGACGACGTTTTCGATCTGGCGCACCGTCACCGACGACTCGCGGTTCTCGACCGGCTTCAAGCGCAGATTCGCCCCCGCCTCGTCGACCACGTCGATGGCCTTATCCGGCATGTGCCGGTCGTTGATGTGGCGCGCCGCCAATTCGGCCGCCGCCTGCAAGGCATCGTCTTCGTATTTGACGCCGTGATGCTCCTCGTAGCGGGTCTTGAGGCCCCGCAGGATGTCGATGGTGTCCTGCACCGAGGGTTCGGTGATGTCGATCTTCTGGAAGCGCCGCGCGAGGGCGTGGTCCTTCTCGAAGATGCCGCGGTATTCGTTGTACGTGGTCGAGCCGATGCAGCGCAATTCGCCGTTCGCGAGCGCCGGTTTGATGAGATTGGACGCATCCATCACGCCGCCCGAGGCGGCGCCGGCGCCGATGACGGTGTGGATCTCGTCGATGAACAGGATGGCGCCCGGCTGCTTCTTGACCTCGGCGAGCACGGCCTTCAACCGCTTCTCGAAATCGCCGCGATACTTCGTGCCGGCGACCAGCGAGCCCATGTCGAGCGAATAAATCGTGGCATCGAGCAGCACGTCGGGAACCTGGTTCTCGACGATCATGCGCGCCAGACCCTCGGCGATGGCGGTCTTGCCCACGCCGGCCTCGCCCACGTACAGGGGGTTGTTCTTGCGCCGGCGGCACAGGATCTCGATGGTGCGCTCCACCTCGAGCTTGCGCCCGATCAACGGGTCGATCTTGCCCTTGCGCGCGGCATCGTTCAGGTTGGTGGCGTACTTCTCGAGCGCACTGCCGCCGCCCTCGCCGTCGCGCTCGGCGTCGCCGGTGGTGCCGCCCTCTTCGCGCTCGCTGCGCTCCTCGCCGCCCGCCTTCGACAGGCCGTGGGCGATGAAATTGACCACATCGAGACGCGACACATCCTGCATGCTCAGCAGGTACGCCGCGTGGGACTGTTTCTCGCTGAAAATGGCGACCAGCACGTTGGCGACGGTCACCTCTTTCTTGCCGCTGGACTGGACGTGGAATACAGCGCGCTGCAGCACCCGCTGGAACCCCAGCGTGGGCTGAACGTCGCGGTCCTCGCCCGCCGGCAGCCGCGGCGTCGTCTGGTCGATGAATTGCTTCAGTTCGGTCTTGAGCTTGGCGGTGTCCGCCCCGCAGGACTTCAAGATCTCCCGCACCTTGGGGGTATCCACGATCGCGAGCAGCAGATGCTCGACGGTCATGAATTCATGCCGTGCCTCGCGGGCGCTGGCGAACGCATCGTTCAAACAGAATTCGAGTTCTTGACTAAGCACGGATTATGCCTCTTCTAGCGTTGCCATCAATGGATGCTGATGTTGTCGCGCATACGCGATCACCTGAGCCACCTTGGTCTCCGCGATTTCATAAGTGAATACACCGCACACTCCCTTGCCCTTGGTATGTACCTCGAGCATAACGCGAGTTGCCTTGGTGCGGTCCATCGCAAAGAAACGTTGCAGGATATCGACGACGAATTCCATGGGAGTGTAGTCGTCATTGATGAGGACTACTGTATACAGGGGCGGGCGCTTGAGTTTTGGCGCCGCTTCCTCGACCACCAGCCCCGTTCCGTCCCGACCGCGTTCAATGTCGCTCATGAATGAATAGTTTATAGGGTGCGTTATCGTGCTTTACAAGCCGTGCAAGCAAAACCAGGTTGTGAAGGCCAATGTCGCCAAACAGTGTCACATTATTTTCACAAGCAAAAACAAATGCTTGAGCGAGCAAGCGGCGCTCCGTATGATTACCCGACTGGCAACCCTTATGCGCGCGGTATGGCCGCCGCCCCCACTTAAGCGATAACGCGCAGACCCGACCATGCTTGATACGCGCACGACCCAATGGCTGTCCCGTTTGGAAGACAACGGCCCGAATCTGGTATCGCTCGTCTTGGCGGTGCTGATCGCCGTGCAGCTGGCGAGCCTCGCCATCGGTGCCTTGAGCGGGCGCGTCAAATCGCCCCAGCCGGTGGTCGCCGCCCGGGCCGCCTTACCCCGCCAACACTCGGGTGTGGACGTTCAAAAGGTGGTCTCGGCCCATTTGTTCGGCATCGCCACCGTCGATCCCAGCACCCAAGACCCGGCCAATGCGCCCCTCAGCAGCGCCAATCTGGTGCTGACCGGAACGATTGCAAGCCAGGACCCCAAACACGGCATCGCCATCATCAGCGATGGCGGCCCCGCCAAGGTGTACTCGGTGGGGGATAACGTCAACGGCGCCTCGTTGCATTCGGTCTACCTGGACCATGTGATTCTGGACCGCGCCGGGGCGCTCGAGACCTTGCAGTTGCCGAGGCTGTTGACCGGCAGCCGGCCGGCGCCGCCGGTCGGCAGGCGCCCGGGCGGCGACTCCCGCACCGTCGCCGCCGTGGACAACATTCGCCGCATGGTGCAGCAGGACCCGGGATTGCTCGACCAGGTGATGCGCACCGTCGCCTCCTACGACAATACGGCGGGCAAGTTACGCGGCTTTCGCGCCTATCCCGGCAGGAATCGTGCGATTTTCAACAAATTAGGATTGAAACCCGGGGACCTGGTCACGGCAATCAACGGCACGGTGTTGGACGATCCTCAGCGCAGTCAGGAGGTCTTCAACACGATTCAGTCGTCCGATCATGTGACCGTGACCATCGAACGCGCTGGTCAGAAGCAAGACATTACCCTCAATATCGCCCAAGTGGCTGCGCAGGCCACCAAGGATCTGGAGGGAGACTCTTCGGCGGCGGCCGCTCCTCCGAATGGTATGCCCGCCGGTGCGGGGCCGAGCAGCCCAGCATCCAGTCTGCCGAACAGTAGGAATGAGAACCCAGAATGACCAGTATCGATCCGCACTCTCCCTCCCGCACCGTATCGGTCGGCGTACTCGCGGTTTTGCTCGTGGCGATGTCGTTGCCTGCGGCGCCTCAGTCGAGAATGCCGCCGCCGCGCCAGCAGGACGGCCCGACCATCACGCCCAATTACAAAGACGCCGACCTGAGCCAGATCATCCAGGCGGTGAGCGAAGTGACGGGCAAGAATTTCATCATCGATCCGCGCGTCAATGCCAAGGTCACCATGCTGTCCGCGACGCCCATGTCGCCGGCGGCCTTCTACGAGGCCTTCCTCGCCGTACTGCAGGTCTATGGCTATGTCGCCGTTCCGGCCGGCAAGGTCATCAAGATCGTCCCGAACACCGACGCCCGGCAGCTGCCCTCCATCGATCTGCCGAACGACGTGAGCACGACCTCGGATGAGATCGTGACGCAGATCATCACCATGAAAAACGTGAGTGCCGCCCAACTCGTACCGCTGCTGCGCCCGTTGATCCCCCAGCAGGGGCATCTGGCGGCCTACCCGAGCGGCAACATGCTCATCATCTCGGACCGCGCCAGCAACGTCAGCCGCATCATGAAGATCATCCAGCGCATGGACGAGAGCGGCGATGAACCGGTGGAAATCATCCAGCTGAAGAACGCGAGCGCCACCGAACTGGTGCGCACGGTGAATTCCCTGAGCCAGGGCCAGGCCGCGGAAGGCGCGGGGGCGCCGGTGAAGATCGTTGCCGACGAGCGCACCAACAGCGTTCTGGTGAGCGGCGAGAAATCGCTGCGGCTCAAGATCAAGGCCCTGATCATCAATCTCGACACTCCCCTGTTGAGCGGCGGCGACACCCAGGTGCGCTACCTGCGTTATGCCGACGCGGAGAAGATCGCCGACAAGCTGAAGGGTCAGGCCAGCGCCTCCGCCAAGGCGCTGGCCGGTCCGCAGGGAAGCGCGCCGGCCGCCGCCAGCGGCAGCAGCGGCGCGAACGTGGACGCCAGCGTCACCATTTGGGCCGACGTGGCCACCAACGCCCTCATCATCACCGCCCCGCCGAAAATCATGAAAGGCCTGATGGCGGTGATCGACAAACTCGACATCCGCCGCGCCCAGGTGCAGGTCGAGGCCATCATCGTGGAAGTCGACGTGAACAAGAGCTCGAACTTGGGCGTACAATGGATTCTGTACGGCCAGGGTTCGACCATACCTGCCCTCGTCACCAATTTGCCGGGCAGCGGCACCAGCATCGTCGACCTGGCCGCGGCCGCATTGAGCGGCAGCCTCACCAGCAGCACCACCAGCACGAGCAACACCACCAGCAGCTCCGCCCTCAGCAGTTCCACCCTCGGCACCGGGGCAACGCTCGCCATCGGGCGCTTCAATTCCACGGGCACGAACTTTGCCGCCATCGTCCAGGCCTTGCGCAGCGACGGTTCGAGCAACATCATTTCGACGCCCTCCCTCATCACCATGAACAACGAGGAAGCCGAGGTCAAAGTGACCCAGGAGATCCCGTTGATCACCGGTTCGTACACCAACAGCACCGCGAGCGTCGCGGGCACCACCAGCCCCTTCGAGACCATCCAGCGTGAAGAGGTCGGCACCATCTTGAAGGTGACCCCGCACATCAACGAGGGCAATTCGGTGCAGCTGAAGATCGAGCAGGAAGACTCCTCGCCCGGCGCCAAGCTCACCGACTCGGCGGACATCTCCACCAACAAGCGCTCGATCAAGACCACGGTGCTGATCGAGGACGGCGGCATCATCGTGCTCGGCGGCCTGATGTCGGACACGGTCACCGAGAGCGAAGACCGCGTCCCCGTGTTGGGGGCCATTCCCCTGCTGGGCAACCTGTTCAAGTCGCGCAGCGGTTCGCGCCAGAAGAAGAACCTGCTGGTGTTCATCCGCCCGAAGATTCTGCGCGACGCGGATGCGACCGAAGATCTCAGCGAATCGAAGTACAACGAAACGCGGCAGAGCGAGAAAACCCTCAACAAGGGCAAGATCACCTTGTTGCCGGGCGAGAAACAACCCGTCATACCGAGCATACCCAAAGGGTATGCGCTGCCGCCGGCCTCGCCGCCGTCCATCACCAACCCCGGCGGCGCCACACCGAATGGGGTCGTAGCGCCGCCGGCGGCTGAACGGAGCCCCACGCTGCGGGTGGACCCGACCACGCCCAGGTCGCTCCCGCCCTCGTCCGGTGCGACGCCTCCGCCGGGGGCTGCGTCGCCGCCGGCTCCCGCCACGACACCACCCGGGACACCGCAGCCATGAGCGCCTCGCAGTCATGAACGCCGAACTGGAACAGCCGGCTCAGCGCAAACTCTCGTTCCCGTTCGCCAAGCGCCACGGGGTGCTGGTGCGGGGCATCGTCAACGATGTGGCCGATACGGTGTGCCGCCCCGGTGTCACACCGCAGGCGCTGTCGGAAGTGCGGCGCTTCGTCGGCGTGCCGCTGAAGCTCGAGCGCGTCTCCATCGAAGCCTTCGATTCGATGCTGCGGGTCGCTTACGAAGCGGGCTCGGGCGCCGCGATGCAGATGCTGGAAGGCTTGGATGACAACACCGATCTTGCGCATCTCGCCGAGGACATCCCCGAATCCTCGGATTTGCTCGAAAGCGACGACGAGGCACCGATCATTCGCCTCATCAACGCCCTGCTCACGCAGGCGGTCAAGGAAAACGCGTCGGACATCCACGTCGAACCCTACGAGAACCGCCTGGTCATCCGCTTTCGCGTCGATGGCGTGCTGCGCGAGGTGCTGCAGACCAAGCGCGCCGTGGCGCCGCTCGTGGTGTCGCGCATCAAGGTCATGTCGAAGCTCGACATCGCCGAGCGCCGACTGCCCCAGGACGGCAGAATATCCCTGCGCATCGCCGGCCGCGCCGTCGACGTGCGCGTCTCCACGCTGCCCTCCGGACATGGCGAGCGGGTGGTGCTGCGCTTGCTGGACAAGCAGGCCGGGCGAATCGAGCTGACCTCGCTCGGCATGGATCCGCGCACGCAGGCCATGATGGATGAAATCATCCACAAACCCCACGGCATCATTCTGGTGACCGGTCCCACGGGCTCGGGAAAGACCACCACGCTGTACGCAGCGCTCGAGCGCATCAACGACAATACCCGCAACGTCATGACCGTCGAGGACCCGATCGAGTACTACATCGACGGTATCGGCCAGACCCAGGTCAACACCAAGGTGGAAATGACCTTCGCGCGCGGCCTGCGGGCCATTTTGCGTCAAGACCCTGACGTGGTCATGGTCGGCGAAATCCGCGATCTGGAAACCGCGCAGATAGCCGTCCAGGCGAGCCTGACGGGTCACCTCGTGCTCTCCACGCTGCACACCAATACGGCCGTGGGCGCAGTCACCCGCTTGCGGGACATGGGCATCGAACCGTTTCTGCTGTCGTCGAGTTTGATCGGCGTGATGGCGCAGCGCCTGGTGCGCGTGCTCAATCCGGCGACGCGCGAACCGTTTCTCTCCGGGGAATACGAGCGACGCTTGCTCAATCTCGACCCCAAGGCGGATCCGGTGCAGCTCTACCGCCCGAGCCCCGAGCCGGGCACCGGCTACCGCGGCCGCACCGGCATTTACGAGCTGATCGCGGTGGACGATCATATGCGGACCATGATCCACGACGGCTCCTCCGAACAGGACCTGGAGCGCTATGCGCGCACCGCCAGTCCCGGCATCCGCGACGACGGCCGCCGCAAGGTGCTCGAGGGCGACACGACGCTCGAAGAAGTTCTGCGCGTCACTCGAGAGGATTGATGGGTGCGTTCGAATATACCGCGCTCGATGCTCAGGGACGCGAACGCAAAGGTCTGATCGAGGGGGACACCCCCAAACACGTCCGGCAGCTGCTGCGTGAGAAGCACTTGCTGCCGATGGAAATCCACGAGACCGCGGAGCGCGAACTCAAACAGAGCCGCCGCCGCTCGCTGCTGCGCCGCGGCCTGTCCACCTTGGACCTGGCGCTGCTCACCCGTCAGCTGGCCACGTTGCTGCGCTCCGGATTGCCGCTCGAGGAATCGCTGCAGGCGGTCGCCGAACAAACGGAAAAGCCGCGCGTGCAGCGAATCGTGCTCGGCGTTCGCAGCAAGGTGGTGGAGGGCCACCCCCTGGCCGACGGGCTCAAAGACTTCCCGCAGGCCTTTCCGGAGATCTATCGGGCCACCGTCTCCGCGGGGGAGCAATCCGGCAAGTTGGACTCGGTGCTCGAGCGTCTCTCGGATTACACCGAATCGCGCCAGGTCATGGGACAACAGGTCAGCAACGCCCTGGTATATCCCATCGTCCTGATGGTGCTGTCGTTCGCCATCGTCTCGTTCCTGCTCGCCTATGTCGTACCCCAGGTGGTGGCCGTGTTCGAGTCGGGGCACCAGGAGCTGCCCATCGCCACGCGCATTCTCATCGGCCTGAGCGACTTCGTGCGCCACTATTGGTTCTACGCGGTGATCCTGTTCGCGATCGCGACGTGGGGCTTCTTGCGCTGGCTCGAGGCCCCCGAAGCGCGGCTGCGCTTCGACCGGTTCCTGTTGCGCGTGCCGCTGGTCGGCAAGCTCATCCGCGGTGTGAACACCGCCCGCTTCGCGCGAACCTTCAGCATTTTGACGGCCAGCGCGGTGCCCGTGCTCGAGGCGTTGCGCATCTCCGCCGAGGTGGTCAACAACATGCCGATGAAACAGGCCGTCGAGGATGCCGCACTGCGGGTGCGCGAGGGCGCCCCCATCGGCAAGTCCCTGGCCGCCCGCAAACTCTTCCCCCCCATGATGATTCATCTCATCAGCAGCGGCGAAAGCAGCGGCGAGCTCGAAAAAATGCTCGAACGCGCCGCTTCCAACCAGGAACGTGAAATGGACGGCCTGCTCTCGACCATGACCAACCTGCTGGGGCCGTTCATGGTGGTGTTCATGGGCGCCGTGGTGATGTT
Source organism: Gammaproteobacteria bacterium (assembly GCA_003134045.1). Taxonomy (GTDB): domain Bacteria; phylum Pseudomonadota; class Gammaproteobacteria; order Steroidobacterales; family Steroidobacteraceae; genus Bog-1198. Next base: position 7,982 of record PLAH01000093.1, read on the forward strand.
CATCGTCATTGCGCTGCTGCTGCCGATATTCCAACTGAACGATCTGGTGAAGTAGCAACGACGGCGGGTGGTGGAAGCGTGAAACAGAAGCGCGTAGCAGTGGCCCATGACAGATGTGCGTAACGGACGCGTGAACGGCCGCGCGTCCCAGACTGTGCGCCAGGGTATTGCGCGCGGGACGCATTTCCGTTTATAAGACCCGCGTGTTCAACCCCTGGCCCAACTAACCTTCGGTAGCATGAGCGAAAAACCCGAATCGGATGAGTTCGAGGAAGAAGACGCGGAGGACGTGGCGCCGGGCAGCGACGATGTGGACGTCGATCACATCATGCGCGACGTCGAGTCGCAGCGCCGACGCGCGCCCAAGGGGGGCGCGGAACCTGCGTGGCGGCGCCTCGAGCGTGTGATGGAGGAGCGTCGCACGGCGGAACTGTTGAGCGACTTCGACGACTACGAAATAGACGACGTGGCCGGCGTCGGCGCCGATCTCGGCGCGGAAGATGACGAAGCCCCGGCAGCGCCGGAACGCGTGGTCGAACGGAGAAAGAAGAGCCGCTGAAGCGGTTGCCGCGGATGCCGCTCCGCGCGTTCGACGAATCGATGGGATACTACCCATCGCATGACGCCGACAGATCAGTATTCGGAACGATTGGGACAGCGCGAACGGCGGCTGGCTCATTTCGATCGTCTGCACGAGCGCATCGGTACGGCGCGTCTGTCGTTGGCCGCGGCGTTTCTGCTGCTGGCATGGTTTTGCGTCGTGCGCAGGACCCCCTCGACCCTCTGGTTGCTCATTCCGGGAAGTCTGTTTCTCGCCATCGTCCTCTACCACCAGCGGGTCCGCACCGGTCGCGGCCTCGCGCAGCGCGCGGTCGATTTCTGCCGCGCCGGCGTCGAACGGCGCGATGGACGACGCCAGGGCCATGGATTGCCGGGCGACAGGTTCAACGATCCTCATCATCTTTACGCTGCCGATCTCGATCTGTTCGGCAATCAAAGCCTGTACGAGCGCCTGTGCTCGGCGCGCACGCCCATGGGCGAGAACGTGCTCGCGCGCTGGTTGCTTGCGCCCGCCGATCTTGCGACGATCCTCGAACGACAAACGTGCGTCACGGAGCTGCGCGACCGGCTGGATTTGCGCGAGGACCTCGCCATCATGGGCGATACGCCGCGCCTGGCCCTGCACCCCGACGCCATCACGACTTGGATCGATGCGCCGGCCGAACTGGCAGGCCGATGGCTGCGCGGCACCACGGTAGGTCTGGCCGCCTTGGCGGTCCTGACCGCCGCCATCTGGGCAATCTGGGGGATTGCCTTCCCGCTGCTGCTGGTGCTGGTGCTCGAGGCGGCCCTGAGCTATGCATTGCGCCACCGCGTGCATCGCTGCATCTCGGGCATCGAAAACGCCTACGAGGACCTCAAACTGCTGGCGACGCTGCTGCGTCGGATCGAGGCGGAAGGGTTCGATTCGCCGCCGCTGCGGGCGCTGTGTTCGAAGCTGTCGTCACACTCGATGACGGCGTCGAGCACCCTCTCGAGGCTCGCCACCCTCGTGAATTTCGTCGAGGCGCGCCGCAACCCCTTCCTCGCGCCCTTGATGCTGCCGCTGATGTACACCATCCAGTCGGCTCTCGCGGCCGAACGATGGCGGGCACGGCACGGCCGGGTCGTCGCCTCGTGGCTCGAGGTGCTCGGCGAGATCGAGGCGCTGGAATCGATCGCCGGATATGCCTTCGAGCGGCCCGAGGATCCGTTCCCGGAGTTTCGCGAAGGCGCCGCGGCATTCACGGCCTCAAGGCTCGGCCATCCGCTGATCGCCGCGCAAACGCGGATCCGCAACGATGTCGACCTGTCCGGCGAGACCCGCGTTCTGCTGGTGAGCGGCTCGAACATGTCGGGCAAGAGCACGCTGCTGCGCGCGATTGGGATGAACACCGTGCTGGCAATGGCCGGCGCGCCGGTGTGCGCGGCACGGCTCGAACTCACCCCGTTGCAAGTCGGCGCCAGCATCCGCGTGAACGACTCGCTGTACGAAGGCAGTTCGCGCTTCTATGCGGAGATCACCCGCTTGCGCCAGCTGTTCGAACCGTCGCAGTTGCCGCTGCTGTTCCTGCTGGACGAGCTGCTGCAGGGAACGAATTCGACCGATCGGCGCATCGGCGCGCAGGGCGTGGTGCGCGCCTTGTTGGCACGCGGCGCCATCGGCTGCATCAGCACGCACGACTTGGCGCTCACCGACGGCACCGACCTGCGCGACGGGGCGTTGCGCAACGTGCACTTCCAGGATGAACTCGCCGACGGCAAGCTCTCCTTCGATTTCAAACTGCGCGACGGCGTGGTGACCAAGAGCAACGGCATCGAGCTGATGCGTGCGATCGGCCTCGACGTTTGAACCGCAGGTATTGCAGGCGCTCATCGGGAGGTCTTGCGCAGGCGAGGACGCCCCCTCGCTTGCCGGGAGAGCAGCTTGCTAGTGAAAATTCCGCGACACCACCACCAATTCGCCCAGCAACTTCGATAAATCGGTCAATCGCTGCGCCACGACGTGCAGCACATCGCCCTCGCGCTGCAGCTTGCCGCGCACCAGGAGGAGCCTGGATTCGATCAAGGCCGCCCGCTGCGCCGCCGCCACCCGCTCCCACACGATCAAGTTCACATACCCTGTTTCGTCTTCCAGGGTGACGAAGATCACGCCGCTGGCGCTGCCCGGCCGCTGCCGCGTGATGACCAATCCCGCGGCCGTCACCAGCCGGCCGTTGGGCTGCTCCCAGAGCTCCTGATTGGGCATGGCGCCGCGGGCCGCCAGCCGGTCGCGCAGCAGCGTCAACGGGTGCCGGCGCAGCGTCAGGCCGGTGCTGCCATAGTCGGCGACGATGTCCTGGCCTTCCTGCGGCGCACGCAGCAGCGGCACGCCCTCGTCGACCACGGTTTGCGCCGGCAACAGCGGCAGCACGCGTTCCACGCCGCTCACCTCCCACACGGCTCGATGCCGGTGTCCGGCGAGATCCTTAAGCGCATCGGCCGCGGCCAGCGCTTCGAGATCGCGGCGATCGAGCGCAGCCCGTTCGGCCAGATCCGCAATGTGCACGAACGCCTGCTTGGCGCGCGCCGCCAACAAGCGCTGCGCGCCGTCCTGCGACAAGTGCTTGACCAAGCGCAACCCCAAGCGCAGCGCCGGACGGCCGTCCTCCCGCCGCTCGAGGGTGCAATCCCAATCGCTGACGGCCACCTCAACCGGCCGCACCTCGACGCCATGCGCGCGCGCATCGCGCACCAACTGCGCCGGGGCGTAGAAACCCATCGGCTGGCTATTGATCAGCGCCGCACAGAATGCCGCCGGTTCATGCTGCTTCAGCCACGAGGAGGTATAGACGAGCAGTGCAAAGCTCGCGGCGTGGGCCTCCGGAAAGCCATAGTCGCCGAAGCCCAGTATTTGCTTGAAGATTTGGTTGGCGAAACTTTCCTGATAACCGCGTTCCCGCATGCCGTCGATCAATTTTTTTTGAAAGGGCTCAAGACCCCCCTTGCGCTTCCACGCCGCCATAGCACGCCGCAATTCGTCGGCCTCGCCGGCCGTAAAACCGGCCGCTTTGATGGCCAGTTGCATCACCTGCTCCTGGAAAATGGGCACGCCCAATGTGCGCTTGAGCACCGTCTCGACGGCCTCGCTCGGATAGGTCACCGGCTCCTCGCCGCTGCGTCGGCGCAGGTACGGATGCACCATCTCGCCTTGAATGGGACCCGGCCGCACGATCGCCACTTCGATCACCAGATCGTAGTAATTGCGAGGACGCAAGCGCGGCAGCATGGCCATTTGAGCGCGCGATTCGATCTGGAAGACGCCGATGGTGTCGGCGCGGCAGATCATATCGTAGACAGAGGGGTCGTCCTGCGGCACGGTGGCCAGGTCGAGCATTCCCGCCGCCGTGTTCGGGCCCCCGAACCGGTTGACCAGGTCGAAGGTACGCCGTATCGCGCTCAACATGCCGAGCCCCAGCACGTCGACCTTGAGCAATCCCAACGCATCGAGATCGTCCTTGTCCCACTGGATCACCGTGCGTTCGGGCATGGTGGCGTTTTCGATGGGAACCAATTCATCCAAGCGGCCGCGTGCGATGACGAAGCCGCCCACGTGCTGCGACAGATGGCGCGGAAACCCAAGGATTTCCGTGGTGAGAGCCATCAGGCGCTGCGTCGTCGGGTCGGCCGGATCGAACCCCGATGCACGGACGCGCTCCGGATCGATGCGTTGGCCGTCCCACCATTGCATGCCGCGCGCGAGTCGTTCCACTTGCGCGAGATTCAATCCCAAGGCCTTGCCCACGTCGCGCAGGGCGCTGCGCGGCCGGTAGGAAATGACGGTGGCCGCCAGCGCCGCGCGTTCCCGGCCGTACTTTTCATAGATGTGCTGAATGACCTCCTCACGGCGCTCGTGTTCGAAATCCACATCGATGTCCGGCGGCTCGTTGCGTTCCTTGGAAATGAACCGTTCGAACAGCATCGCCATGCGGGAGGGATCCACCTCGGTGACTCCTAAGCAGAAACAAACGACGGAATTGGCGGCAGAACCCCGTCCCTGGCAGAGTATTTGCTGCGAACGGGCATACTGCACGACTTCGTGCACGGTGAGAAAGAACGGCTCGAACTTCAGGTCGGCGATCAGGGTCAATTCATGCTCGATGGTTTCGAGCACGTTGGGCGGTGTGCCCGCGGGCCAGCGCTTGGCGCAGCCGCGCAGCGTCAACGCACGCAAGTGACTGGTCGGAGTTTCGCCCGCGGGCACGATCTCCTCGGGATATTCGTACCGCAGTTCATCGAGCTTGAAGGTACAACGTTCGGCGATCGCCAGCGACTGCGCGAGCAAGGGAGCGGGATACAGCTCCTGGAGGCGCTGCAACGGCCGCAAACTGCGCTCGCCGTTGGGAAACAAGGCGTATCCCACCGCATGCAGCGGTGTGTTCAAACGAATCGCCGTCAGCACATCCTGCAAGGCGCGGCGGCTGCGCCGATGCATGTGCACATCGCCCGCAGCGACTCGCGGAAGATCCAATGTCTGGCCCAGGGTCTCGAGGAGTTCCAAACGCCGCGTGTCGAAACCACCGGTCAGCAGTTCCACGCCGATCCATAAGCGTCCGGCAAAGCGCTCGCGCAGCCAACGACCGTCCAGGTCGTGTTGCGCCTGGCAGGCTCTTGGCGCGCGGGGCAGCCAGATGATGAGGCAGCCATCGAGGCTGTGGTCGAGATCGGCGCGCTCGAGCCGGTAGGTACCCTTCGCCGCGGCGCGGCGGCACCGACTCACCAGACGGCTGAGCGCACCATAGCTCGTTCGATCCGTCGCCAGCGCCACGAACTTGAGACCGTCCACGCATGTAAATTCGGCGCCGATGATGAGCGGCAGGCAGGCCTGTTTGGCTGCCATATGGGCACGCACCACGCCCGCCAGCGAGCACTCATCGGTGATGGCCAGCGCCCGATACCCCAGCTCCGCCGCCCGCAGGACCATCTCCTCGGGCTGCGATGCGCCCCGCAGGAATGAAAAATTGGTCAAGGCATGCAATTCGGCGTACATGAACCGGCCTCAAGCGAACACGCCGTGCAAGTACCAGCGCTGGGTTTGTCGTTCCTGAAAAATCCACCAGCGGGCGCCTTGCGTCTGACGCGCGATGTAGTAATCGCGCGCGACGCCTTTGCCATCCCACCAGCCGCTTTCGATGCGTTCCGGGCCCTCTTCCAGGATCAAACCGCGATGCAACTGCTCGAGATCCGCGGGGGACAGCAGCACGGGCTCGGCCAGCAACCAGACCGGTCGCGGCATGTCGGGATGGGCTCGCAGCGGCTGCGCCGCGGCGGTGGCGGTGAGAGAAAGCTCCTGCACTCGCTGCCAGGCCGCTTCGGGCCGATGCTCGCAGACGGCAACGAGTCCATACACCGCAGCCTCGCCCAAGCGCGCACGCAGACGCTCCACCAATTGCGGCGCCGAGTCGCGCCCCCCGCGCAATCCGGCGAAGGCATCGAGTGAACTGCCCGACAGCGGCTGCAGCGAGCCCGACAGCAATTCCATGCCTCTGACCGGCGCGGGCAGTTCCAGGCGATTCAGCTTCTCATCGAGCACGTCGCCCAAGCGGCGGCGTTCACTCGTGATGCTCGCCAACCCCAACCGCACGCGCGTCATCGGCAGCATGCGGTGCCGCAATCGCAGTTCCAGGGCTTGCACACCCGCCTGACGTTCGCGTAAGAACTGCGCGCAGCGCCCGATCAGCGGTTCCACCGCCTTTTGCAGATAGACGGCGGTTTCGATCTCCATCTCGAAATCGCAGCGCTCGCGGAATCGTTCACGCGGCACGAAGGCTCTGCGCGGCGCGGCTTGTTTGGCCAAGGCGATATCGAGGTCCCGCACCGCGGCCGGACTCAAGCGTCGCGCCACGCCGGCACGCGGCAAGCGCAGCAAGTCCCCCATCCGGGTCACGCCCATGGAGCGCAAGGTTTGCAGGCGTTCGGGATCCCAGCAGGTACACGCGATGGTCAACTCGGCAATGGCGTGCGCCAGCGCACCGGGGTCTTCGATGCGAACCTGCTTGCCGGCGCGAGCCAGCCACAAGGCAGCCAGCGTCGTGGGCGCCGTCGCACTGAAGCTGCGCAAGGCCAGCCGGCTCCAAGTCGCATCGAGGTCCGCATGCAAACCCTCCAACGAACCGAACAATTTCACGCTGCCCCTGATCTCCAACAACAAGGCATTGGGCATTTCGATGCTGACCAAGGAGGTGAATCGCTGCGCAAACAGGCTCAGACGCGGCAGCATGACGGCCGCTTGCGATTCGCTCAGCTCCGGAAACACGACGGCATACCACAGCTGCCGCGTGCGCGGCCGGACGGCTTGAGAAGCAGGCCGTACCGTCGTCAGAACGGGCGGCGGCGGTGTCAGGGCACGTTTGCGCAGCTCAGCGGCGGCCGGACTGGTGCCTCCATGGTTACTCTCATGGCTACCCGCGCGGCCATTCCCATGACTACTTGCGTGGCCATCCTCGTGGCTACTTCCGTAGCCACCTCCGTCGTCATCCGCAAATAAGTCCGCAGTCGATGCCGTCGCCGCCGCGCGCAGCCCCGCGCTACGCCGGCCGCCGGCATGCCGGCCGCGCATTTTCATGCAGAGCGAAATTCGACGGGGCCGGGCCGCCCGCCTTGCACCTTGACCAGTTCGAGATGCACCTCGCGCTCGCCCTGCGTCAAAGCCACGCGCAGGCTGGCAGGAGAAGGCTCGAAACGATGGCGCTCGGGACGAAACAACACGCCGAGCGCGCCACCGGCCTCCGCCGCGAGCTTCAGGCGCCGCAACCAGCGGTCATCGGAACCCTGCAGCCACAGCAGCACCGCCGCGCATACCCCCGAACTCAACGCTTGCTCAGCCGCCCACAGAGCCTCGGTGGCGCTCGCAGGGCTCACGACGAGCAATCGGCGAAGTTCGATCCCCCGCTGTGCCAGAGCCGGCGCATAGG
>PLAH01000071.1 GCA_003134045.1 Gammaproteobacteria bacterium
AGGACACGTGGTTGTCACGAGCTCAGGTACCGGGCATGTCATCGTTGAACCCGAATATGCGCGGAAGAAGCTCAACCGCAACATCCTGCTGCGAGTCCCGAGCTTCCTGGGCCTGGGGCGCATCGTCGCCACGACCGAGCTTCTCACCACGGTTCCGGACAGACTGGCAGATGTCGTCGCTTCAGGTGAAGCAGTCAAAATCTATCCCACGCCAATTGCCCTGCCCTACTACGAGGTGAAGCTCCACTGGCACTCCCGATATCATGCGGACCCCGGCAACGCCTGGGTCAGGAAGCTGATCGCCCGACTGCTGAGCAAGCGAGCTGCCGCGACCCTTGCGGAACGCGCGGGCCATCGATCGCGTATTCGAATGGAGCATGACGATCCGCCAGGGGCGCCGCGGTCACGATAGGCATGGCACAGCACCGAATCGGCCGCGCCTTGGCGAGTTCGTCTACGAGCTTCCCGAGGTAGCCGATGTCTGTGTCAACGGGGCTCCGACGTCCGCCGCGTCATGGCCCGCCGACCGGTTCCGAAGTGCGTTGCCCCTGGATGCCTGGGAGTTGTGGGCGTGCTGGAACAGTGCCAGTCGAGCTCCGACCGGATCACCTGCACGAAGGCATTCGAGGATTCGCCGATGTTCATCTTGCCGCTCGCGGACCGATTCCCCATCCGCGAAGCCAAGGGCACGAACGAGCATGCCAGGGACCGCGAGACGGCGGTAGGCATCCAGCAATTCGGGGGAGCGAGCCAGCGAAACGATCGCCTCGTGCAGGTGGCTATTGGCGCGCGCGTAGGACGTAGTGTCATCCATGTTGCCCTGGACGAGCATTCTCTCGAGTTCCTCCACTGCCATCGCGACGGCTTCGATCTCATTCGCGCTGGGCCGGTCGGTCGTGCGACCGAAGGCCACGTCGAGCGCCCCCATTTCGATGGCGCATGCTGCTTCGACGGAACGTGCAATGCGCTGCTCTGTGAGGTGCCGCACGCGATACCCGTGTTCCACGTCGTGGTAGACGACACCCTCGGCCATGAGCGACGAGAGAGATCGCTGGATATCTGGCACTCCCACGCCCAGCCCATGCGCGAGACTTTCCAGATTCAAGACTTCGTCGTCACTCAGAGTTCCCAGAACGTGTTCACGGAGGCTGACAGCGACGGGATCGGTGTTCCTGGAGTACAGCTGACCGAATTGTCCCCGGAAGTAGGCAAGGGGACGCCCGTCTCGGGCCGCGGCCTCCTTGACCTTGCCGAAGTAGACGCTGTGCGTACCGCCCTGGACCTCCTCGACTACCTCGCATTCGAGCCAGGCCAACACGCCTTCCAGGCGAGGGCAGCCCATGGCTCCACGCGAGACGGACAAGGCATTGAACTTGTCGGCTTTTGGGGTGGCGAAGTGGACCGCCAGTGACGCCTGGTCCTCGTGGAGGATGTTGACGCCGAAGACCCGCGCGTGACTGATGGCCTGGCGCGACGCGGCGCTGCGATTGACGCAGATGAGAATCATCGGAGGATCCAACGACAGGGAACTCATCGCGCTCGCGGTCATGCCGAAGTCATGACCCTCGTCGTTGGTCGTAATGACGCTTACTCCGCTGGCGAAGCGTCCGACGACATCACGAAAGATCGAACTGTCGAATTCGGGATGCTGGAGTGGGTCGTCCACGGAGGAGAGAATACCACTTTTCTGGTGGGCGCAATACCATTCTGGAGAACAAGAACCGAATGCGTGCCGGTGCTGGCCGACTATTTGGGCTAAACTTCAGCAAAGCGCCGATCAGGCAATCGCCCGATCGGCACAACGAGTGTCAACTCGCAAAGCAATCTCCGGAGAGTCAGCATGTCTGAAGGTGCCACGCCTAAGCCTCCGGCGTACCCCATTGAGTCGGTCGATAACGCGCTCCAACTGCTCCTGCTGTTCCGAGAGCAGTCCACATTGCGAGTTGCGGACGCGAGTCGAACCCTGGGCGTGGCGCCGTCGACCGCGCATCGCCTCATCTCCATGCTGCAATACCACGGATTCGTCGAGCAGGATCCGCGCTCCAAGGCTTATCGCGCGGGCGCTGCTCTTGCCCAGATCGGACTCGCCGTCGTGCGGGCCATGGACGTGCGCGCGATTGCGCGTCCGATCATGGAGCGGCTGAGCAGCGACCTCGGCGAGACCATCCATCTCGCAGTTCTCGATCGGAATGAGGTGATCTTCCTTGATTCTGTCGAGAGCCGGCACATCGTGAGGGTCGGCTCGAGGGTAGGGATGCGCCTACCCGCGCACATGACGGCCCTCGGGAAGGTGCTCCTGGCCTTGTTGCCGGGCGATCGACTGGCCGAGCTGTATCCGGAAGAGCAAATACCAGCCGGCGCCCAAACCTCGGTCGTCAATCGGAAGGCGCTCTTCAAGTCGCTGAAGCGTGTCGCGCGCGACGGCCATGCCGTCAGCGTTGGCGAGATCGAGAGTGATGTGGCGGCCGTGGCGGCCCCGATCCTGACTCCCTCGGGTCACGTCGCGGCTGCGATGAGCGTGGCGGTGCCGGTGAGCCGGTTCAGTGAACAATTCGCCGGTCGGGCGGTGCCGCGCCTGGCTGCTGCGGTCGCAGAGGTCAGCGAGAAGTTGTAGCCGGGCTCGGCTGCTTGCAAAAGATGGGTCGCCCCGTTATGGTGGGCAGACTGATCTTCCGCAAGGCGGAAAGGAGTATTGTGTCCGAGTCCACCCTCCGACTGTCGCTTGCCTGCTGGGACTACGATCGCACCCGGTCCCTGAGTGATGGGCGGGTCACCCCGCAGGGCATCGATCTGGTGTACTTGACCCTGTCCCCTGAAGAGTCATTTTTCCGGATGATGCGATTCAAGGAATTCGATGTCGCCGAGATGTCGCTGTCGTCCTACGTGCTCTCCCTCGACGATCCCAAGCGCCCTTTCGTGGCCATCCCCGTCTTCCCTTCGCGCGCCTTTCGGCATTCGGGGATATTCGTTCGCCGAGGCGGTGCGGTCCGTCAACCCTCGGACCTCGTGGGCAAGCGAGTCGGGATCCCCGAGTACCAACTGACTGCGCTCGTTTGGATCCGGGGAATCCTCGAGGAGTTCTACGGAGTGCCGTACGACAGCGTCACCTACGTCACTGGCGGCCTGGAACAGTCCGGCCGCATCGAGAAGGCTCGTGTCAGGCTTCCAGAATCTGTGTCGATCGAGCGAGCCCCCGAGGGTGCCACCCTGTCCGCAATGCTCGACCAAGGCGCCATCGATGCGATCTACGCTCCGCGCACTCCAAGCACCTTCGGCAACGGACGCGTCATAAGGCTGTTTCCGGATGCCGCTTCCGTGGAACGCGACTACTACCAGACCACGGGGATCTTCCCGATCATGCACACCGTCGCCATCCGGCGGGAGACCTACGAGCGGGACCGTTGGATCGCGAAGAATCTACAGAAGGCCTTTGATGTCTCGCTCAACGAGGTTCGCCCTGCGCAACACGACACCACCGCCCTGAGATTCTCGCTCCCGTGGCTGGTCGCCCACGCCGAGGAGACGGAGGCCCTCATGGGGCCGAACCCATGGGCGTACGGCCTCAGTGACGCGAATCGCAAGGTCCTGGCAACCTTCCTGCGCTACTCGCATGCGCAGGGCCTGGCAAAAAATGCGTGGGACCCCGCGGATCTCTTCGTTCCAGAGAGCCTTGAGTCCTTCGCGGTCTAACCGAAGCCTGGTCGCTGCAACTTCTTTGATTAGGAGCACTTGAATGTCTCGTCATCGTATGACATGCGCAGAAGCCACCCTGCGTTCCATGGTCGATGCCGGCGCAGATCGGCTGTTCGACATGCCTGGGCGGGGGGTATACCCGCTCCTCAACGAACTGCCGAAGTTCCCGCAACTGGCGCACGTGACGGCGCCGCACGAGTTTCCCCTGGCGGCGATGGCCGATGGCTATGCACGAATCCGTGGTCAAGCAGCGTTCCTGAACCTCTACATGAGCACGGGTGTCTTGAACGGCGCGAGCGCCATCTTCGTCGCGGCTCGCGATCGCGTCCCCCTCGTCGTCACCGCCACGCAGGCGGAGTCGTGGGCCGTGGGAGCCGATCACCGAGCCGAGATCAGCGACATCATCGCTTCGGTGCGCCCCTTCACGAAGTGGGCTTGGATGCCCCCTACCCCCGACCGGGTTCCGGAGGCAATGCGCCGGGCCTACACGATCGCGACGACGCCGCCCTATGGGCCGACCTTCGTGGCCATCCCGGTGGACTACTGGAACCAGGAGATCGAGTACACCCCTTGGACGCCGACCATCCTGGCTCAGGTCCGCGTGGACCCTGCGGACGAACGCATCGCGGAGATCGCCCGCGCGGTGGAGCGTGCCGAGTTTCCTCTGCTGGTGGTGGGCTACGAAGCAATCATGGCGGGTGTCAGCGAGGACCTGATGGCGCTGGCGTTGCGTTACTCGTGTCCCATCGTCGCCGAGCCGGATCCCGCCATGCTTCCTGCGCCGGTGAAATTTGAGTTCTTCGGCGGCACCCTGGTCGAAGCGGCGGAGTTGGTCGAACGCGCGGATGTCATCCTGCACGTGGGCGTCAATACCTATGAGGCAGTCCACGGGCGGGTTCTCCACGCCGGGCGGAGCAAGCGGCACTTCTGGATGGGAAGTTCCGGCCGTGAGCTCAACAAGATCGCCCTTGCGGAGATCGCCGTGATAGGGCCGGTCGGGCCTAGCGTGGCAGCTCTGGCCGCCGCGTGCCAGAATTCAGGCGAAGGCCTCGCCGATCCGCGGCTACGGCAGCGTGCCGCCGGGATTCGCGAGCAGATCGCGGCCGATCGTCGGCACCTGGACGAGTCGCGCGAAGCAGCTTGGGACGCGCAGCCGATGAGCGTGGCGAGGATCTGCGCAGAGCTGCGCACGGCGCTCCCCCCCGAAACGGTCCTGGTCGAGCATGCGACGACCGCGACCCTCCTGGTGCGCGAGAACTTCCCCCTGCCGACGAGCCGGCACTACGTCTGCGCCTCGGCGAGCTGCCAGGGATGGGGTCTCGGCGCGGCGGTGGGAGTGTCATTCGCCCTGGGGGCGGCGCCGGTCGTGGCAATCATCGGTGATGGTGGATTCCTCTTCGGGATGCAGGCCATCTGGACGGCCGTCCAGTACGACCGACCCCTGCTCGTCGTGATCCTCAACAACGGCGGCTGGAGCAGCATGCGAGGCAGCGTTGCGCGCGGAGCAGCTGCCGTCCTCGAAGCGGGAATGGATCTCCGGTTTGGATGGGAGGCGGACTACGCCGCCATCTGCCGCGGGCTTGGCGCCACCGCCGAGAGAGTGGCGACGCCGGCCGAATTGACATCGGCCCTCGAGCAACACCTCCCGCTCCTCAAGGGCCCGGTAGTGCTGGACGTCCTGTGCCGGCAGGAGCCGAAGTCGTCGCGCTCGCCCTTCGTCGGCTACTGAGCGATTCGAAGTAGATCGGGCGCGGTGAACCGGTGCTGTTCCAGCTCGGCTCATTGCACACAATCGGTCATTGCTGGCTGCCTGTGCAGAGCTTCCCTAGCAATCCGAGCGACAGGCTGTTACGTTATGGTCCACAGACTGGCATTCTGAACACCAGATTACGGTGGGACGAAACCCCGAATCAAGAAGAGAGAGATTGCACATTGATTCTAATCAAGGTCAAGAGCCTGGCGGCGGCCATCACATGCGCAGGGGTTCTGTCTGCGTTCGCGGGCGCTGCGAGTTCGGAGGTGGCCGTGAACTGGGATCTGCCTCCGGGGTACGTAGCGCCAGATGGCTCTCACCTCCCCATGAAATATCCCGACCCGACCGGGAAACCCGGCAATGGGTGCAAGATCGGCTACGTGTCGCCGCTGAACGCCATCCCGGGCCTCGCGGATCAGCTCAAGGGCATGAGAGCCGTCGCCACACGCTACGGCTGCACCCTCATCGTCAAGGATGGCGGGTTGAATCCGCAGATTCAGGTCACCGGGATGCAGCAGCTCCTGGCCCAGGGTGCCACGGCCATCGTCGTGGATCCGCTCGTTCCGCAGGCCCTCGCGGCGCCAATCAGGCAGGCAAACGCCCAGCACGTCCCGATCATCATGCAGGACTCTCCCGCCGGAACCGATCAGGCGAATGTCCCGGGAACGGTCAGCAATTTCGATCTGGGGCATGACCCCACGGCCTACGCGGCCGTGAAGGCTATTGCCGACGCCAAGCCCGGAGCGAGGATCGGCTTCATCTATCCGTCTTTCCCGGCAGCCAACCTTCAGTACCAGGTCGAGCGCTTCAAGTACTGGGCCGGGAAACTCGGACTTGCGTCCGTCGGGCAGGAGGGTACTCCTGACAACTCGAATGGACCGACGTCAAAAGCAGCGAGCGCGCTGATCCAGAAGCACCCTGAGGTCGAGGCGATCATGACGTTCAACGATCCCGCGGCAGAGGCAACGGTGGCGGCGGCCCGCTCCCTGAACCGCCCTGACATCCTCATCACCGGGGTGAACGGGGAGAGCGGAGTCACCGGGCTCATCAAGACGGGAAGCGTGCTCATGACTTGGGCGTACAACAACTTCGCCAACGGCGAGCAGCTTGCCAATGCGGCGATCGATGCAGCTCTCGGCATGACCATCCCGCAGAAGGTCACTGCTATTGGAGCCGTCATCAACAAGAGCAACGTTGCCGGGTACAACCCCCCGATCTCCTGATGCGCGCGCTGTCCACAGAGAACCGACCGATCGTGGAGGACATGTCAGAGTGAAGAATTCCCACGGCGAGTCTGCGATGGAGGGGGTGCGACCGCCTGATCTCGCCCCCCTGCTGGCCCTCCGCGGGCTGTCGAAGCGATACGGGGGAGTCCATGCACTCCGGGGTGCCAACCTTACGATCGCCAGGCCCGGCCTGGTCCACGGACTCCTCGGTGAGAACGGGTCAGGGAAATCCACCATGCTGGGTGTCCTGTCCGGCCAGCACCGGCCCGATGAGGGCCAACTGGAGCTGGAGGGTCGGGCGCTAACCTTCCATTCCCCTTCCGATGCGCTGCACCATGGCATCGCAATGGTCGCTCAAGAGGCGGCGGTTGCGCCGGACCTCACGGTCACTGAGAACATCCTCATGGGGCGTGGGCTCGCTCGCTCACGCTTTCTCATCGACTGGTCTGCCAGCCGGGAGAAGGCCTCCCGCGTGCTCGAGCTCCTCAACCTCGACTACGACCCGGATTGGCTGGTGCGGGACCTCAGGCCCGACCAGCGCCAGATGGTCGAGATCGCTCGCGCGATCTCGACGAACGCCCGCGTGGTCATCCTCGACGAGCCAACCAGCTCCCTCGACGCTGGCGAGGTCAACGCCCTGTTCGCCGTCATCGAAAGCCTCAAGGCGCAGGACGTGACCGTGCTCTTCGTCTCGCACCGCCTCAACGAGATCTTCGCCGTATGCGACAGCCTCACGATCCTGCGCGACGGCAAGACGATCGTCGAAGGGCCCGTGGATGCATTCGACGCAGACTCCATCGTCCGGGCGATGGTCGGGGGCGAGACGGACCAGCGCGTCACTCGTGGCCCGCAGCCCTCCACTGACTCCGCGCCGGCCCTCGAACTGCATCACCTTCACTCAACGGGTTGCCTCACGGACATCTCGTTGAGTGTCCGTCCCGGCGAGATCGTTGGTCTCTGCGGCCTGGTCGGCTCCGGCAGGAGCGAGTTGCTCGAGTGCATCTTCGGCACCCGTGACGTGACCGCCGGCGAGATCTTGGTGTGTGGGTCGCCGCCACACGGAAACGGCCCGCATGGCGCTATCCGCTCCGGCATCGCCTTCGTACCCCCTGATCGCAAGGAGCAGGGCCTGGTCCTCTCCGGCAGCGTGCGAACCAACATCATGTCGGTCGCAACTGCAGAACATAACCGTCTGGGCCGCCCGAAAAAGAAAGAGGAGAACCCCATCATCGCTGAGCTTTGTACGTCGATGCGCGTGCGACTTCATGACTACGATGCGCCGGTCGGAAACTTGAGCGGCGGCAACCAGCAGAAGGTGGTCATCGCGAAGTGGCTCGCCCGGAGACCGCAGGTGCTCCTTCTGGACGAGCCGACGCGCGGTGTGGACGTGCGCGCGAAGCTCGAGATCCATCGACTCGTGCGGCGCATTGCCGCCGAGAGAATTGCCGTCCTAGTGAGTTCGAGCGAGGCACCCGAGCTGCTCGACCTATGCGACCGGATCATCGTCATGTCACAAGGGCGGCACGTCGACGTCGTGGAGGCCGCCGACGCGAGCGAGGAAACCCTCATGAGGCTGGCCTCGGCGCCGGGCCTCGAAGCATCACGATCCAACAAGGAAGAATGGGGTCAGAGCACATGAACGACGCGCTCTCAAGGAATCCGCGGCCCGGCAGGTCGCCCGTCGGGCGCATCTGGCACTCGGGCCGCCACTTGCTGCCGGTGCTGACGCTTCTCATACTGATCTTCGCCATATTCGCAATCACCAACCCGGTTTTTCTCTCCGCAGGCAATCTTCAGCTGTTGCTCACGAGCAACGCGCAGCTGTGGGTGGTTGCGATGGGAATGACCTTCGTCATGCTTGCGGGGGCCGTCGATCTGTCGGTCGGGGCGATCATGGCGTTCTTGGCCATTATGTTCGGAATGCTTCTCAATGCCGGTGTCTCCGGTGGCCTGGCCCTGCCCATCACGATCGCGGCCGGAGCGTTGCTCGGCGGTGGCGTCAACGGCGTCCTCATCGGCCGCCTGGGACTCTCGTTCCTTCTCGTGACCTTGGCGTCCCTGACCGCGTTCACAGGGCTCGTGAACCTATGGTCGAACACGATGGCGATTCCTGTACAGGCGTCGATCACGGACTCCATCGCCTTCGGCAACTTCTTGGGTGTGAACATCTCACTGTGGATCATGGGCGTGACCTTCATACTCGCGCAGTTCCTCCAGAGCCGGACGTATTTCGGGCGAGACGTCTACGCGGTGGGAGGCAATCGTCAGGCCGCGCGCCTGGCAGGAATCAACACCGAGCGCACGATCGTCTGCGTCTTCGCCCTCACCGGATTCGCTGCCGCCCTCGCCGCCGTCATCGGGATCGGACGGAGCGGTGCTGCCAGCCCGACGATCGACAACAACGTCCCACTCGAGGCTATCGCCGCGGTCCTTCTCGGCGGGACGCGTATCAGCGGCGGGTCGGGTGGAGTAGCCGGGACCGCGCTCGGAGTCCTCTTCCTCGCGACACTCGGGAACGGGCTGAGCCTCTCGGATATCTCCAGCTACTGGCAGCAGATCGTCACAGGCGTGATCCTGGTGAGTGCCGTGTTGCTCAACCGCCTGAGCGCCGACGGAGGGCTGAAAAGGTGGCTCGGGCATCTGCGCGGACACCAGGCCGACTCCGACGCGGCCCCGGGTACCTAGCCCATCCATGCACCACGACCGCTAGAGACTCGGTTCCACCTTCATCCTGACCAACACGTATAGGAAGTTCACAAGTGACCACGACACCAGCACACGTCGAGGAGGCCGATGCCATCCTCCGGCGGCTCATGACCGAGCACCAGTCTGATCCGTATCCGCTGTTCGCGAGACTGCGCGAACTCGACCCCGTCCATCGCTCGTCGATGGGCAATTTCTGGGTGCTAACCCGCTATGACGACGTCCAGAAGATCCTCAAGGACAAGCGCTTCGTCCGCCACTTTGAGGACTTCCACAAACGGAGCAGCGGGACGGACGCGGACACGAAGCGGTCGTTCGCGGAGAGCCAGAGTCACTGGCTGATCTTCTCGAATCCGCCGGAGTACCACGCGAAGCGGGCCGTTTACAACTCGGCCATATTCAGTGGCTCACGGGTGAAGGATCTGCGGCCGCTCATCACCTCGCTGACCGATGAGCTGCTGAACAGCGCGACGGACCGGGGTGAGATCGACATCGTCGGGCAACTGGGCTATCAGCTCACGATCAAGGTCATGGGACATATCATGGGGCTTCCGGGTAACGCCGACATCCAGCCCTTCATCGATTGGGCAGCCGCCGTCGGCCCGACGTTCGAGCCGCTGGTCGAAGACAGCGTCCTGCGCACGGCGGACAAAGCCATGGACAAGCTCAACGGCTTCCTCGGCGACCGCATCAAGCAGCGGCACGGCGGCTCGGGCGAGGACCTCCTCAGCAGGTCGGTGGCCGCCATGGAAGCCGGAACGCTTACCGAGGAGGAGGTCCTCGCCAACGCGGGCCTGCTCTACATCGCCGGGTTTGAGACCACGACGCACTTCCTCGGAAACGCCGTCTACTCCTTGCTTCGCCATCGTGACCAGTGGGATCTCTTCACCTCAGACCCTGCCCGGCTCGTGGATGGCGCCGTCGAGGAACTCCTGCGCTTCGAATCGTCCGTGCAGGCCGAGCCGCCACACCGAATCGCCACGGAAGACATACAGCTTCCTACCGCGACCATTCCCGCCGGCGATACGGTGGTCCCGCTGATGGGGGCGGCAAACCGCGATCCGGAGCGGTTCAAGGACCCGGATCGGCTCGACATCACGCGCAAGGACGTGCGCCCGCTGAGTTTCGGCGGCGGGATCCACGTCTGCATCGGGCAGCATCTCGCGCGGCTGGAAGCGAACATCGTGCTCGTCGAGCTCGCGCGCCGCTTCCCGGGACTTCAGCTGTGCGACGAAGAGCCCGAGTGGCTGGGTGGCATAACGGCCCGCGGCCTGCGAAAGCTGAAGGTTCGTCTGACGTAAGTCCTGCGCTCGGCAGCCCTCGCCTGGCTGCGCACCGACCCGTGGGCCGAGGACGTGGGCATGGGCGGCTTGCACCCCGTCAGGCCTGTTTGCTATTATGCTCTGCAGATTGACATTCTGGAGAGCGCATCGGGCTGCAGTTCTGGCGCGGGGTTTCCCAGAGGTGCCGATGTGACCGACCCTCAGTCGGTTTAGCCATGACAAAACACCACCATCATAGGGGTGCAGCAGGATTGCTTCTGCGCGACGTCGTCCCTACGGTTTCGGACGTCACGTTCGCCGCAGCGGCGTGCCGCCGGCCCACAAAGGAGCGATATGATCGACGGAATTCCAGTCATTGATGCGGTCGTCCACGCCTACAACTGGGCGCCCGACAACTACGCAAACCGGTATGGCGCGATTCTCGCGCAGCAGGTATATCACGCAACCCACGCCGCAGCCGCCCCCGGATATCGCCTTCCGGAGGACGCCTGGATCCGCGACTGGTCAGTCGAAGAGATCTCGAACGTGTCGTTCGTCGAGAGCGATACGGACATCGCCGTGCACCACGCCCTGCAGATCGGCGCCTACAAAGATGGCAGCTGTTCGCTCGAGAAGGCGCTCGAGGCCAAGCAACGTTGGCCCCACCGCACGCTGGTGTACGCCGGTGTCGACCCGCTGACCGGAAAGCGTGCACTTGAGGAGTTGGATCGCCAGGTGGAGTTGCTCGATCCAGTAGGCGTGAAGCTGTACCCCAACACCTTTGTCGCTGACCAGGTCCAGGGATGGCGGATGGACGACCCGGAAGTGGCGTTCCCCGTATTCGAGCGCGCACAACAACTCGGGCTCAAGGTCGTGGCGATTCACAAGGCGGTGCCGATGGGGCCTGTGCCCATGGACCCCTACAAGATGGACGACATCGACCGTGCGGCCATCGCATTCCCGGACCTGAACTTCGAGATCGTTCATGGCGGATCTGCCTTTGTCGAGGAAACCGCATGGCAGCTCGCTCGCTTCCAGAATGTTTGGGTCAACCTCGAGATCACGAGCGCGATGCTGGTGCACGCCCCCGGGCAGTTCCACGATGCGATGTTCAACCTCATGCGGATCGGGCAGGAGCACGCGCTGCGCCGGATCATGTGGGGGACTGGCTGCATGGCAATCCACCCACGCCCCGCGCTCGAGCGCTTCGTTCGGGAGTTTCGGTTCGACGACGACACGGTCGAGCGAGGGGGCGTCAGGCAGATCACCGAAGCTGACAAACGCCGTATCCTTGCCGGGAACTACGCCGAGATGGTCGGGCTCGATCTCGAACCGCGCCTCGCTGCAATCCGCAACGACGAGTTCGCGAAGCGCCGGGGAACAGGTGCTCCTGCGGATCCGTACTCCACGACCGCGTCTGCGGGCCGGGCTGAGTGATGATCTTTGAAGACCAGGTGACCGAGGCATTGAGAAGCGTGGTCGATCCCTGCAGCATCGCCACCGGCGTACCGATCAACCTGGTCGATATGGGGATCGTGCGAGGAATCAAGATTGACGGGACCCACGTCGAGATCCAACTGCGGTTCACAAGCCCCGTCTGCATGCAAGCCATGAACATCACTTCGGCAATCGAGGACGCCGTCATGGCGATCGACGGAGTCGAGCAGGTCACCTGCGATACTCGCTCAGGCGCTTGGGAATGGAAGCCCGAGATGATGGCGCCGTCGGCTCAAGCTCGGTTGAGACGCCTGAGACCCATGCCAGAGACTCAACTGGCTGGGCGGGCCGCGGGTCCTCCGAACGCGAAAGACCGGTAACGATGTCGCGCCCGCGGCAGGGTCTGGCGACCCCAGTCGCCCTCGGCTGACCGATGTTGTGATGTACCATCTCGTCTGCTATGTTGCAGAATGTAATTCTGCAACCCATAACGAGTGTAAGTCGAGACATGAAGTTCACCTACTACGTCAATCCTCAGACCTCTGGCGCGGAACATGACGCGGACATCATCGAGACGTGCATCGACCAGGCCGTCCGGGCCACCCACGCCGGCTTCGTCGGAGTGGGCCTGACCGAGCACCACTTCTCCGAGTTCAACACGTACAGCAGTAACCTGATGATGGCAGCGCACCTCGCTGGCCGGTGTGCTCCGGGAACCCGCTTCATTCACGCCGCCGTCATCGCTCCCCTGCACAACCCCATTTCCCTGGCCGAGCACATCAACCTCATGGACGTGCTGACGAAGGGCAATACGATCGTGGGCCTTGCCACCGGCGGTGACGCGATGGAATTCGTGGGGCTCGGCCGGAATCCTGACCGCAAGCACGAGGACTTCGGTGCGGTGCTGACCGCACTCAAGGCCGCCTGGAGCATGAAGGAGGGGGACGCGCCCCTGGAGTGGTCCACGCGATTCGAGGCGGGCACGATCTATTCCCGCGTGATGCCCAGCGCCTACCACCGCGAGCACCCTCCCCTGGCCAGGATGACGATCAGCGACAAGGCCGCCTACGACGCCGGTCTCGTGGCAGAGTACATCTACATGGCCCGATTGGAGCTGGCCGAGTTGCTTAAGCGACTGGACATCTATCGCGGCGCGATGGCCGGGGCCGGATTCTCCAAGGACGTCATCGAGGACAGGCTCGAGTGGAGCTTCTGCTTTCGCAACGTGATCGTGCGCGACTCCGACGCTGAAGCCCACGACGAGGCGATTCGCCGCATCCAGATGCTTCACGAGTACGGGCTGCGCACCAGTGCGAAGATCCCCGGAGGTGCGCTGAAGGCGGTGATCGGACCCACCGGAGATCCGGAGGAGTTCGTCCGCAAGCAGTTCATCATCGGTTCGGCTTCGTCGGTGAAGGATCAGATCGATGCGTACCGCAGTGCGGGCGTGAGGCACCTGGGAATGCTCTTCAACTTCGCCTTCATGTCGCCGGAGGAGTCGAACGCCTCGTTGGAGTCCTTCATCCGGGACGTGCTCCCGGCATTCAGCGATTCCGGACGAAATGGTCTCGGGGCGGGCGCGTAGCAGCCATGAGAGATTCCGCCAGGAGCCTGCTGGGCAGCGAGGTGATGCCCACCCTGATCGGTGGCAAGAGGTATCTGGGCTGCGGGGGTCCTCCCCTCGAGTCGACCAACCCTGCAACGGGAGAGTTCATCGCATCGTTCACGCGGTGCGGCGTGGGCGATGTGCAGCACGCAGTCGACGAGGCGGAACGCGCGTTCCCGGGGTGGGCCGCTCAGCCCCCGCTCGCGAGGGCGGAGGCCCTTCTGCGGCTGGCCGACGTCGTCGAGCGGCGGGGGAATGAACTGGCCGCCATCGATACGGCCGACAACGGAAGCCCCATCCGGGAGATGCGCAATGATGTTCGCATCGCGGCTTCCCAGGTGCGGTACTTCGCCAGCCTTGCCCTGATGGCGAGAGGCGAGACGATTCCGGTCGCTCACGATCGACTGGACTACACGTTGCGCCAGCCGTTCGGAGTAACCGCTCGCATCATCCCCTTCAACCATCCCCTCATGTTCGCCATCGCGAAGATAGCGGCGCCGTTGGTCGCGGGCAACACCGTCATTTTGAAGCCGAGCGAGTTCACGTCCCTGTCGATCCTGGCCCTGGTCGACGATCTCATCGATATTTTCCCGCCGGGCGTGGTCAACGTGGNNCGCGCTCGTCGCCGATCCCCGCGTGCGACGTATCGCCTTCATCGGAAGCAGCGAGACCGGCCGTTCCATCCAGCGAAGGGCAGCCGAGGTCGCCGTGAAGACGGTGACCCTGGAACTCGGCGGGAAGAATCCGATCGTCATCTTTCCCGACGCGGACATCGACGCTGCGCTCGATGGCGTGGTGCGCGGGATGAACTTCACCTGGCAGGGCCAGTCGTGCGGATCTACCTCCCGGTTGATCGTCCATCAGGACCTGCATGCAGAGTTCGTCGGCAAGCTTGCGGAGAGGATGGGGAACCTTCGAGTCGGGGATCCGGGCGAGGATTCCACCGATACGGGTGCGATGGTCCATCAGGGACAGTTCGACAAGGTACGGCGATACATAGGCATCGGGCTCGAGGACGGGGCCCGCCTGGTCGTCGGCGGTGGGCGGCCCACGGCCCCGGAACTGGCAAGGGGCCTGTTCGTGGAGCCCACCTTGTTCGACGACGTGAACCCGGCCAGTCGAATCGCCCAGGAGGAAATCTTCGGCCCGGTCCTAGTCGCGATGCCGTTCCGCGATTACGATGATGCCTTGCTGATGGCCAATGGGGTCGGGCTGGGCCTGACCGCGAGCGTCTTCACGGCCGATCTCCGGATTGCGCATCGCTTCGCGCGCGACGTTCAGGCAGGCTACGTGTGGGTGAACGACAGTTCGAAGCACTTCCCGGGGACTCCGTATGGCGGGGTCAAGGACTCTGGAGTGGGTCGCGAGGAGGATTTGGGTGAGATGCTGTCGTACCTCCAGACCAAGAACGTCAACGTCCTCTTCGCGGATCACAGATAGGGGATCGCACCATGTCGAAGTATTGGTACCTTGAACACGAGTTCGTCTACTTCTCGGTGGAGCTCGAAGACGAGGTGCTGCGCATCTCCATGCACGGCCTGGATCGCAAGATCGAGGGCCGTCCGTGGACGGA
>PLAH01000018.1 GCA_003134045.1 Gammaproteobacteria bacterium
CGTGCTTGCTGGAGTGCTTACGGAGGCGCAACGTAACATGACTGTTGACCCAAAGTTACGATAGGGCTAACGAATGAGGTGTGTTATTTAGAACCATAGATCAAAAGCGGGGCGGGGATGATTTCCCGAAAGCACGGGAGCTCATCGAGATTCGCGGAACGGGAGAGCTGTCGCTGCAGGACCGGCGCGTGATGAACATGCTGTATGAAAATGCCGGCGCAAAGATCTGCGACGATGTCGATCACGTCATTGCGATTGCGGAGCTGCGTGGCACGCATAAAGGCCGTGAGCGCGTAACCGATTCGGTCTTGCAGCTGATGAAGACGATTGTTGAAGTGCCGACGCGTGACAAGAAGGGCAACCCGGCGACGAAGCTCGTGCAGATTCTTTCTGATTCGACCGTCAGTGACGATGAGAACAATCCGTCTGGTCAGGTCACCTACAGTTTTTCGCGTGGCATGCGGGAGATCATCAAGGACTCGACGCTTTGGGGGCGGGTGCGTCACGCAGTGGTGTTTGCCTTCACGTCCAAATATGCCTTGGCGCTATATGAGCTCATCACGGCGCGCATTAATCTCAAGCATCAATGGCAGGAGGAGTTTGGGGTTGAAGATTTCCGGGCGCTGCTCGGGGTGCCGGAAGGGAAGCTGGAACGCATGCCGAATTTCCTTCAGCGAGTGGTGCAGCCGGCAGAGCTCGAAGTGAATGGGCTGGCGGATTTCGGCGTCAAGATTGAAGTCATTCGTACAGGCGGCAGTCTGCGCGGGAACGTGACCGGGTTTCGCGTGTCATGGTGGCGCAAGGAAGTGGGCGAACTTCAGGCCGCGTATGAGGAATTGAAGCGCGCAAAGGTAGGGCGGTTGGCTCGCCTGCGCGGTGAGACGGAAGGTGCCAGTGTATCCCCTTCTCTGCTACCGGATCGGATAATGGCGACCGTGGATGCGATGCGGGCAGCGGGTGCGCCGGAGGCAGACATCGACGCCTTCATGCGTCAGCAGTCGGCGGAGAGATTGAAGGACACCCCGCTTTCCGAGCCGGTTTGATTTACCCCAGTCTTCCAGTCGCAGATGCGTTTTTGGAAGTATTGCTGCTGAAAAGGGCTTTAAGCTATCCCTGCTGCCGGCGAGCAGCAGGGAAGCCGAGCGGCAGTTAGACAGCCGGCCGCGCATCTAGGCTGTTCAGAAAATCGGCGGCGCGTTGCGCGTGTGCGGCAGCCTGGAAGATGGCGCGCTTGTCATCCTTGAGAACCTTGAGCCAGCTGGCGAGGTAGGCTGCATGGTCCTCCCGCTCCTCCCCCTCGATGCCGAGGTCTGCGCAGAGGAACGCCGCGCCAAGTTCGGCAACCAGTTCCTCGCGGGCATATCCTTCATCGCCGAAGCGCTTACGTCCGAGGTCCCGCGTCAGGCGGCTTTCGTGCCGCGTCCAGTGGGTCAGCTCATGCAGTGCGGTAGCGTAGTAGGTCTCCGGGCTGCGGAAAGCCTCAAACGGCGGGAGCTGGATACGGTCCGGTCCCGGTGCGTAGAAGGCCATGTTGCCACCGTGGCGGATGTCGGCGCCGGTGCGCTTGATGAAGGAATCCGCGCCCTCGATGCGCTCGGTGAGCGGTAGCGGCTCCGTGGGTTTCGCATAGAAGTGAGAGGGTAAGCCCTCGATCTGCTCGACGTTGAATACCGTGTAGGCCTTGAGGAACGGAATCTGATGGTCGATTTCCTCTCCCTGCTCATTGGTGTCCGTACGCGTCATACGGTCGGCGTAGACGACGGGGGAGCCGTGCTCGCCCTTCCTGACATGGGCTTCAAGTTCGAGTGCCTGCTTGAAGGTCATCCAGATCGGCGAGGCAAAGCCCTTATCGACCGACTCGGCCCAGAGCATCAGCACGTTGATGCCGTTGTAGGGTTCGTAAGTGTGGCGCAGCGGCCGGGTGATTCGCCCCGACGTGTGCTCGACGCTCCAGGGCTTCAGCCAGGGGCGGACGCCTTGCTCCAGGGCGGCAACGATAGTGTCCGTGATGCGGGTGTAAACATCCGCGCGCGGCGCGGTGGTGGAAAAGTTCTTCATGGTCGTCTCCTATGCAGGCGGGATTGCCTGTCGGAGTCCGGTGGTCACGGCGCAGCGGAGCCGTCAGGGCTGAGCGCAGCGAAACTCCGGCGAGTAGAGGAACGCGCAACGCGCGTGAGCAACGGAGCGCTTTGACGGCGAGAACGACGTGGTAGTGTGAAAAGAAAACAGGCAAGACAGCAAGATCCAAAAATGCTGGGTCTGTCGTCTTTTTCTTGGCGCCGGCACTGCCGGCGGCGCGCAAAGGATCGTGACCGTCAGGCCGGGACTACAGGCCCGGTGCGGCCCTGTGCATAGAGCCTGGTCCGCGCCAGCGGATGCGCCCTAACGCGCGTGATCCTGCGCCGCAGGTTCCTTCGGCGGAAGTGTTTGGGATTCGGGCGGCGATGGCTGGAGTTTCTTTGCCAGGTCTTCGGGACGCAGGTGGGTGTAGCGTTTGAGCATCGCGAGCGTCTTGTGGCCGGTGATGGAAGCGACCTCCATAAGATTGAGGCCGCGCTCAAAGAAGCGCGTAGTCGCCTCGTGCCGCAAATCGTGGAAGCGTAAATCGGCGAGGAAGTCCTTATCGGGCGCACGTGATGCCTTGGTGCAGTCTTCGTTGTATTTGGTCTTGCCCGTTTTGCAGGCTTCGGTGAATACCCGCCGGAGCCGGTCGTCGCGAATCGCAAAGATGCGATCGGTTGCATCATCGGATTTGTGGGTTTCAAGTATGGCGAGTGCTCTGGGCGACAGTGGCACGGTGCGGGTGGTGCCGTTCTTGGTTTCGGCGAGGACGGCGGTGTGGCGCCCCTCGTTCACGGCTTCCCACGTGAGGCCAAGGATTTCCGATTGGCGCATGGCGGTTTCGATGGCAAATTCGCTAACAGCGCAGGCAATGGGATAGGTCGATTCCTTGAGGGCTGTCAGGAGATACTGTTCTTCCGTGCCGTGCAGCCTCCGGTCACGCTGCTTCGAGCCGCTGGGGACCCGGATGTTGCGCACCGGGTTGACGAGGCTCTCCATCCCCCATTCCTTGCGGGCCGTCTCGTAGAGCTGCGAGAGAAGGGCGAGTTCCAGCCGGATGGTGTTTTCGGCCCTGCCCTCCGCCCGGCGTTCATCGCGATGTTTTGCGAGATCGGCACCCTTGATGGTTGCAAGAAACCGCGCGGCGATCGGCCGCAGCTTCCATAGCTTGATGCGGTTGCGTTCCTTGTCCGCTCCCTTCTTGGCCGGAGTGACTTCCCGGCCGTAGCGGTCGAGCGCATCCGCAAGGGTCGTGCGCTCTGCCTCGGCGCGCGAGTGAAAGACGTTGCGGTCCATCTCCGATTCCAGCTCGCGCGTCCATGCGAGCGCATCGTAAGCACTCCAGCATCCCCG
>PLAH01000066.1 GCA_003134045.1 Gammaproteobacteria bacterium
CGCACCGGCGACATCGGCCACATCGACGCCAAAGGCTTCGTCTTCATCGAAGACCGCAAGAAGGACATGATTTTGGTGTCCGGATTCAATGTCTACCCGAACGAGGTCGAGAACATCATTGCCGAAAACCCGGGCGTGTTGGAAGTCGCGGCGGTCGCGCAGCCCGACGCGGATTCCGGTGAAGTGGTCGCCGTGTTCGTGGTGAAGAAGGATCCGAAGCTCACGGCCGAAGCGTTGATCGCCCACTCTCGAACCGAACTCGCCGGCTACAAAGTCCCGAAGCATGTCTATTTCCGCAGCGAACTGCCGAAGACCAACGTCGGCAAGATTCTGCGTCGCGCTCTGCGCGACGAACTCATCGCAGCTTCCAAGGCTGCGGCACCCGGTCTCGCGACGCCCGGGGCGGCCGCGAAGCCGGTCATCACGAAGCGCTGAGCACTGCTAAGCGGGCGCGCAGGTCCGCCGGGCTCGACGCCTAGCCGATCACGTAGTTGCGCACCGTCTCCACCAGCACCGCGACGCGTTGCGGGTCGACATCGGGGGTGATGCCGTGCCCCAGGTTGAACACATGCCCCGGCCCCTCTCCATAGCTCTCGAGCACTCGCAGCGTTTCCGACCGCAGCGTGTCCGGCGGCGCGAACAGCGCCGAGGGATCGAGATTGCCCTGCAGGGCGACCCGCCCGCCCACCGCCGCGCGCGCCGTCTTCAAATCGGTGGTCCAATCCACGCCCACGGCGTCGCAGCCGATGGCCGCGATCTTCGCGAGCCACGCACCGCCGCCCTTGGTGAATACGATGCGGGGGACGCGGCGCCCGTCCGCGTCGCGCGTCAGCGCCTCGATCACCTGTTGCATGTAGCGCAGCGAAAACTCCTCGTATTGCGCCGGCGTCAGCACGCCGCCCCAGGTATCGAACAGCATGACGGCCTGCGCGCCCGCCGCGATCTGCGCATTCAAGTACGCAATGGTGCAGCGGACCAGGACGCCGAGCAGCCGATGCAGCAGGGCGGGCGATTCGTACATCATGCGTTTGATGTGCCCGAACGTCTTGCTGCCGCCGCCCTCGACCATGTAGGTGCCCACCGTCCAAGGGCTTCCCGCGAAGCCGATCAGCGGAACTCGGCCGTCGAGTTCCCGCCGGATCAACGCCACGGCGTCGATCACGTAGCGAAGCTCGTGGCCGGGGTCGGGAATCTTGAGCTTGTCGATGTCGGCGGCGCTGCGTACCGGCCGTGCGATCTTCGGACCTTCGCCCGCCTCGAACTCGAGGCCAACGTCCATGGCGTGCGGAATCGTCAAAATATCGGAGAACAGGATGGCGGCGTCGAGTGGAAATCGGTCGATGGGCTGCAAAGTGACTTCACAGGCGAGGTCGGGATTGGTGCACAGGGCCATGAAACTCCCGGCTTTCGCGCGGGTCGCCCGGTATTCCGGCAGGTAGCGTCCGGCCTGGCGCATCAGCCAGATGGGCCGGCGGGGCGTGGGCTCGCACAGCAGCGCACGCAGCAGCAGATCGTTCTTGAGCAGGCTGGTCATGTGCGCTCGCTCGGATCGAACAAGCGGCGGTGCTCGAGAATCGCATAGCGATCCGTCATTCCCGCGATGTAGTCGGCGACCGCACGGGCTCGTCCCATGGCGCCGAGCGTGACCTCCAATCGCGCCGCGGTTTGCTTGTGTTCGTCGGGCATCAGATTCGGATCGTTGAAGAAGGCATCGAACAGCGCACTGACGACCCGCCGCGCCTTGGCCGTCATACGCCTCACCTTGAAATGCTTGTACACGTGTTCGCGTAGAAAGGTCTTCAATTCATGGTTGAGGTCGCGGGTCGCGTCGCTGAATCCGACCAGCGGCTTGGGTTGCGCCCTGACCTCGGCGATGGACACGACGCCCGACTCGCGCAGGCGAGTCGCGGAGGAAACGATCAAGTCCGAGACCAGCCGGTTGATCATGCGGCGCAGGATCTCGAATACCAGGCGCCGGCCGGCGAGACCGGGATGCGCGGATGCGACCTCTCGATGATATTCGAGGAACAACGGCACCTCGAGCAATTGCTCCACCGTGATGAGGCCCGCTCGAATGCCATCGTCCACGTCGTGATTGTTGTAAGCGATCTCGTCGGCGAAATTCGCCAGTTGCGCCTCCAGGCCAGGCTGCTGACGATTGACGAAACGCTCGCCCAATTCGCCGAGCTGCAGCGCGTTGTTGTAGGAGCAGTGCTTGAGAATTCCTTCACGGCATTCGAAGCTCAGATTCAACCCGTTGAACTCCGCATAGTGTTCCTCCAGTTCGTCGACGACGCGCAAGGATTGCAGGTTGTGTTCGAAACCTCCGAAATCCATCATGCACTCGTTGAGCGCATCCTGGCCCGCGTGGCCGAACGGCGTATGGCCCAAGTCGTGCGCGAGACAAATCGCCTCGGACAGTACTTCGTTGAGTTCGAGCGCACCGGCAATGGTACGCGCGATTTGCGCCACCTCCAGGGAATGAGTCAACCGCGTCCGATACAGGTCGCCCTCATGGTTGACGAATACCTGGGTCTTGTAGACCAGCCGGCGGAACGCCGTGGAGTGCACGATCCGATCGCGATCACGTTGGTATTCCGAGCGATACGCGGGGGGCGGTTCCGGATAGCGCCGGCCGCGGGATAGTGCGTCGTGGGCGGCATAAACCGCGAGTGGGCTCATGCAAAATACTCGGTCAACGTGGCGTCGAGCTCGCCTTGCGCGTAGCGGCCGGTGACGACGGCGCTCCCCAGTTTCTCGAGCAACACCAGGCGCACGGCGCCGGCCAGAACCTTCTTGTCCATCTGCATCAGCTCGAAGGCCCGCGCCGCACCGATGCGCGGAGTCCGGGTGGGCAACCCGGCACGCTCGATCACGGCCCGCACGCGCTCCACGGAGGCGCGGTCGATCATCCCCAACCGATGCGACAGGTCGGTGGCCATGAGCATGCCGAGCCCCACCGCCTCGCCGTGCAGATACATCTCATAATTCGTGGCCGCTTCGATCGCGTGGCCGAACGTATGGCCGAAGTTCAAGACGGCGCGCACATTGCTCTCGCGTTCGTCCTGCGCAACCACCGCGGCTTTGATGGCGCAGGATCGGCCGATGGCGTGGGCGAGCGCCTCGGGATCGCGGCCGGCGAGTCTCGCGATGTTGAGTTCCAGCCAGTCGAACAGTTGCGGGTCCCAGACACAGCCGTACTTGATGACCTCCGCGAGGCCCGCGCGCAGCTCGCGGTCCGGCAGCGTGGCCAGCGTGTCCGTGTCGGCGACGACCGCCAGCGGCTGGTAGAAGGCGCCGATGAGGTTCTTGCCCCCCGGGTGATTGACGCCGGTTTTGCCGCCGACGGAGGAGTCCACCTGCGCCAGCAGCGTGGTGGGTATCTGAACATAGCCGACGCCGCGCTGATACGAGGCGGCCGCGAACCCGGCAATATCGCCGACGACCCCGCCGCCCAACGCCAGCACCGTGGCATCGCGATTCAGTTTGGCCTCGACCAGCGAGTCGAACACCCGTCCGACCGTTTGCAGCGTCTTGTACTGCTCCCCGTCCGGCAGCACGCATTCGGCGACACGGCGCCCGCTCAAACTTGCCCGCAACTTGTGCAGGTAAAGCCGCGCCACCGTCGTGTTGGTGACGATCACCAGATCGTGACCCGGAATCCGGGAAGCAAGCAGTTCCGCATCGCCCAAGAGGGCGGGTCCGATGGTGATCGGATAGCGCGTATGCCCGACATCTACCTGGAGTGTTTGCACGGCCCTAGATTATACGAACCTTACATGCCGTGCGCCCGGCGAAGCTCCTGCTGAATCTCTTCGGCCACCAGCTGCACCCGCCGTCCGTCCGTGGAAACCGTGATATTCGCAATTTCCGCATACAGGGCGGCCCGGTGCATCATCAGCTCCTTGAGCTTCAATTCGGGATCCGTGTCGTTCAACAGGGGCCGATGCCGGCCATGCCGCGTGCGCTCGAGCTGTTGGTCGATGGATGTCTCCAAGTACACCACCACGCCCCGCTCGGCCAGGAACCGCCGGTTGTCGGGCTCGATCACGGCCCCGCCGCCGGTCGCCAGGACGATGGAGTCGAGCCGCGTCAGGCGTTCGATGGACTCCCGTTCGCGCAGCCGAAAGCCCGCTTCGCCCTCTTTTTCGAATATGAACGCAATGTCGACGCCGGTCTTCGACTCGATGTCCGCGTCGCTGTCATGGAAGGTGAAACGAAACAGACGGGCAAGGTGCCGGCCCACGGCGGTCTTGCCCGATCCCATCGGGCCGATGAGGAAGATGTTTCGATTGGCGAGCATTGGCCGGCGATCATAGACGACCTTGCAGCGGAGCGCCGCGGAAGACGAAAACGCCGCGCGAGGCCAGCCCCGTTCGGCGACCGACACCATGTCCGAGGCTCAGTAGAGGTTCGATCCTTCACGCAGAATCTTCGGCGTGATGAAGATCAGCAGCTCGGTCTTGTTGTTGATGTTGGTCGTGTTCTTGAACAGGTGGCCCAGCACCGGAACGTCGGCGAGGAAGGGCACCTTGTCCGCCGATCGGGTTTTGACGGTTTCGAGTATTCCGCCGAGAACCACGGTCTGGCCGTCGTTGACCAGGACCTGGGTAATGATTTGCCGGGTGTCGATCGACGGCACGCTGCCGCCGGTGGCGCTCAATACGTTCGGGCCCTGTGTATCGTCGCTCACGTCCAGATCCAGCACCACCCGGTTATCCGGAGTGATCAACGGCGTCACCTTGAGCGACAGCACCGCGTTCTTGAATTGCGTGGTCGTGGCACCGCTGGACGCGGATTCCTGATAGGGAATCTCGACACCCTGCATGATGGTCGCTTGCTTCTGGTTTGCCGTGATGATCCGCGGCGAGGAGATGGTTTCGCTCTTGCCTTCGTTCTCCGCCGCCGACAGCTCCAGATCGATCAGATGGCTGCCCGACAACAGGGAGACTCCGAAGCTGCCGTTGACGTTGGTCGCCGGCAAATTGACCTGGTAGCGGTTGGCGATGGGCGCGGAGGTCAGCAGGTTCTGGCCCGCAAGGCCGGCCGCCGCCGAGGTTACGATGCTATCCGAGCCCGCGGCGGTGCCGGAGACGGACAGCAGGCTGCTGCCGGCCGAATTCGCCGTGGTAACTCCCAACTTGGCGCCCAAATCGCGCTCGAACGTATCGCTCACGACCACGATTCGCGCTTCGATCAGCACCTGCCGGATGGGCACGTCCAGGGTCTGCACCAGACGCCGGATATCCGCCAAGCGCTCGGCGGTGTCCTGCACCAATAAGGTGTTGGTGCGGTCATCGACCGACAGGCTGCCGCGCGCCGAGAGCATGGACTCTTTCGCGTTATTGGACTTGATGAGCTTCGCCAGATCCGCGACCTTGGCGTAGTTCACCTGCAGGAACTCCGAATGCACCGGCGACAGCTCCTGCACTTCCTTGCGCGCGGACAGTTCCGCCTTCTCGCGATTGGCCAGTTCTTCGGTAGGTCCGATGATGATCACGTTGTCCTGGCGCCGCTTGTCCAGGCCCTTGGTGCGCAGCACGATGTCGAGCGCCTGATCCCAGGGCACGTTCTGCAGCCGCAGCGTCAAATTGCCCGTGACCGAGTCGCTGACCACGATGTTCTGGCCGCTGGTATCGGCCAGCAGCTGCAGCACGGACCTAACGTCGATGTCCTGGAAGTTCAGCGTCAGCCGTTCGCCGGTGTATTCCTTCTTTTCTTCCGCATTCGCCCGCTTGAGCGAAGGCTTGATTTCGATGGTGTACTGATTGTCGGACTGGTAGGCCAGCTGTTCGAAATCGCCCTGCGCGCTGATGACCAGGCGCGAGCTTCCCTCGACGCGAATGGCATCGACGGACTGCACCGGGGTGGCAAAATCCGTCACGTCATAGCGGCGCATGAGGTTCTTCGGCATCAAGGTGCCGGCGAAGTCCACCACCACCTGATTGCCTTCCTGGCGCACGTTGACCGGCGTACGCGGATCGGTGAGCTGCACGATCACGCGGCCGGTGCCGTCGGCGCCGCGCCGAAAGTCGATGGTGCGGATGCTGCGTTCGGCGGACCCAACCGCGGAACCGGATCCGGCACGGGCCGGCATGGCCCCGGGGACCGCGGAACCGGGAAGACTGCCGAGCGTCACGGTGATGTTGTTGCCGTCGACCTTGGTGGTGTACGGCAGCAGGGAGTCGACGTTGACCACCAACCGGGTACGTCCGTTGGCTTCGGCGGCCAGCACGCTATCGACGCCGCCGGAACGGACGTCGACGCGCCGCGACGACAGCGCCAGGGTCGTGTTCGGCAGATCGAAGGCGATGCGCGCCGGTTTGTCGATCGTGAACGACATGGGATCGGGCGCGGGACCGCTCAGCCGCAGCTTCAGCTGCACTTGCTGTCCCTGCGTCTGCACGTCGATGGCCTCGAGCTTGATCGGGTCGGCCGCGTGCGCCTTCAAGGAGACCGCCGATAGCGCGATGAGCGCATAGAGCCCGATCATCGCCGTTCTTATATGAAACTTGATCATTCTCTCTTCTCCCTGTGGCCTCAGTTAGTCAGTGCCAATGAGGCCGGTCGCTCGATGTAGCCGCCGAGACCGTCCGGTATGATTTCGACGAGGCTAATTTTACTGCCGCTGATATCGGTAATTTTCCCGTCGTTCTGCCCAAGATAGTTGCCGGGTTGAACTTTGTGCACCAGGCCGTCCTTCGATTGCACCAGCCCGTAAAAGCTGCTGCCCACCTTGAACGTGCCCACCATCCTGAGCGTGTCGAGCGAGAATCCTTCCAGGAATTCGCGGTTGCGGCGCGAGTTCGGCCGCAGACTCGCGCTGCCGCCGCCAAGGACGCCCGGTCCCTGCGGCTGGAAGGGCGAGCGCATGCTGCCCGCGCTGTAGACGAAGGTCTCGTACGGCTTCACTTCGGGCAGCGCCTGAATGCGCCCACCGGGTTTTTTCTTGGTTTCCGCGATCCATTTCTGCAGGTCGGATTGGCCGCCGGAACAGCCGGCCACCACGAAACTCGCGAGCACGGCCATGCACAGCGCGCGAGCATTCCATGAGCTTCTCACGTCGCGCCTCCCGCTTTCTTCTTGGCCCCGCGGCTGCCGCCCTCGTCCTCGATGTAGCGATAGGTCTTGGCGGTGACGTCCATGGTCAAGTTGTCGTAGCTGCCCGTCTTGTCGGTCACGGGGGTGATCTGGATGTCGTGCAGCGTGACGATGCGCGGCAACGCGGCGATGCCGCTCACGAACGTGCCGAACTCATGGTAACTGCCGACCAGCCGGATCTTGATCGGCAGCTCGGCATAGAAGCCCTTGCTCTGTTCGCCGGCCGGTTGAAACAGCTTCTCCTGCAACCCCGCCGCGAGGCCCGTCTGGGAAATGTCGACCAGCAGATTCGGCACTTCGGTCTTGCCCGGCAACTGACGCAGCATGGCGCCGAAGCTGCGCTCCATTTCACCGAGCTGCACCTTGTAGGCATCCAAATTGGCTGCGCGCTGCTGCTTGTTCTCGAACTGACTGCGCAGGTCCAGTTCGTCCGCCTCTGCCTTCTGCAGCACCGGGCGATCGTCGTCCCAGACGAACATGTACCAGGCAATGGCCGAACAGACCACGAATATGAGCAGGACGAAGAAGCCGCGCACGGCCACCGGCCAGCGGCCCACGTCGCGCGGATCGAGCGTACGGAGTTGATCGAGGAAATTCATTTCGCGGCAACCTTCTTGGCGGTTGATTCGCCACTGTTGTCCAGGTCCACGCCAACCATATCGGTAAAGAGCGTGAAACTTGAGCCGCCGGTCGGTGAATCTTTCGCCGATTCGACGACTTGCAGCACCGGATTGTCCATCCACGTCGAGGCGTCGATGTTGCGCATGAAGGTCGATACCCGCGTACTCGACTGCGCCACACCGTGAATCTCGAGCTTTCGATTGGTCTGTTTGATCTGGGTGAGATAGATGCCCTCGGGCACCGTCTTCACCAATTCGTCGAATAAATGCACGATTTCCGGCCGGCTGCGCTGCAGCTTCTCGATGATCTCCATGCGCGCCACCAGGCGCTGCTTGCGATTCTCGAGGTCTTGAATGTCGGCGATCTGCGCGTCGACTTTGACGATCTCCTTCTTCAGGAGATTGTTCTTCTCGAGCTGCGCGTCGGTCCAGCTCGAGTACACGAGCTTGCCGCAGAGCACGAAGACGCCGGCCGCAAACACGGCGGCGCCGGCGGCGATATAAAACTCGCGGCGCCGGACCTTACGTTCTTGTTCGCGCCAGGGAAGTAGATTGATACGCGGCATGGCAGCTCTCAGTCAAAGCTTCGCAGCGCGAGGCCGCAGGCTGTTAGTAGTGCCGTGGCGTCGCGGCCCACCGCCTGCGCCTTGGCCTTCGACGATATTTTCATGTTGCCGAGCGGATCGCCCTTGTCGGCCTGGACGCCGACGCGGCTGGAGATCACGTCCGCGACCCCCGGTATGTTGGCGCAGCCGCCGCAGATCAAGATTTGATCGGGCTGGGAGCGGCCGCTGCCCGACGCCAGATAAAATTGCAGCGAACGGCTGACCTGCTGGGTCATGTCGTCGATGAATGGGTCGAGCACCTCGGGCTGGTAATTGCTGGGCAAACCGCCTTCTTTCTTGGCGCGGCCGGCCTCTTCCATGCTCAATCCATAGGTGCGCATGATTTCCTCGGTGAGCTGCTGGCCGCCGAACGCGAAGTCGCGCGTGTAAATGACCTTCATGTCGCGCAGCACGCTGAACGTGGTGCTGCTCGCGCCGAAATCGACGACCGCCACGGTGCGGTCGAGGCCGCCGTCCGGCATCTGATGGCGCATCAAGGCGCAGGCATTCTCCAGCGCGAAGGCTTCCACGTCGACGATGTGCGCCGTCAATCCCGAGGCTTGCACCGCGGCCTGCCGCTGCTCGACGTTTTCCGTTCGAGTGGCGACCAGGAGCACGTCGAGCATGTCCGGGTCTTTCTCGGAAGGGCCGATGACCTGGTAGTCGTAGCTCACTTCCTCCATGGGAAACGGGATGTATTGGTCCGCCTGCATCTCGACCTGACCCTCGAGCTCGTTTTCGCCGAGATTCTTGGGCATTTGAATGACTTTCGTGATCGCAGCGTCGCCGCTGATGGCGATGGCGGCGAGCCGGCTCTTCGCGCCCGAGCGTTTGACCGCACGACGGATCGCCTCGCCCACCGCTTCCGCGTCCACGATGGCTTTCTCGTTGATGGCGTTGTGCGGAGTAGGCTCCGCCGCGTACGACTCAACCCGGTACTGGCCCCCCGACATCGTGAGCTCGATAAGCTTCACGGACGAGGTGGTTATGTCAAGTCCTAATAATGGACGATATCTTTTACCGAACGACCACACAAATTTTTTCCCTTTTTACTCAGTACCTTGGAGGTCGAAAATGCTGCACGAGAGTAGCTACGCCGGGCAAACTTAGCAAGAAACTGTTAAATAGAACGTGAAGCTACTCACGGTAATCGCCGACGGGTCCACTTGGCTTGAAAAAGTGCGAACTACGAACGGTTCGCAGCGAATCGCGGACGGCTTCAAGTCATCCATTCAGACCTCTGGTCGTCCACTCGGGGCGAAAAGTTCAAGCTTGGTCTGGCAACCCCGCTGTCCTTGGGCGGGAGCCCTTGGACCGGTGGCTTTGCGTCCTCATCTTTCGATGAGTATGCCCGTGTAACCAGCGGTAAGATGCTTGCGCAATTCCGCCGGAGCAACAAGTTAGAACGCTTTTCAGTGACCAAACGTTATCTAGTTCTCATCTCGCGCATTTGTGTGGTCCTAATCGGTGCAATCGTCCTGATTGTCTTCGCCAACGTCTGCGCCTATGCCTACTTGAAGCCCGCTTTGCCCGACGTGAGCAGCCTCCGGGACGTGCAGCTGCAGGTGCCCCTGCGCGTCTATACCCGCGACGGCAGGCTGATTGCGGCCATCGGCGACCAACGCCGCATCCCGGTGCGCTACGAGCAACTGCCTAAAACGCTCATCCAGGCGTTTCTGGCCACCGAGGACGATCGATTCTTTCAGCACCACGGTGTCGATTGGCAGGGCATCTTGAGGGCGGCGGCGGCCAATTTGAAGGCCGGCGGCATCCGCCAGGGGGCCAGCACCATCACCATGCAGGTCTCGCGCGACATGTTCCTCACGCCGCGGCGCGACATGAAGCGAAAAATGAGCGAGATCTACATCTCCTTGCTGATGGAGACCGAGTTCACCAAGGAGGAGATATTTTCCCTGTACGTGAACAAGATCTTCCTGGGGCAGCGCGCTTACGGCGTCGGCGCGGCCGCCGAAGTGTATTTCGGCAAGAGCCTGGACCAGTTGAGCATCGCGGAGATGGCAACCTTGGCAGGCATTCCCACCGCTCCGTCGGTGGTCAATCCGGTGGCGAGCGCCGAGGCGGCCAAGGTGCGCCGTGCCCACGTCCTCGGCCGCATGCGCGAACTGAACTACGTCACGCAGGCCGAATACGACCACGCCAATTCCAGCCCGATGGAATCCCGTCTGCATGGCCCCACCATCGAGGTGGACGCGCCGTATGTCGCCGAGATGGTGCGCAACGACATGCAGGCCAAGTACGGCGACAGCATCTACACCGCCGGCTATCGCGTGTATACCACCATCGATTCGCGCCTGGAGCGCGATGCCACGGTGGCGTTGCGAACCGGCCTGCTGCAATATGACCGGCGTCACGGCTGGCGGGGCGCGACCGCGAGGGTCGACCTCGCCAAGCTCGCGGCGTCCGCCAATCTGGAAGTCGAGCTCGAAGAATTCCCTGCCATCGGCGGCCTGCGGCCTGCCATCGTGCAAGGCGTCGACGGCAAAACCGCGCAGATTTACGTCAAGAACTTGGGATCGGTGACTCTGCCCTGGGAGAAGCTCGCGTGGGCGCGGCGTGAACTGCCCGACGAGAAGGTCGACCGCGCCCCGACGCAAGCTTCCGATATCTTCAGTCCCGGAGACGTGATCTACACCGTGGGCACGAGCCGCGAGACATTGCAATTCGTGCAGGTGCCGGAGGCGCAAGGTGCCCTGGTATCCGTGGATCCGAAGGACGGCGCGGTGGTCGCCTTGGTCGGCGGTTTCGACTTTTTCCAGAGCAAATTCAACCGCGCGACGCAGGCACGCAGGCAACCCGGCTCGGGTTTCAAGCCATTCGTCTACGCGGCCGCTTTCGACAAGGGATACACCCCGGCGACGGTGGTGCTGGACGCGCCCATCGTGATCGATTCTGCCGGCATGGAACAAGCTTGGCGGCCCAAAGAAGACGAAAACAGGTTCGATGGTCCGATTCGCCTGCGCGACGCGTTGGCGCATTCGCGCAATCTGGTATCGGTGCGGATCACGCGCGACATCGGCGTCGATTACGTGCGCAACTACGTGACCCGCTTCGGTTTCGACAAATCGCAAGTACCCGATGACCTGACCATGGCGCTCGGCACCGCGTCCTTGAGCCCATTGCAGGTCGCCACGGGCTATGCGACCTTCGCCAACGGCGGCTTCAAGGTAACCCCGTACTACATCGACAGAATCGAGGACGCCAACGGCAAGACCTTGGTGCGGGCCGACCCCGCGATCGCGTGCCCGGAATGCGGCCGTGTCTCCGATCCCTCGCCCACTCCTGCCGCGAAGGCGCTCGCCGGCGCGCGAGCGAGCGAACTGGATGAGGGTCCGCACGATGGCAAGACAATGATTCCTGCAAAGAACCTCGCGCCGCAGGTCATCCGTCCGCAGGTAGCCTACCTGCTCGCCGACATGATGCAGGACGTCATTCGCCGCGGCACGGGCGTTGCCGCGCGCGTGCTCAATCGCGACGACATCGCCGGCAAGACCGGCACCACCAACGACGCTCACGACGCCTGGTTCAACGGCTTCAACGGCGACCTGGAAACCACCGTGTGGACCGGTTTCGATCAAGACCGCAGCCTCGGCGACGGCGAGCAGGGCGCGCACGTCGCGCTGCCCATCTGGATATTCTTCATGCATGAGGCGTTGGCCGGCACCACACGACACGGCGTACCGGTGCCCGACGGCATCGTGACCGTGCGAATCTCCCCCGAGACCGGGCAGCTCGCGAGTGCCGACAATCCCAATGGCATCATGGAGAAATTCATCGAGGGCAATCTGCCCAAGTCGGAAGTCTACGAAGGGCCCAGCAATCAGAATCCCATGACCGATGGCGACAAACCGCTGTTCTGAGCACGCGCAAGACCATGGCCAAGAAATTCTCTCAGCGTGCCGAGGACCTTCGCCGCGCCCTGGCCCAGGAAGCGGCGCGGCTCATGGCCGAACACGGCATCGACGACTTTCTGCAAGCCAAGCGCAAGGCAGCCGACCGCCTCGGCGTCAACGATGTCGCGGTATTGCCCAAGAATGTCGAGATCGAAGCCGCACTGCGCGAGCATCAACGCCTGTTCGGCGGCGATTCGCACGACCATACGCTGAAGGAACAGCGCCGCATCGCCCTCGACACCATGCGGTTGCTGGGAGAGTTCCAGCCGCGCCTGGTGGGCTCGGTACTCACCGGCACCGCCACCAACTACAGCGACATCAATCTGCACCTGTTCGCGGACCGCTCGGAGTCGGTGGCGATTCGCTTGCTGGAACTCGGTATTCCGCACGAGTTCTACGAGCGCCGCGTCAAAATGGACGCCGAACGCAGCCTCAATTATCCCGCTCTGCGTTTCGATGCCAACGGACGCACGGTGGACGCGACCGTGTTCCCCATCGACGGCATCCGCCAATCGCCCTATTCACCGGTGGACGGGCGGCCCATGAAGCGGGCGGATGCGCGCGAAGTGGCGGAATTGATCGACGGTTAGTTACTTCGCGCTTTTATCCTGCCAGACCGCCAGGGTATCCGGCGATCCTTGAGCCCGCACTCCGTTGTCCATCAAGATGTCGTCGGTCGCGCTCATGATCGCCTGGCGCGAGAAGACCAAGGCTTCGCCGCCTCTCTGATCGAACTCGATGGTCACGAACGGATCCTTCAGGTCCCGCAGCACCGTGACCAGATGACGCAGGCTCTTGATGCGAGTTCCGTTCACCGAATAGACCACGGATCCCACCACGCTCGAGTAGCCGTTCGCAATCTTGTGCGGGAAGAACGGCGACGACACCACCACCAGTTCGTCCAGAGTTTCGTCGGGCTCGTCCAGCGCGTGGGTGACCAACGGACTCTTCACCAGTCCCAGCATGCGGATCATCCCGGCATTGTTCTCGATGCTCGATACCAGCTGCCAGGTGGCCGGCGAGAACACGATCGGTCCGTAGATGAAGTACGAGGGATAGCTGCCGCGCAAATCCTTGACCAGCGTCGGGTGGTCCACCGACACGGGCAGTTGGATCTGCCGCGTCTTGCCCTCGCGGACCACCGTGAGCGGCAGTTTGTCGCCGCTCGCGAGCTTCTGAATCAGATAGCCGAAATTCACCCGCAAGTCCTTGTCGATCTTCACCATTCCCTGATTGTCGATGGGCACCTCGCCGATGCGGCTGATGACGTCCCATTCCTTTAAGGGATACGACGCGTCGGTCTTCGCGGGCCGATGCACCACCATGCCCTCGACGCTCTTGTCGAGCTTGAGGAAATCGCGCAGTGCCGGATTCTCGAGCGTCTGCAGGTCGTCGTACATGGCCGGCTTGCCGTCGTAATGTCCGTCCGCGACATCCTTCAAGAAGAGTTCCACTTCCTCGTTGGGAATGATGTAGCCGATGTTCTGGGTATCGCCGCCGAGTTTGCTGAAGGCGAGACCGATCATCTTGTCGTCCGCGATGGCCGGACCGCCGCTGTTGCCGGGGTTGATCGCGGCATCCACCTGGATGCGCAGGCCCGATACCGGATAGTTGTACGACACGAACTCGATCCGCGAGACGATGCCCTTGGTGATGGACAACGAATTGCCGCCGGTCGGGAAGCCATAGGCCAGCACGGCATCCTTGATGTGCGGCAGCTTGTGGGCGCGCTCCATGGCCGGATGCGCATCGAAGAACGTGGCGTCGTCCAGCTGCAGAATCGCGAGGTCGATGCCGGGAGCCACCGCCACGACCGTGGCCGACACCTTGTCGCCGGCCGCGCTCGCCTGCACCTGGACCTGGCTGGCGTACAGCACGACGTGTGCGTTGGTGAGAATGCGGTGACCCTCGATCACGACGCCGGACCCGGTGGCTTCGGCAGGTGCCTGCTTGGTCCAGGGCTTGAAGGGATCGGGGTAGCGCATGGTCGAGAAGACCTTGACCACCGAGTTCTCGATGTTCGGCGGCGCGGCCGGAACGTGCGGCGTAGCGGCGTGCGCGGCGGTCGCCAAGGTACTCCATGCCGTCAGGAGCCCGAGACAGGTGAGTCGTCTATATCGTGTCATAAGGATATTCGTTTCGGAGAGTTCATTTGCCGTCGACCGAGTATGCGAGCAGGACGTTGCCCGGCTGGCCGATACGTTGGCCGTAGCCCGAATTAATGTATACGACGCCGTTCACGATCGCAGCGCCTCCTTGATCGAGAGACCCGCCGCTCGCCGCGACGCCGTTGACGGTCGCAAAATCTTTCGCGGTCTCGGCGTCCCATACGATCTTGCCGTCGATCGTCGAATAGGCGCGCAGATGCCCGTCCATCGAACCGGAGAACGCGATGCCCGGAATGACGGTGACCGCCTGCGCCTGGGCATGGGTGCAGGCGCCGGCGCCCCAGGTACAGGCCGGCGTGGGCGCAGGCGTATACCAGCGCCGGGCGCCGGTTTTCATATCGAGCGCCGCCAGTCCGCCGGAGCTGTTGTCGGGCTCGGCCACGAGGCCGGACACAGCGACGTAGAGCCGGCGGTGGTCGGCGGCGGCGCCCCATTCGATGCCGCCCGGAGCACCGCCTTCGGTGACCTTGGCCTGCCAGAGCAAGTCGCCGCCGTGATCGGGATCGAGTGCGTAGACGATGCCGGATTTTTGGCCCGCCAGAATGATTTGCTTGCCGTCGGCCAGCGTTCGCAGAATCGGCGAGCTGCCGAAATCCGCCGCGCCCGCGGCGTCGTGCCGAGCGAACTGTTTCACCCAGCGCATTTGCCCGTCGGTGAGGTCGAGCGCCACCACCGCATCGGCCAGCGGCTGGGCAATCGATGTGAGTGAACCCGAAGTAGCCACGTAGAGCAGATTGCGTTTGATGTCGATGGTCGGCGAGGCCGCGACGCCGGCGCCCGCCGGGCCGAACTCCTGCGCGTTCGCCGCATTCTTCCCGTAAGGCCGCGCCGGCTCGGCGACGGTGTAGGTCTTCCACAGCACATTGCCGCTGGTCATATCGAGCGCCGCGACGCTGCCGCGAAACGTGCAACAAGCGTACGTCAAATCAACGGCCGCATCTTGCTCGCTCGACGATACCGCAACGTACAGCCGGCCGTGATAGAGCGTCGGTGCGCCGACGATGCGCGCGAGCGGATGCGAGTCGACCTGGGTTTTCCAGAGCAGTGTTCCTTTCTGCGCATCGAGCGCATAGACGGCGCCGGTGTCGTCGCCGAAGAACGCAGCGCTCGGCGCCTTCAGGACATCCAAATGGGCCAGCGTGAACTGTCGCGTCGGCTGCTTGCCCTTGTTCTTGCCCTTGTTTTTACCCGGGTGTTTGCCGCCGTCCTTGGACGCGCCGGTATTGAACGCGGGTGCGGCGGCGCGCCGCGGCGTACCGAGTTCACCGATCGAAATGGCCGTCCGGGTGCCGGCCGGCGCATCGAACGTCCAATACGTGCAGCCTGTCTTCGCGTCCAACGAATAGACGCGACCCGCCGAACTCAACACGAACAACCGGCCGTCGACCAGCGTCGGCTGTCCGGCCACCGCGCTGCCCTGGAACCCGAACGCCCATTTCAGCGCCAGTTTGGAGACATCGGGCGCGCGGATTGCGGGTTCGGGTTGGTACCGGGTGTTCTCGACGTCCTGGCCCCAGCCGTTCCATTGGGCCGAGCCCAAGGCCAACGGAGCGGTGGCCTCGCTGCAAGGATTCTTCTCCGGCAACGCGGTTGCCGGGGCGCCGTGCGCGGACACCGCGAGCAGCAGCGCTGCCGATGCGGCCAACGGAGCTCGGCTGTGCGCGCGCACGCGTTCAGCGCTTTTCTATCGGCTGGTAGTCTCGTTTGACGGGGCCGGTGTACAGCTGGCGAGGCCGGCCGATCTTCATGTGAGGGTCGGAAACCATTTCCTGCCAATGCGCCACCCATCCCGCGGTGCGCGCGATCGCGAACATGACGGTGAACATGGAGCGCGGAATGCCCAAGGCGCTGTAAATGATCCCCGAATAGAAGTCCACGTTCGGATACAGCTTGCGCGAGACGAAATACTCGTCCTTGAGGGCGATTTCCTCCAGTTTCAGCGACAGATCGAACAGCGGATTGTCGGTGCGGCCGAGTTTCTCGAGCACGCGGTAGCACATGCCGCGAATGATCTTGGCGCGCGGATCGAAGTTCTTGTAGACCCGATGACCGAAGCCCATCAGCCGCACGCTGTCGTTCTTGTCCTTGACCCGGGCGAGAAACTTATCGATGTTCGCGACCGAGCCGATGCCGTCCAGCATGTCGAGCACGGCCTCGTTGGCACCGCCGTGCGCCGGTCCCCACAGCGCCGACACGCCCGCCGAGATCGCGGCGTATGGATTCGCGCCCGTGCTCCCGGCCAGGCGGACCGTCGAGGTGCTGGCGTTCTGCTCGTGATCGGCGTGCAGAATGAACAGCAGGTCGAGCGCTTCGGCAGCCACGGGATCGATGGCGTACGGCTCGCAGGGCACCGCAAAGAACATGTTGAGCATGTTGGAGCAGTAGCGCAGATCGTTGCGCGGGTAGATGAACGGTTGGCCCAGCGTATGTTTATAGGCCGCCGCGGCGATGGTCGGCAGCTTCGCGATGATTCGGTGCGCGAAG
This sequence comes from Gammaproteobacteria bacterium, assembly GCA_003134045.1. GTDB lineage: Bacteria > Pseudomonadota > Gammaproteobacteria > Steroidobacterales > Steroidobacteraceae > Bog-1198. The sequence goes on from PLAH01000066.1 coordinate 16,890, forward strand.
ATCTCGCGGTGCCGGGCATTATTGATGTCGGTCGTATCGTGGTAGAACGCCGCCATTGAGGCGACCACGGCCGAGACCATCGCCATCGGGTGTGCGTTGTGATGGAATCCCTGGAAAAAACGCAGCAACTGTTCGTTGACCATGGTGTGACGCATGATGGAGTCGTGGAACGAGTCCAATTCCGCCTTGGTCGGCAGACTGCCGTTGATGAGCAGAGCGGCCACTTCGAGAAAGCTCGACCGTTCGGCGAGCTGCTCGACGGGATATCCGCGGTAAAGAAGCACGCCCGCATCGCCGTCGATGTAGGTGATTTTGCTTTCGGTACTGGCGGTGGCCATGAAACCCGGATCGAATGTGAAAACACCCAGATCCTTGGTCAGATTCGAGATATTGACGACATCGGGTCCGATGGTTCCCGACTTTGATTCCAATTGAGCGGATTTACCGGAGTCGAGATTCTTCAGTTCGTATTTCGTGCTCATGCGCTTTTTCCGACGATGGTTCGATAGATGTGTAGCCCTGCAGCGTTGCACGGCCGTACATCGGAATCAAGGGCGCACGGCCAGTGGCGGGCGGCTAGTGCCGTGGTATCGTGAATTTGGCCGCTGGTGTTCAACGCATCAACATCGGTGCCGACATGCGGGTGGCGCAGCGGCGGTGGTGGGCGGCTGGCTGTGGGCTGGCAGCGGATGCGCGGAGCGATTCTCCGCGCACCCATCAACGAACGATCAGCGGATCAGGCCTTCGCAGCGGCTGCCGCGTATTTCTTGCGGAACTTATCGACGCGACCGCCGGTATCGACGACCTTCTGCTTGCCCGTGTAGAACGGATGACAGCTGGAGCAGACTTCCACCGCCAGATCCTGGCCGATGGTCGAACGCGTCAGAAAGGTGTTCCCGCAAGTGCAGGTTACCGTGATCTCTTTGTAGTCGGGATGGATGCCAGTTTTCATAAATGCCTCGTGTATCTTTGACGGCAGAATCGATAAAACCCCAAGACTGCTTGGAAGGTTGTTACCGCCACGCCAAGCGCGCCTCATCCGAACCCTTGAGCTCAGGTTCAAAAAACGGGCCGCACATAGTACGTTGTCCGGACCCAGCACACAAGGTAGATGACATAAGCCATTGGGTGTCATCAAAATGCAGCCTTGTCCACAATATCTGTGGATAACTCTGTGGATGGCGCATTCGCTGCGCGACGACGCAAGCGGAATTTCCCATAAATGTTAACTTGGTCAAAAAATAGACAGGTCTGTTTATTGTTTATATTCAATTAGTTACGGACGGCATCTGACCTAATGTAAACGCAATGTGTCGTAGGTGCCCCTTTGTGCGAGAGGTCTGCCCGAGTGTGCATAAGCTCATGCCAGGAAACCGGCCTGCAGGTCATTTAAGAATCTACGGCCCAAATCGGTAGGTCTCCAGCCCTCAGCCGTCGACTCGACCAGCCCCCGGGTGCGCGCCTTGGCCATCGCCGGCTCGAAAGCGCTCACCGGCAACCCCGTCCGGGCTTCGAACAGGCCATTGTCGAAGCCCGCATTGAGCCGCAAGGCGTTCAGCATGAATTCGAAAGCGAGATCCGCCGTTGCGACGAGATTTCGCTCGCCGACGGGCGCGCTCGATTTCGCGATGCGTTCCTGATATTCTCGCGGTTGTTTGGGCTTGGCGGTCCTGAGCACCTGCTCCGGCAATTGCATCGTCACTTTGCCGTGGGCGCCGGCGCCCAGCCCCACGTAGTCGCCGAACAGCCAGTAATTCAAATTGTGGCGGCATTGGAAGCCGTGTCGAGCATAGGCGGACACTTCGTACTGCTCATAACCCGCAGTCGACAGCAGCCGCTGACCCTCGGTTTGGATGAGCCACGCGGATTCGTCGTCCGGCAGCGGCGGCGGCCGCGTGTAGAACACCGTGCCCGGCTCGAGCGTCAGCTGATAGTACGAAATATGCGTCGGCTGCAAAGCGCAGGCGATGGTCACGTCGGTCAGCGCCTCCTCCGGCGTTTGATGCGGCAGCGCATACATCAGATCCAGGTTGAAATTCTCGATGCCGGCCGCGCGCAGCTCCTCCACCGCGCGATGCGTGTCCTCCGCAGTGTGAATACGGCCCAGACGCTCGAGCGCCGCCGGCGCGAATGTTTGTGCGCCCAGCGACACGCGATTGATCCCCGCATCGCGATACCCTGCGAAGCGGCCGCGCTCGATGGTGCCCGGATTGGCCTCGAGCGTGATTTCGGCGTCGCTCGAAAAGGCGATTCGCCGGCGCAGCGCCTGCAGCAAACGGTCGAACTCTTCCGGACTGAACAAGCTCGGCGTGCCGCCGCCGAAAAATACCGTGTCGATTCGCCGCGTCGACAGCAGCGGCAACTCCGCGTCGAAATCGCGCAGCAACGCGTCGATGTAACTCGCGTCGGGTTGCGCCGATTTCAGCTGATGGGAATTGAAATCGCAGTACGGGCATTTGCGCACGCACCAGGGCATATGGACGTAGAGGGCGAGCGAGGAGCCCGCAGCGCCGAGCGCGCCGAGCCTGGCCATCAGCCCCCGGCCGACAGTTCGCGGGCCAACAGCCGCTCGCGTAGTGCGCGCAATGCCATGCCCCGGTGGCTGCGCCGATTTTTTTCCGCAGGGTCGAGCTCGGCCGCCGTCATCCGCAGATCGGGCAACCAGAAATGAGGATCGTAGCCGAACCCCGCCGAACCCCGCGGCGAGTCGACGATGCATCCTTCCCACACGCCTTCGGCGGTCGCCGGCGCCGGGGCGGCCGGGCCCGCGACGAAAACCTGCACGCAGCGGTAGCGCGCCCGGCGCTGCGCGGCGGGAACGCCGCGCAGCGCGGCGAGCAACTTGGCATTGTTGGCGGCGTCATCGGCGCCCACGCCCGCGTAACGCGCCGAGTAGATTCCGGGAGCTCCGTCGAGCGCATCCACTTCGAGTCCCGAGTCGTCGGCGATGGCCGCGTTATGGGTTGCCGCAGCTGCATGACGCGCCTTCAACAGCGCGTTCTCGAGGAAGGTCGCGCCGGTTTCCTCCGGCGCGGCCACGCCCAACTCCGTTTGCGCGACGATGTCGAACGGCAGATCGGCGAGCAGCGCCTGAAACTCCCGCAGCTTGCCCGGATTGCCCGTGGCCACGACCAGCCGGGTGCGCGCAGCGTTGCCGCCCCGCGCGTCATCACACAGGTTGCCATCGCGCTGGGTGCCGTCGCGCGGGCCACCCTCGCGCTCGGCGTACCCCGCCTCGGCCTCGCCATGGCCGGCCTCGCGGCGGCGGGCCTCGACATGCGTTGGGCCGGCATCCTCGACGTGCGCCCACACGTCGCTGTGCCCCGTCTCGGCCCTTCCGTGCCCTGCGCCGCCGCGCTCGGCGGCGTCGACTCGCGGGTCGCTATCCTGCCCGCGCACTGAGCTGGGCGGCATGCAGGCGGCCAATGCCTTGGGCGGCAAGGTCCAACAACCGATCGAGTTCGTCGCGGCGGAACGCATGCCCCTCCGCGGTACCCTGCACTTCGACGAAGGCGCCGCCGCTGTTCATCACCACGTTCATGTCGGTCTCCGCGTTCGAATCCTCTGCATAGTCCAGATCCAGCACGGGCTGGCCACGATAGATTCCCACGGACACGGCGGCGACCTGGCCGTGCAACGGACTCGCTTGAATGGCGCGGCGCTTCAACAACGTATCGATGGCGTCCGCCAGCGCAACGAAACCGCCGGTGATGGCCGCCGTGCG
>PLAH01000188.1 GCA_003134045.1 Gammaproteobacteria bacterium
GCGGGACGGCGATGCGGTGCTGCTGTTGCCCTGGGCGGGGGACCTTGCGCACACCGCGTTGGTATTGTTATTGCGGTCGCTGGGTCTTGAAAAGGGATCCAACGAAGGGTTGATCGTGCGCTGCGAGGGCTGGGACTTGGATCGGCTAACCGATGCGTGTTCCGACATCGTCAATATCAATCATGTGAATTTACTCGCGATGCTTGAGGGTGTGGAGAATTTGGGGCAGAGCAAATGGGACTGGACGCTGCCGCGAGACCTCATGGTGCAATCGTACGCATCGATGCATTTGGATATTGCCGGTGCAAAGGCGGTGGCGGCACGAGTTATTCAGGGAGTGGGCGTTGAGTGACGCAATTGCTCAATTGAAGCACGTGCTGTTCATCTGTAGCCGCAATCAATGGCGAAGTCCAACGGCGGAGCAGGTCTTTTCAACGTGGCCAGGTATCGCGGTGACCTCGGCCGGACTCGATCCATCCGCGGCAGAACCGGTCACGCCGGAACTGTTGGCATGGGCGGACATCATTTTTGTATGGCGTTCGAAACCACATGATTTTCGGCATGAACGTGAGCGAGCGTGCTTGGGCCACTTGGAGCAGGCCAAAAGACTGGGCGTGAGCTTTCACGGTACTGCCGGGACCAGGAGCTGAGCCTGCACCAGTGGGCGTGGGCTAAGCGGGTCTTGGTCCGCAAAGGGGTGATCAGTGAGCGTCGCCGGGCGGAAAGGCCCAAGGCGGTGGTGGGGTTTGCGCCGGTGCGCGTTGCCCCGGCCGCAGCGACGATGACGACGACAGCGGCGACGACGGGGTGTCGGATTCGCGATCCCTCGGGTTGGACGATCGAGTGCGCGGGTTATCCGGAAGTGTCATGGCTGTCGGCATTGATCTCGGGAGAGGGGAGAGCCACGTCGGCTGCGTCGCGGGCCAATGATGCTCCTTGAGCGCGAGGTGAAGCCCGTACAAGGCCCACCCTTGCACCACGGCCGCGAGCAGGATGAGCGGTAGTCCCGGTTTTGCTGACGGCGAGCGCGATGTATTTTCCATGCAAGTAGTATCGCACTATCGCAAAGAATGCCGACGTACCATGATTCGGCTTGGGGCTTGAGGGCCGCGCACCCGCAGACCGCTGGGCCACGCGGTTCGACTGTGAACAGGGCGGCGTATTTGGACGCCCGCCGGTTTCGTAACATCTTGATTTATTGTCCGGCATGCGCCACAAGATGGCCAATATTCGGCGCCGGTTCACAATCAAAGGAATACAACCTGGTACGGGATTCCAGCCTACAATTAGACGGGATCAGTTTTTCACGAGCTTACGCATCAGATCCACGAGAGCGATTGCCGTGACGCCCTCCGCCATCGGCCAAGTTTCAATCCCGCCATGCACGAGATAGGTACTGCGCGGCTTTAGTACCTCGCGTGCCAAGTTAAAGCCACGCGACAATGTAGGCGAGGTGGAGCGCTTGATTTCGACCGCCATCTCGATCGTGCCACCGCGCTCGAATACCAGGTCGACCTCGGCGCCGTCCTCAGTGCGGTAGTAATACGGAATGCGCCGATCGCCTGCAGCGGCGATGAGGTTATCGATCACGAATGCCTCCCAACTCGCGCCTGCAGCGGGATGGCCGAGTACGTCTTCCCAAGTCTCGAGCTCCAGCAGCGCATGCGTAAGGCCGCTATCGCGGATGTAGACTTTGGGCGCACGCACGAGACGTTTGCCGACGTTCCCGCTCCACGGGCGCAGACGCCGAACAAGCAGTAGATCCACGAGCAAATCGATGTAACGAGTAACGGCGGGCGTAGACACCGCAAGGCTCGAAGCAAGTCGCGATTGGTTGAGCGGCGTCGCCTGTGCGTGGGCTAGCATGGTCCAGAGCCGTCCGATCGTCTCCGCGGGCAACCGCGGCGCAAACATCGGTACGTCGCGCTCCAAATAGCTGCGAATGAACGAGCGCCGCCAGTTCATGCTGGCCGCGTCGTCCGGCGCAAGCAGGCTTTCGGGAAAGCCGCCGCGGATCCAAAGGCGGCTGATATCACCCACTTGCGTTGGAAGTTCAAGGGCGTCAATTGGAGAGAGGTCGACGTAGTCGACACGACCGGCAAGGGTTTCGGACGCCTGTCGCATGAGATCGATAGCTGCTGACCCAAGAAGTAGAAAGTGTCCGGTTCGATCTCCCGCTGCACGTCGGTCATCGATGATTCCGCGCAAAGTCTCGAAGAGTGCGGGAGCGCGGTGAATCTCGTCTATCACGACTAACTTGCCGGTCTGACCGCGAAGGAAAGCATCCGCGTCTTGGAGCCGACGTCGATCGACCGGACGCTCAAGATCCAGGTAAATTGCCCGGGCCTTTCTTCGCGCGGCTATCTGTTTGGCCAGTGTCGTCTTGCCGACTTGGCGGGGTCCGAGCAGAACCACGCCGGGCATGTGATGGAGGCGATCCTCGATGAGTGGTCGAACTCGGCGTGCCAGCATATTATTACCGGAAATATAACGTCTAACGTTAATATTCCGGGGTATGAAGGTCAAGCCCTAATGCGAGGGATGACTGCAAAGCGCTCAGGCCAGCACTCCGCCTTCTGAAAATCCGCGTGTCGGGGGTTCAATTCACTCCCTTGAAACAATTTAACTTATTGATTTTATTATATATTTTACCAGAACGCTGCTTGAATTGCAATACGCGCGGCCTTGGTAATTTGCGCCTCGTAGCCGCTCCGGCGTGTTCCGAAGGTATTTTTACGCGATAATTTCCCTACTTCGGTGCGCGGTGCTTAGGTCGGATTCTTGCACAAGCTTATTGCCGGTCGAGCTGCTCTTTGGTAAGCACTCCAGCAACCCCGTACTTTCCGCCGTGAGCTGACCCGGCGAAGCTTTCCAGCAGTTCAGACTCGTCACGTTCGATCTTCGTGGCCATGGGGAATCCGACAAGCCAGCGGAAATTGCCGCCTATGCGGACAACCTGACGTGGTCCAATGATCTGCACGGGGTGATCGAGGGTTTGAATATCGATCGCGCAATCCTGGTGGGCTGGTCCATGGGAGGGCGCGTCGCGGCAAATTACCTGCATACCCATGGGGCAGGTCGGGTCGGCGGAGTGAATTTCGTGAGCTCGACCGCCTTCGTCAACGCGACCATGAACGTGCGCGGCCCCGATGCAGGCATGGCCCAGGAGACCGTTTCGCCGGTACGAGAAGAATTCATTCGAGGCACAGCGCGCTTCATTCGGAGCTGCACGTCGGTACCCATGCACGGGGAAGAATTCGAAATGATGTACGGCGCGGCGATGGCGGTCCCGCTGCCTGCGCGAAAGGGAAGCTTCATGTGGCACGTGGAGTATCCTGAGTCCATGCGCGACATCGATATTCCCGTGCTTGCCACGCACGGCCTAGGCGATCGCTTCTGCTCATCGGCGGCTGCCCACGCCATTGCTGCGCGCCTTCAGAGGGTGGCGTTGTCGTTGATTCCCGAGGTAGGCCCACATGCCATTTTGGGAGAATGCGCCAAGATTCAATCAAGAGTTGAGCGGTTTCGCGGACCGCTGCTTCGAGTCGAACCGAACGAGTGTAGGGAGAGCGCTGAATGGATGAAAACCAAAGGGCTTTGATCGAGCAAGCTTGCTTGCGGCTTCTTGCTCAATACACCGTGGCGACCGATTCGAACGACCGCGACCTTTGGCTGGATGTGTTTTCGGATGACGCCATTTGGGAGGCGCCGAGTCTGCGATTGGCTGGACGGGAAGAGTTCGACCGGTTTTTCGGCAATCGCTCGAATGGAAAGACCACGCTCGCCAAGCACATATCCGCCAACGAGTTTGTACAAGTCATCGACCTCAATACCGCGACCGCCGTCTCCTCGATGTTGGTCTTCCGGCAGGGCGATTATCCCGGGTCGGGCATCGGCAAGCTCCTGGGCCCGAGTGCGATCATCGACAACGCCGATTCATTCGTCCGCGTCGATTCGAAATGGAAGATCAAACACCGGGTCACCACGGTCAAATTCGCGCCGCCGCAGCCTTAAAAGCGGAGCGCCGTCGACGCCGGTCGTAATGCCAGGGGGCACCTCTGCGGAGGTGTCCTATGCGTGACTGTCAGAACCGTAGACCTCTTGGCCGCGTCGTTGACGTTACCCTGTCAAGTCAATGGCCGGCCAGCGAAGCGTCCGCCTTGCGGGAACTGGGTACGCCATGCGGAAGGGCCGAAATTGGGCCGATCCCGGACAAATGCTTCCGCGCCGACCACCACCAGAGGTCCTCGGGTAAGAAGCCCCATGCCTGTGGGGCTTTACATACCTTTGTTGGAATTTAACGCATCGCCTCGATTTTAGCCCAGATCGCTTCCGCGAGATTGACGCCGTCGAAGCGGGCGATCTGCTGCAGGCCGGTAGGCGAGGTGACGTTGATTTCGGTGAGGTAGCCGCCGATGACATCGATGCCGGCAAACAGTAGGCCTTCTCTCTTCAAGGTCGGACCGATGGCGGCGCAGATTTCGCGTTCGCGCGTGGTGAGTACCGTGGGCTCGGGCCGGCCGCCGGCGTGCATGTTGGAGCGGCTGTCGCCCGCGGCAGGGACTCGGTTGAGCGCGCCCAAGGGTTCGCCGTCGATTAGGATGATGCGTTTGTCGCCCAGGCGGACGGTGGGTTCGTAGCGCTGCACCATCAACGGCTCGCGCGAGGCGGCAAAGAACATATCGAGCAGGGAGCCAAGGTTTTCGTCATCGGGCTTGATGCGGAACACGCCGATGCCGCCATTGCCGAACAGCGGCTTGACGATGATATCGCGATGAATGTCGCGAAAATCCCGGATCGCGCCGCGGTCCCAGGCGATGAGCGTGGGCGGCATGAGGTCGGGGAAATGGGTGACGAGGATTTTTTCCGGCGCGTTGCGCACGGCGGCGGGGTTATTCACCACCAGGGTTTTCGGGTGGATACGTTCGAGCAGATGAGTGGCGGTGATATAGGCCATGTCGAAGGGCGGATCCTGGCGCATCAGCACGACGTCCATTTCCGCCAGATTCACGACCGCCTCGGGGCCGAATTCATAATGTTTTTCAGGGTTGTTTTGCACCGTTACCGGCCGCACGCGGGCTTGAAGCGAGGCACCGTTCAGCCACATATGGCGGACTTCGTAATGCCAGAGCGCGTGGCGGCGTTTTTGCGCCTCCAGCATCAGGGCGAAGGTGGAGTCGCCCGTGATGTCAATGTCGTGCATCGGATCCATCTGCACTGCGATTTTCAAGCCGGCCATGTAATCCTCAATTGCGTTTAGGGCCCACGCTACCAGGAGACGACGGGCGGCTCCAGTGCCGCGGCGTCGGTGCCCATGCTACAGGCTCAGGGCGCAGCGCGCGGCATCACCGTTACCGGGCATTGTTTGAGGCTGGCAATCGCCGGGACGATCCATCGCATGGGCGGGGTCTCTTTTTGTTGGTGGAAGTCCTGATAACCAACTGTGCAGTGAGGAACTTTCCTATATTCTGCGCCCATGAACTTGGGTGTCAGCACGGACTGGAGCTTGCACGGCCTTCGCGCCGTGATCTTGGAGAATCACTCGCTGCGTGTCGTCGTCCTGCCCGAGGCCGGCGCCAAAATTTGGCAAATCACCCACAAGCCGACCGATACCGATCTCCTTTGGAACAATCCACGCACGCAGCCGTCGCGGCTGCCCATGAACTCGCGCTATGACGATGTCTGGAGTGGCGGCTGGGACGAGCTCTTTCCGAACGACGAGGTTACGCTGATCGACGGCGAGGCGTATCCCGACCATGGAGAGTTGTGGACGGGACAATGGCACGCCGAGCCATTCGACCGCGGCGACGAAGTCGGTGTACACCTCAGGTACATCACGCCCATCAGTGCGATCGCGATTGAAAAGACGATCGTGCTGAAGCGCGATTCGGCGAAAATCGAATTCCGGCACGTGTTCCGGAATGCTGGGACCGCGCCGTTTCCGTTCATGTGGAAACTTCACCCGGCACTGGCCGTGAGCGAGCACCATCGGATCGACTTTCCGGCAATGAAAGTGATCCTGGAGCCCAACTTTCCAGGGACGCTCGTGGGCGCCCCCCCGAGCTTCGATTGGCCTCATCTGCGAAGAGAGGATGGCAGCACGGTCGATTTACGGCAGATTCCGGCTCGCGAAGCCCGTCAGCTGTATTTTTTCTACGGCACCGGGATTCAGGCCGGCTGGTGCGCGCTAACCAACACGGCGACCCGCCTGTCCTGCGCCCTGGTGTTCGACCCCGCGATCTTTTCGCATTGCTGGTTGTTCGCGAGCTACGGTGGCTGGCGCAACCACAATGTTGCCGTTTTGGAGCCCTGCACCGGCTATCCGGTGAATTTCGATGCCATGCGGGCCGCAGGCCGACACCGAACGCTGGCGCCGGGGCAGAGTCTTGCGACGGACGTAGCGTTCGTCGTACAAAACGGAATCGACTCCGCCGCTCACGTCGGTCGCGACGGCATCATACGGCCGGCCTAGCTTTTCTTCAGCTCGACGGCGGTCGTCGAGGGCTCCAGAGACAGCAAAATCGCCGCGATGATCCTGGTGAACGGTCGCCGCCTCTTCGAGAGTCATGGCTGACCCTGCTGAAACGCAGGGCGGTCGGCACCGCCCCCAAGTTCCCTAGAACGTCACCGTCAATCCGCCATCGACGATCAATGTTTGTCCCGTCATATAACTGGCATCGGCAGAGGCGAGAAACGCCGCCACGCCGGCCACTTCCGCGGGCGGCCCCGCCCTCGCCAGGGGTATCTTGCGTCGACGCACGTACCAGTCCTGAAACTCATCCGTCGAGGTTTCGTCGACCCCCTCCGCGTTCAGCGACATGCGGGTCTGGATGAACCCCGGCGCGATCGCGTTCACCCGAATCCCGGCTGAAGCCAAGTCCACCGCCAGCCCTCGCGTAAATGCCGCGATCGCGCCTTTGGAGGCGCCATAGGAGCTGCCGCACGGCTCGCTCAGCATCGCCTGAATCGAGGCGATGTTGATTATCACGCCGCCTTGCCTGGCCTGCATGCGGGCGGCGATTGCACGGCTGACCAGGAACTGGGCGTCCAGATTGATCGAAAACACCCGCCGCCAATGCTCATAGTCGGCCGCGAGGATGTGCCGGCTCTGGCCGATTCCCGCGTTGTTCACGAGAATATCGACGTGCCCGTAAGCCTGCTCCACGTGCTGCATCGCTTTCGCGATTTCCGAGGGCTGCGCCAGATCACAAACGACCGGCTCGACGCCGACGAGCCCGGCCGCCAGCCTGTCGAGAGCCGTCTTGTCCACGTCCAACGCCACGAGTCGCGCGCCCTCCGAGTGAAAGCGGCGCGCGATCGCCTCCCCGATTCCATTCGCGGCGCCGGTGACCAGCCACGGCGGGCTGGGGCCGTCGGCTCGCAGGGCCGCATGGCGCATCGCGCACTCAGCCTGTGAGTTTCACCAGTTGCCGTCCAATCCTTTCAATTATTCGTGTCGGTGACACGATTAAATGAAAGTGACATTGAGTTAGTGGCGTATCCACCCCGGGCGCCGCCAACGCGGGTCATGCCATGGGGGTGGTTAGTACTTGCCTTGGGGCTGCATAATCACGCAGCAGATAGCCGGGAAAGTGCGAGCTACAAGCCATGACGTGGGAGATCGCCTCGCGATCGTACTGGTCCCCGGAACGGTAGGTCTCAAAATACGCATTCAAGCTCGATACCCGCCGCGGCATGGCGCCGACGGCCTGCAACCCCACGGAGACGCCATAGTTTGTGAAGGCGAACCTCACGCGGCGCGCCCCGGGCTCCCGGCAGAAATAGCCTTCTTCGACCCACATTCCGTCGAGCGTCTCGAGGCAGCGCGCTTTTTGCGTCGCCGCCCAGTCCTCGGCGGGAAAAAACTGCGTCATCCACAACATCATACCGAGTCCCAAATCCTGAGTGATGTGCAAACCTGGCGCCGATCGCGTGATGAGGAGTCTCATATCGGCGATCTGAGCGCGGAGCGCGGTCTCATCCAGCAGACGATACGACACGTAGCCGTCGAACGCGTCGAGCGCGCCGAGGCCGTAGCCTGGGTATGGGCCGCTCAGGTCCTCTTTCATCTTCCAGATCACGCCGCGTCCCGGCAGTACGAAGGCCGAATGAATCTGCAGCGCCAGTTCAACGCCTATGCGCCGGTAATCGGCGATGTGCCGGCCCAGGACAGCCAGGGCATAGAGCCACATGGCCAGGTAGTGAAAGTACTGGCCGTCGCGGTCCGGCGCCTGCCCGATGCGAATGCCGCGGGGTCGTCCGAGCACGCGTCCGACCTCCGCCACCAGTGACTCCGCCTCATCGAGGTATTTGCGCTCGCCCGACTCGGCGTAGAGCGACACGAGCAGGACTACCCCGAATGCGTCGGTCCATAGGTAGCGCAGGCCGTTCGGCCAGATTCCCTGCGCGCGCATCCACGACAGCTTGTCGATGACATAGCGAGTTTCTTTGAGGGCCGTCATGGCCTGGTCACGAGATCTTGCGGTACAGTTTTGCGACATCCACGATGCACATCTCCTTCGCACTGAACGGTCGTATCCCATCCCGGCGCGGGTGCTTCACTGCAGTGAGAGTCGATTCTCGACGGCAATGACGCCGGGCGCGGCCCAAGCCGCCCGGGAGGCCTCCTCACGCTCCTGCCACGTGTGCACGAAGCCTTTCAAGGTAACCGTGGAGTTGTTGACGCTCACCTCGATATCCTTGGCGTCGAGCACCGCCTGACGCGTCTTCAATTTTCTGTTTCACATCGGTGGGCTTGATGCTCGAGGCCACGTGAATTTCGTTGGAAACCCCTTTTACGCCCATCAAGTTCCGTACGGCCGTTTCGGCCGCGATTCTCTGGTATCCCCAGCTCACCTGTCCGTCCAATGTGATCCAGCCGTCCTTCACGACCGGTTTGACCGAGGTACCGCTCAACGACACGCTCCAGCGCAGTGAATTCGCCGCCGCCTCCGCGAGGTCGGTATCGGTACGTACACCGGCCGCCGGCAGCTTGATCCCTATATCGTTCGCAAGGGCTCGCACGCCGCTCACGCGTTTGGCGGTATCTTCAGCGAGCCAACGCTGCGAATAAATGGGCACATCGCCGGTCAATGTCACCACCCCATCACGAACGGCGACCCCAATTCGTTTGTCGTCGATGCTGGGATCCCACTGCAACTCACCTTCAACGTCGCGACGAATTTCTGCATCGGTTTTCATTTGGCGTCTCCGTAACTTGATTCAAGAAAAAAAAACAGGTACATCTGCGTGGAATACGCGGCTTCACCTCGATGTCGATCATCATCGTCCAAGACCGAAGACGGCACCATCGGTGATTTCCAGGATCGATTGCGCGCTCTACCTATCAATAATGGGCCGCCCCTGCAGGAAGGACCTTCGCGGCCCGTAACAACGGTGCCAGATCGAGGGCCGACAGGGGTCTGGAGAAGTAGTAGCCCTGCATTTTACGGCAACCCCATGATCTCACTTGCTCGAGCTGTTCGGCGCTTTCCACACCTTCCACCACCACGTCCAGATTCAACTCGTGCGCAAGCCCGATGGCGGCCTTGACGATCACCGAGTTGCCGGTGGCGTTCGTCAAATCGACGATGAAGCTCTCTGCGATCTTGATGCGATCCACCGGGAAGCGGCCGAGATATTCGAGCGAGGAGTACCCCGTGCCGAAATCGTCGATCGCAATACGATGTCCGGCTTTGCGCAGCCGCAAAAGAGCATCATTGTGTTCTCGAGATGTGTCCATAAGGACGCTTTCCGTGACTTCGAGTTCGAGACACTGCGGCGGTAGGGCAGTCTCCTTCAAAATAGCCGCGATCTCATTTTCCAGTTCGAACGGCGTCTTGAACTGCAGCGCCGACACGTTCACCGAGATCAGCGGCGGGGCGATGCCCGCATCGATCCATTCCCTCATTTGTCGGCAAGCCGCGCGGAGCACCCAACGCCCGAGCGCCACGATCACCCCGTTCTGTTCGGCGAGCGGGATGAATATGCTGGGTGGCACCAGACCTCTTATCGGATGGAGCCAGCGAGCCAGCGCTTCGACCCCCACGAAGCATCCGGTGTCGACGTCGATCTGCGGCTGGTACATGAGAAATAGCTGGCCGCTCTCCATGCCGTCCCGCAGGTCGCTGCCCAGCGTGACCCGCGTGTGCATCTCGACATCCATGGCGTCGGTAAAAAATCGATACGTGCCTCGGCCTTCGGATTTGGCGCGATACAGCGCGACATCCGCATGCGACAGGAGGATCTCGGCGCGCGACGAATCCGGCCCGTAAACCGCGATTCCGATGCTTGCGCCGGAGCGGATTTCATTGCCTTGAATTTTGAAGGGCTCGTTGAGCGCTTTTAGCAGCTTGTTCGCGAGCATGGCGGCGTCCACCGGCTGTGGTACATCGGACTGAATCAACGCAAACTCATCGCCGCCGAATCTTCCCACGGTGTCGGTCTCACGAACGCTCGTGCGCACTCGATCTGCCACGGATTGCAGCAGTAGGTCACCGACGGGATGTCCCAGGGTGTCGTTGACGTCCTTGAAATGATCCAAGTCGATATAGAATACGGCAAAACTTTCGCCGCTTCGACGGGCGCGGGCGATCGCCTGCTGCAATGCATCCACGAACACCGTACGATTGACGAGCCCGGTAAGACTATCGTGGCCCGCCAGATACGTCATTTGCTCTTCGCTATTCTTCAGCGAAGCTTGAGTCTGTTCACGCACGATCAAACTCCCGATCACCTGCGCCAAGGTACCGAGCGTGTCGATCTCGACCGATTCCCATTGTCGTTCGACGTTGCAGTCATCGATGCCCAAATGGCCCCAACACTTTCCCGCGACGAAGATCGGGACCAGCAAGGTCGAAAGGTTGTGCATCTCACGCATGATCCGGCCGATGGCGCCGCCGGACTTGGTGGCATAGGTGATTACCGGCTTGCCCTCCAGTAGGGGCGCGAGCCATGCCCCGAACTCGATGGCGTCGCCGGAAATTCTCGAAAGGATCGTCGCATCGAGGACCGGTACTTCCGCCGTCTGCCAGGCGTATGCCATGGTAATGGCGGGCGTCGCAGCGGCCACGGTTGAGCGTTCCAGAATGAGTATGCGATCTACCTGTAATGCTTGGGCCGCCGTCTGCAACGCCTGCGGCATTCCGGCCGCGAGGTCAGGCGCGGCTACGAGAACGGCGACGCTCAGCGTCACGGCGTGAAGGATGCGATCGCGATAGGCGAGCGCGAGTTCGCTCCGTCTGCGCTCGGTTATATCGACCAAGCTCGCGCGAAGCAGCCGTCCTCCAACGGTTGGCAAGCGGACCAGCGTTACTTGGCAGATGCCCTCGCGTCCCCTGGCGTTGCGGAAACGCCTTTCAAATACGGACTCCAGGCCCGCCAAAGCCCGTGCGTTGTGCTCATCGAAGCTGACCGGAAGCGAGCGTTCGTCAGATAGGTCCGAAAGAAAGAATTGCAGCGGCCCTCCCTCGATGATCTCATCACGCGTGCAGCCGAACAGCGCGGTGGCGCTCTTGTTCGCATTCACGAAACGAGCGGAGTCTACGTCGTAAAGCAGGATCGCATCGGGCGCTTCCTCCACCTGGAGCCGGAACCTCTCCTCGCTCGTCCGCAGAAGATCCGTTGCGCGCTTCTCCTCGGTGATATCGACAACGAGTCCGATCAAGGCTGGCTTGTCGTGATAGGAGGCCAGGGAGGTGTGCGCTGCCACATCCACGAGGCCGCCGTCCTTCCTCGTGAGCGTCGTGAAGGTTTGAGTTGTCGGTGGACCGGCCTCGAAATGCTCGGCGAATGCCTTACGCACCGTGTCTTTGTCCTTATCCGCAATGACGTCGATGAACGGGTGTCCGATGACCTCGGCCGGCGTGTACCCGAGCAACTCGACGAAACGGGGATTGACGTAGGCAAGAGTGCCGTCGATTGTGACGATGAAGATTCCCGCGATCTGCTGTTCGACCAAACCGCGGAACTGAGTGGCATCCTCACGGATCGTGTCCTCCGCTCGTTTATGTGCGGTGACGTCCCGAAAGAACCAGACGCGACCGACATACCTTCCATCGTCCAGCCTGACCGGCGCCGAGTAGCGATCCAGAGTCCGACCGTCTTTGAGCGAGATCTCATCGCGGTTGGTTCCGTCGATATCTGCATACAGCTCTTTGACCTGAGCGATGAAGGCTTCCCGATCAGTGACCTGTGCTGCGACGGCTTCCAGCAACCGTGAGTCGGATTTGTCGGCGATCAATTCCGGAGGGATCCCCCAGATCTCCACGAATCGTTGATTGTAGGAGAGGATTTTGTCCTGCGAATCGACCAGCAGGATGCCATCGAGAGAGGCTCGCTGAACGGCCGAATAAACTGCCGCGTTGAAGTCGCGCTGCTGTTCGGCGCGTTCGCGTTCGCAGATGAGATCGCCGACTTTGTTCTGCGTCTCGTCGGCCACGACGAGGCTTTCGTCCATGCCGTCGACGATTGTCGGGCATTGCTCATCACGGGGCTGAAGACGTGTCTGTCTGCGGATCATGGGGCTGTCTCCGGGAAACGGCGCGCACTCACCGGTGAACGTCTATCGCTGCACCTTACGCCGCAACGCCGGAGAGAATCAGATATGAATGCCCGAGATGAGACATGAGGCTGAATTACGTAGTTGTACGAATGTCCGTTTTTGATTTGGATCAACATCGCGGCGCACAATTCGACCTAGGCTGCGCGGTGAACCGGTCCAGGAGTGCAGTGGTGAATGAGCGTCGGGAATGCGGGCGCGGGCTCTTCGTCCGGATTGCTACGTTGGGGTCGGGGGTGGGTGAATCGCAGTGCGGCAGCGTCGCGCTGACGATCGGGCTCACACTTCCGGTCCTGATTGGAATGATCGCTCTGGGAGCGGAAATCGGCTTTCTTCTGTACAAACAGCGTCAAATGCAGGCGGTCGCGGATGCCGCGGCGCTGTGCGGCTCAGCATTCACCTTCGTCCGCGGGTCGCAAATCCAATCTGGCGTCGCAACCCCCTGCCCCGGGAATGGCAATATTGACGGTCAAGTCAATGCGCTCGGAGGTACTCATCGCGGCGGGGCGTTAATGATCGAGTCCATGAACAAGGCCAGGATGGACTCGGCCGCTTGCGCCGTCATGTCCGTCGGACTCGAGAGCTCGAAGAGCTTGACGCCCTCGATCAGGCTCATGAATCCCAGCGCCATGATCTGCGGCGCCAACGGCGGCGAGGTGCCGGTCCTCTGATAGAAGTAGGCGATGAACGCCGCGATCTGATCGCGCTTGTCGCTGAGCAGGGCGTTGAGCTTGGCGCGGAACTTCGCGTCCCGCGTACCGAGCATGCGCGCCTCGGTCCAACTCATGAAGCTGTCGGTGGTGCGGCAGTAGGTCGAGTAGAGTTCGCGCGTCCTCGCCTTGATTTCCTCGATCGGCAAATCGTCGCGCAGCAACGCGTTGAACTCGCCGAGGGCTTTTTCGTGGTCGCGGCGCAGCAGGTCGATGAAGAGGTCGTGCTTGCCGCCGAAATTCGAATAGAACGCGCCACGCGTATAGCCCGCGGCCGCGGCGATGTCCTCGACGCTGGTGGCGTCCAGGCCCTTTTTCGCCACCAATCTTTGCGCCGCATCGAGCAGCCGCTGCTTCGTCTGGTCTCGGCTGTCTTCGCGGGTCAGGCGCTTGCGGTTCATGCGCCGATATTAGCACAATGCGCGGCTTTTCATATTCAGGTGGGTATTCAGATACGAGTATGTATTAAGATACAAGTTCGAATTGAAATGGCGCGGATCCGTGTCGGCAAGCATCGGGATCAGTGTGTTCCCGGACGATGGCGCGCAGGCGGGCGACCTATTGCGCAACGCAGACACGGCACCGGCTACTCCTCTCTGAACTACCTGAGGCGCTTTCCGATAGATAAGATCAAGATAGATCAGTCATTTATCGGGGAAATCACCAGCGAGGCGAAGTCCGTGCGACTAGTCCAGGCGATCATTGCGCTCGCCAGAAGCTTCACGCTGAAAGTGATCGCCGAAGGCGTGGAGAACCGCGAACAACTGGCGGCCCTGCGTGCCGAACGGTGTGATGAGATTCAGGGATATTTGGCGAGCCCGGCGATCGAGCCTGCGCAGTTCGAGCGATTGCTCCGCGGCTGGAAGGCCTGGACCTGATTTGGCCGGCCGCCTCTGCATCCTGCCTGACAAGAAGAAGCGCCCGCACCGACACCCGGCCCCCGCGAGAACATGGCATTGGGGGTAGGCGTACCTTCCGGGATTCGCTCCAGCAGAATGCTGGCATCGAGCACGATGTCGTTCGGCTCGATGCCAAGCAATTCGGTCGACTGTGCGCTCACGTAAGAGAACACCGGTGGCCAGTGGGCGCCGGCGCTGTGCAGCCGAAAGACGACACATGGAAGGTGTTCCGCGACGATGTCCGGAGACGCTTCGCGTGCGTCAGGTTCGTCTTGCGAAAATTGTTTAAAAGCGATGGTATTCGTTACATTCCCCAGATGGGCGGCGGGCTGGCAGCCGGCCTCACTCCAGGCGCGCGCGAAACACTTCGTCGAGCGATATCACGCCGGCGCGCGCCAAGCTAAGCGCCTGGGCAGTGAGTCGCACCATGCCCTCTTCGACAGCTCGCGCTTCGAGCTGATCATGGCTTGCGCCCGCAAGCACCAACTTGCGAAGCTCCGAGCTCATCTCGAGCAACTCGTAGACCGCGACCCGTCCGTGAAAGCCCGTTCCGGAGCATTCCACGCACCCACTACCGCGCCAGAACTCCTCCGTGGGTCCAACGCCGAGTGCGTCGCGAACTTCCGGTGCCGCCTGCTCCGCAACCTTGCAGTGCTCGCAATTGCGGCGTACGAGCCGCTGCGCTAGTACGCCGGCTAACGTGGCATTTACGAGATAAGGTTGGATGCCGATCTCGACAAGCCGCGACACGGTCTGCGCCGCGCTGTTGGTATGGAGTGTCGACAATACAAGGTGGCCGGTGAGTGCGCTCTCTATGGCGATCTTAGCGGTCTCGGCGTCGCGGATTTCGCCTATCAGAATGATGTCCGGATCGTGGCGCAGAATGTTTCGCAGCGCCCGTGCGAAGTCGAAATCGATAGCCGGATGTACCTGAATCTGCACGACTCCGTCGAGCCGATACTCGACCGGATCTTCGACGGTCACGATGTGGTACTCACCGGTGTTCAGCTCCTGTAGAGCTGCGTAGAGCGTCGTCGTCTTGCCGCTGCCGGTAGGCCCCGTGACGAGCACAAGCCCCTGATTGCGGTCAATGAGCGCTCTGAACCGGCGTTCATCGACTGGGGTAAAACCGACATCGCCGAGCCGGCGCAGGCCGACACGCGGGTCGAGAATGCGGATGACCACATCCTCTCCATGAATAGCAGGCATCATGGAGACGCGCATGTCCACTGGCCCGCTTGCCGTTCGAAATTGAATTGCCCCATCCTGCGGTAGACGGTGCTCCGCAAGGTCCATACTGGCGAGAACTTTTATCCGCGCCACCACCCCCGGCAGAAGTGTTCGATTGAGCGCTCCGACGCCGACGAGGGAGCCGTCGATTCTGTAGCGTATGTCGGCGTTGTGCTCGCGCGGGTGCAGGTGGATGTCAGAGGCACGCCGTTGCACTGCATTTAGCAACAGATTTTCCACTAGTCTGACGATCGGCTTCTCCTGTGCAAGGCGTTCGACCGACGAAACCACGGGCTCGGGGTATTGCTCGAGCAGCCGATCCGCCTCGGACTCCAGCGCGGCGTCTTCAATGGCGGGGTAATGTGTCGCGATCGCAGTATCAAGGTCCCGAGGACTCGCTAAGACCACTTCGATCGGCTTCTGCGTTCGAAAGCGCAGAAGCGACAGTTTGTCGTTATCGGCCGGATCGTCGGTGGCAATGACGAGCCGCCCCTCGTGGAACATCAGCGGAAGCACCCGTCGTTCGCGGGCAATCTCCTGAGGCAGAACGGCAAGCGCGGCCGGTTCGACATCGAATTCACCCAAGCGGACATAGGGCACGCCCATCTGCTCACTGAGTGCCCGGTAAAGAAACTCGTCCTGCACCTCATTCGTGACGAGCAGCTGATCTCCGAGTCGCACGTCCGGGTGGTCCGCCTGCATCGCCAGAGCGCGATGCACTCCCGTGTCATTCACACAACCAGCCGCGACCAACAACTCACCGACCCTCTGACGATGAGGGCCCCGGGCCGTCGCAAGCGCCGCACGCAAGCTCTCCGTCGTGGTCGACGCCTCCGGAAGATCCACGGTTCCTTGTACAGCCCGGATGGTCTCGGCTAATGCGGATCTGGTCATAACTTGCTGCACCGCACGCGACAAAATAGCCGCAATAATAATTGTCCGCGCACGATGCACCGGCCGGTGTGCGTGCAGTCACACTAGCGAACTAACTATCAGTATCTAATTAGCACCTCTGCAATCAACCTCACTGTGCAACCGCCCCTGCGGACATTCATCGAGGGGTACCCTCATTTTTGCTTCCAAAAGTGACGGTAGGAACACCGCGTATTTCTCGGCGTTTTTTTGAGCCCCCCAGCTACTGCCTGCATTTCATCCTCGCTCTTGGCTTGGTAGTTGGCGACGCGACCGGTGTAAATCAGCCGCTTCAAGGCATTGGTGGCTTCGCCGCGATTGAGCATGCGCAGTAACTCCCGGCCGAAGGCCGGATTGACGAAGTAATCGGGGTGCACCTGATTTTGGTGCAATAACTCCCGGTAGGATTTCTCAGTAATTATAGTGACGTCCCGGGATTATTCCCAATAGAAGAGGATGAAGACACGATTCGCGTTTTAAAACACGGTAAGCCGCGGCAGCATTGCTGCCGAGTATATCGGGTCGACAGCTATCGTAGTTCACCATGCTGTCGGGCGCCGCCCTTCGTGCGTCGTCTGTATGAGTGGACAACACGCGTCCTGGCGGAGTTCCCGCGAACCCTGCGCAGATCTCATGTACGACCCCCGTCGTAGCGTTAACGCGCCCGTCATGTGCGCGCTTGAATCTATGCCATCCTTGAATCACGGGAATATGGATGCGTCATCGATACCTCCAAGTGCGCTGCGTGGGGTCCATGTTGTGTTTGATCCTAGGCGCTGCGCGTAGCACCCGGGCTGCCGATGAATCGTACGCTACTGAGGGAGCCGCGGGCGACGGCGCCCCATCTGCGAATTTGCTGCCGATAACGGTCATTGGCAGCACGCCGTTGATGGGATCGGACTTGAACCGCGACCAGGTTGCGGAAACCAACCGGGTCTTGGGCTCCGGCGACATCAATCGCACCGGCATCCCGACGCTCACCGGTGCCCTGCTCGAGAATTTGGCCTCGGCAACGATCAACGACACCGAGGGAAACGGCTTCCAGCCGGATATACTATTTCGCGGCTTCACCGCCTCGCCGGTGGCCGGTACGCCGCAGGGTCTTGCTGTCTACGTCAATGGGGCCCGCTTCAACGACGCGTTCGGCGACACCGTGAACTGGGACCTCATCCCACCCGTAGCCATCGAGTCGGTCGCCTTGGAGGCGGCCAATCCGGTCTACGGACTGAACGCCCTCGGCGGCTCGATGAGCATTCGGCTGAAGAACGGATTTAACACTCAAACGGCAAATATAACCGCATACGGCGGCTCGTATGGACGCGCGTCTTCGATCCTCGAATTCGGCCATCAATACGGCGAGTTCGCGATCTATGCAGCCGCCGATGCCACCCACGACAACGGCTTTCGTCAGACCAATGCTTCGGATTTGTACCGGCTGTACACCGACCTCGGGTGGCGCGGCGGCGGCGGCGAGCTGCATCTGGGAATTACCGCGGCGCGTACCGAGCTCGGCAACCCCGGCGCCTCGCCGGAGCAGGCACTCGACGCGAACATCTCGAACATCTTCACGGCGCCCAACGTGGTAGAAAACACGTATCTCGGATTCAATCTGAACGGCGGCTACACTCTCAGCGAAGCGATCACGCTACAAGGTGTTGCCTATTTTCAAACCCTCAATCAGGTTATCCCCAACGGCACTACCGTACAGGTGGCTGCCTGCGGCAACGGCACGAACCTGCTCTGCAATGACGATGGGTCGGTGGTCACCACTTTCAATGGCCAGCCGGTGACTGATTATCTGAATGGCGGCCCCTATTCCGGTCTCAGCCTACAGCAATTGGGAAGCCACGCATACGGCGCATCCGCCGAAGCCACCGACCGCGCCACGCTGGGGGACCACGACAATTATCTCGTGAGCGGCTTGAGCGTCGACGGCTCCGCCAGCATCTTCGCGGGCATTGCGGAAATCGGCGGCTTCGATCCTTATACCCGCGAATTCGTGGGTCCGGGCGTCGTGCAAGATCAACCGAGCGAAGGCGTGAACCCGGTGCGCGTGAAGAGCGACACACGCTTCTATGGGGTGTTCGCGACCGATCAATTCAGCGCGGCGCCGAATCTCGACTTGACTCTCGCCGGGCGCTTCAACAGCGCGCAGATCGATCTGGAAGACGAACGCGGCGGCCCGGTGAACGGCGCCCACACTTACAACAGATTTAATCCCAGCGCCGGGTTCACCTACCGCCGGTCAACTCCGCTCCAATTTTACGGCAACTACGCGCAAACCAATCGCGCGCCCACTCCGCTCGAGCTGTCCTGCGCGAGTGCGGCGACGCCTTGCAGTCTCCTGAATTTCTTCGTCGGTGACCCGAATTTGAATCAGGTCGTGGCCCATACCTATGAGGTCGGCCTCCGCGGCCACACAGGGACAGGGTCTCAGGGGAAATGGAGCTGGAATTTGGATGCGTACCGCACCGAGAGCAACAACGACATCATCTTCGAGACGACTGTCTACAACCCGAATCTCGCGTTCTACACGAACGCCGGGCGAACACTGCGGGAAGGCGTTGAGGCCAATTTTTGCGTCGACCTACGGCAACTGCGCGTCAATCTGGGCTACGCCTACACCAAGGCCACGTTTCAAACGCCGCTGTTGCTGAACACGAACAGTCCTGCCGGGGATGCCAACGGCAACGAACAGGTGCAGCCGGGAGATCGCATTCCCGGCATACCTCTCCATCGCGGCAATCTCGTCGTGGACTACACGCTGACTGAGCGCCTCAGCGTGGGCGCCTCAGTCGTCGCGCAAGGCAATGTCTACCGATTCGGCGACGAGGCCAATCTCACACAGCCGCTCGGCGGATACACGGTGGTCGACCTGAACGCAGCCTTCCGCCCCAATGAGCGCATCACGCTGTTCGCGGTCGTCAACAACGTGTTCGATAAGCGCTACTACACCTATGGATCGTTCGGACCGGTCGGCGAGGTCCCGTGGCCGAACATTCCGGGTGGCGTGACCGATCCGCGTACCGCCAGCCCCGGAACTCCCATCGCGGTATATGGCGGCTTGCGCCTGACCTTCTAGGGACTCTTCGTGCCGAAATTCGATTGGTTCATTCTCGAGCGGCGATGTGCGGCAGATCGGGCCCGCATGGTCGCCCGCCGAAGCGAATGCACCGCACGCGGGCTCACCTGCCTTCCGAGGGCTAGACCAAAGGCTTACGGCGGCGGAAGAATCCGAGGAGGCTACCCGCTCCCGCAAACATCAACCAGGCAGATGCCGGCAGCGGCACCGGGGTCGCCGTGACGCTCTCCAGGTAGGCCACGACGCCCGTCTTATTCGAGCCGTCGCCATTCGCGCTAAGAAAGGTCACGGAGCTGCCAAAGCCGTCGCCGGCCGCATATAGAGGTACTAGGTACTGCCCCGAGGCACTAGCCGTAAAATCGATCTGCGAATTTAGCGTGGCGTTGTTCTGCGAGAGGAGCGTCCCGAGATCGGCAATCGAGTAACCGGATCCCGCCGCCGAGAGGTCCACCGAAATGGAATTATTCAGGGGATCGCCGTTGCCAACGTACTGGCCCTGCTGGAAGATCGCATCGGTCGAACTCAGATTCGCACTGCCGGCCACCAAACCGTTGGGCGCCGTGAATGAACCAAGAGTCGCGCCCGTCGCCACGTCAGTTACCGCGTTGACGAACAGCTGACCCGAGATCGTCGAGCCATCGGCATACCCCGAATTCGAGGTGGTGCCACCGGCGTAGGACACGATGCCGGTGTAGGTCAGTTCGATTTCTGCCGCCATTACGGGACCGACCGCAAACGCCGCGGCGGCGAGTATTGCAAGCGTGATAGCTTTCACCATGTTCTCCTAAGTGTGTATGTCTCGATCTCAACGGTTGAGGCTCCGGGCCGGACTCGAGGCATCAACCACCGCCGTTGTTTGCGGTACCGACTTCGACCTTCGCGGGCGCCGGCCGGGCAGCGCTCTGTTCGGTCTTCAAGCCAGGGCTTTGCGGACCGACGAACTCCGTGCCGGCCACCGCATGGCGCAAGTCGATGCCGGAGCGCCGTGTCGGATACGGCATCCCCGGCATCACACCTTCCCATTCGATGCGATTGTAGGAGCGGCCTTCGGGCAACTCGCCCGCCACCTTGTCGGCGTCGGTGAAATCGAAGCCACGGGTGGCCTTGGCCCACCAGGCCGCGCCGTGCGCGGGCTTTGCCGGCTTGTTGTCGGCGTACTTGATGGTCATGCCGGGTGTCAACCCGACCGTCACCGTGTTGAGGAGCCCGGTCGCCGCCAGATAGGGCGAGGCCGTCGCGGTGTAGGACCAGGTGGTTTGCGTCAAGTCGAACACGTCGGTCATCGGCCGCTGGTAGGCGTCGTTCAGGTTCAAGTGATCGATGCCGAGGATGTCCTCGATCGTCCGCACCATGTTCACTGTCGAGTAGCGATCGCTCACCACCGCACGCTTCTTCACGTAGGGCCCGACGACGTACGCGGTGGAGCGATGCGCGTCCATGTGATCCGGTCCGTCCTGGGCATCGTCTTCGAGCACGAAAATCAAGGTGTTACCGGCATACGGGCTGTTCGCGACCGTTTGCACCACCTGGCCGACGGCAAGATCGTTGTCGGCCTGCTGTAACTCCGGGGTCGACAACTTTTCCACCGCCGGATCGCTGCCGCCAAAGTTGCCGGTGTGATCGTGCATCAGGCGCAGCAGCGTCAGGCTGGGGAGATTGTTGTTCGTCACGTAGCCCGAGAACTCGCGCTGCCATTCCTGCACGCGCCATACGTCGGGATACGAATTATCGAAACCCCAGAAGTACGGATCGGTGTACGGCGAGAGCGTCGGATTGGTCGAGGTCGCGACCTTCAGCCCAAGCGAGTGGGGGCTTTGCAGGTAGCCGTATTGGGGGTCGGCGCTCGGCACGATTCCACCATCCGCGGCCGGGAGATTGAACCGGCTCAAGTCGATGAAGAACCCGTAGTTGCGCACCGTGAGACCGGAACGCATGGCGGAGTCCCAGAGATAGCCAAGCTGGGTCGCGCCATTGGGGCCGTCGGTGGCGAAGTCATTGTTCGTGCCGGGCAGCAGGTTCGCGGCGCCGCCTTTGATCGCACCCGCGACTTCTTCATAAAGTCCATAGCCGCCGAGCGCCGCATCCCGGCCCGTCACGCTGGCTATGCCGACGTTCACGTCGCGGTTCGTGCCTTCCGAGTCGTTCGAGGCGCCGCGTCCGGCGTAGTTGGCCGGAATGCTCTTGATGCCGTGATCGCTCTCGCGGCCCTCGGTGCTCCACGCCCAGCCATCCCCGCTTACTTCGCCGCTGCAGAAGAAGTTATCCAGCGTGACGAAGTTGGTCGCGATGCTGTGGAAATTCGGCGTGACGCGCTTGCCGTACATGGTCAGCGCCGAAGAGCCATTGCTGCCGTTCGCTAGGTCGCCCAGAATCTGGTCGAAGGTGCGATTTTCCTTGATGATGTAGATGACGTGCTGGACCTTCGAGTGCAGCGCGCTCATGACTGCCGCGTCATTGGCATTGGGCGGCGTGCTGTAGTAGTTGTTCGCAGCGACCTGGGCCGTCAACCCGGGCAGCGTGGCGGCGCCTGGGACCGGTATCGTCGTGAGGCCGCCGCCCTCGAGCTGCAACACATACTGATTCGCGCCAGCCGCCTCGTAGAGCGGGTTCTGGCCGGGATCCGTCTTGCCGTTCGACACATACAGCATCGAACCGTCGGCGCTCAGACTGACCGAGTGCGGATACCAGGCGGTCGGGATGAGACCCGCCACAGTATGCGGCGCGGATCCAAAGATCGGGATCACCGCCACGGAATTCGCCCCGCCGTTGGTCACGTACAGCGTGCTGCCGTCCGGCGACAGGGCCACGCTGTTGGCGGCCGCGCCCGTGTACTTGGTGCCGCTCGGCACCGTTCCCGGCGGGGCGATGGTCGAGATCTCCTCGAAGACCGTGTTGCTCGCCGTGTTGATCACGGCAACCGAGTCGCTGTTGTCCTGCGTGACGTAGAGAGTCGACTGGTCGGCGCTCAGCACCATGCTGTTCGGAGTACCCGGCAACGGGATGCGTGTGAGGAGGCTCGGAGTGCCGCCGGTGAGGTTTACCACGTCGATCTCGCGATCGCGGATCGAAGAGACGTAGACGGTGGAATTGCCGACCAGGGCGAGCGCGAACGGCGCCTCGCCGCCGGCGATCCCAGGCGTGCCGCTGGTGTTGTAGGGCCGCAAGTCGTACTCGCCTGTCACCGTCTTGGTGGCGGGATTGATGATCGAAATCGAATCGTTGTAGATGTTCGCCGCAACCAGCACCGTGCCGTCGCTCGACATGGCGAGTCCCGCGACCGTCGATTCTTCCTCGAAGCCGACGCCGTTCAAGATCAAGCCGTATAAGGGACTGCTTGACGGGACGAAGGGCGCGTGTCCCATCGGGATGCTCGCGCTCGGCGACCAGCCGGCCGCAGTCGATCCGGTATAGACATAGACGCTGTCGGTGCTGCCGCCGGATACGTAGAAGGTGGTGGAGTTCCGTTTGGGTGCGGGCACCGGCGCCCAGGCGATGCCCACGTAGGTGTCGGGAACCTGGATGACCTGATGCAGCACCGGCGAGTTCTCGCTCGTGCCCGAGATGTCGTAGACGAAGACGTACTGCGAGTTCGCTGTCGTCGTGCCCGTCGCGTTGCTGAACAGATTGTAGCCGCTCGACATCACGAGCAGCGTGTTGCCGTCGGGGCTCACCGAGGTTTTCAGTGCGCCGTTGGCGAGCGCGTTGGGGAAGGCGGCAACGCCGGGATTGAGCAGCATGAACGTCGAACCCGGGGCGGCGGTCGGTGTCACGAGCTGCCCGGTCGGCAACGGAGCGACGCCGGTGTTGTCGATTGCGCCGTCATCGGACCAGGCGATCGTGGTACCCGCCAGCAGGCCGGATGCGAACGCCACGGCCTTCAGCGCGGCGCGCGATGCCGTTCGTCGCTTTGGCGTCGGTTCACTCGGTGACTTGTCGATCATTGAGCTCTTCCCCTATTTGTTAGGAACGCACCGAAAGCATGTTCAAACACGCGGCGGCAACCAGTCGGCATCAGCGCCGCAAAACGACGCTTGTCGTAGATCCTATCGGTGCAATTCCCGTGCTATATGTAACTGGCGTGAATCTTGTGCGACACGACTTCGGCCTGGACCGAGTGCTGTCCCGCGGCACCTTAAGAAGTCGATGCGCTGGCATTGCGTCGGCAATCGGCGCGCATTAACCTTTGGCGCATGGAAGCATTTCGCCTGCCGGCCGACGATCTCGAGTACGCGGTACTCGCCACGCTGTGGGGGCTCGGCTCGGCTACGGTGCGTGAGGTGCACGGACTGCTCGGTGAACCGGACGGCCTGGTCTACACGACGACTGCCAAGGTCATCGATCGTCTGCGCGGCAAGGGGCTGATCCAGCGTGAACGGCATGGCAAGGCCTTCGTCTACCGGGCGAGAGTGGCACGCGAAGCGGTCGATCGCGCCCGAGCGCAAGACACGGTCAGTCGTCTCCTGGGTCCGCGACCGCACGCCGCCGTGGCCGCGCTGGTCAACGCCGTTGGCGCGGTCGATCCGCAATTGATCGATGAATTGGAGCGGGCAGTTGCCGCGCATAGGAGATCGAAGCGTGGAACGTGAATCCTTGCTGGCCACATTGATCGTGATATCGGGTGGACTGGTCCTGCAGCTATTCGCCGCCTGGCCCTCACATCGGCTGGATGACTCGCCATCGCGCAGGCTTGAAGTGCTGAGCTGGTGTGCCTTGTGGTGGCCGGCCGCCGCGGCACTCACCGTCGCAGCCTGGCTGTGCGGCTGGGCGCTGTCCCAGCCGGATCCCGTTCCCGGTCATGTCAGCGGCCTGATTTTCGTCGTTGCCACGCCCTTCCTCATCATCGGCGGACGCGCGGTGCTGCGCTCTGCCTGGTCGCTGTGCCATTCGCCGCGCGGTTTCGGCATCGCCACCGTGGGTTTTTTGCATCCGCAGATTGTCGTCGCGCCGGAACTGGAACAGATCCTCGATGCGCGAGCGTTGCGCGCGGCGCTCGCCCACGAGCGCACCCACGTGCTGCACCGGGACCCGCTTCGAATCTGGTTGGCGCAGTTCGTGACCGACCTGCAATGGCCCTGGGGCACAGCGCAGCGTCGATTCACGGACTGGCTGGCCATTCTGGAACTGGCACGCGACGACGAGGCTCGGGCCGGCGGCATCGACGGGGCAGATTTGGCGGCCGCCGTCCTCGGGTCAGTGCGCTTTCAGATCAGAATGTCGGGCGCCGCAGCGACGCTGATCGGTCGCCCGGAAGCGCTGCCCGGCCGCATTGCACGGCTGCTCGGTCCGCTGCCCGCCGGAGCGGCGGCGCCTGCGATCGAGACGCCCTATGTCGCCCTGACATGCGCCTTGTTGCTGGTCTGGGTTTGCGCGATCGGGCTCGGCCTCGCCTGCGGTCAACCCCTGATCGATACACTGCTCGCGATCAACCTCTCCTGAGTCCTATCGGCCCTGGAGCCTAACTGGCCACCAACACCATCACATCGCTCAACAAGGATTTCAGAATGGACCGCAAATGCGATTCGGAAATGGGGATCAGCCAATCCCAGGCACTCGCGCCGAATCGTGCCGATGACTCGTTCACAGATCGCGTTCGCTTTCGGGCAGCGCGGCGGCGATTTCAACACCTCAATGCCAAGTCTGTTCACCGATTCGTCGAGGTGCTTGGCAAAGATGCTATCGCGATCATGCAGTAGGTACTGGTATCGCTCCTCGAAGCCGATGGCCTCGCGCAGCTGCAGCGTCCAGGCGGCGCGCGCGGCCAAAGCCAGCGAAAGCGCTGGCTGTTCGGCTATCGCCGGCGGTGACCGAGCCTTTTGCTCAGCGCGGCACCCACTCATTGCCCGTCTTCACATAGACTTTCTTGACCGCTGCCCACGCCACTCGATGTGCGATCTCTTCGAGACGGGGATCATCGGCATATTCTTGCCACGCATGATTGAACGCCTCGCGGTAGATATCCTGCGCATGGCTGGGCAAATGGTTGCGAACCGATGGTGGCAGGTCGTCGTTGGTGACGTAGGGCACAACGCTCTCCATGGTGATCGCATTCGTAGCTTCGCTCCATCTCGCGCGTTGAGCTGAACATCCCCATGCGATGCTCGCAATAGGTATTTTCCAGGACATCAATAGTATTCATTCACGGAGGTGCAACGGTGCAGCCATGCCTCGAGGGCAGGCCCGTGCATCCATCCCCGTGTGTTGACGGGTGCGCGACCTCGTCGTTTTACTGGGTCGAATCAGGCAGATGATGCTGCCGTGTGCCGCGCTTCCGTTTAGTACCTATCGAGGGTTTGTGCACTAAGGAATTTCCCCGATTCGGTACCGCTTGGGCGCGCCATGATCGGCATCGTGTGACAAATAATCAGAATTCAAGCCAACTCTTTGGCGGCGTTTTGCCCGGCGATGCGACCAAAGGCCAGAATCTCTGCGAGATTGCCTCCCCCGGAGGGATAGCGCTGGCCGTAGATAGAGCCCAACTCCCCAGCTTTATAAAGGCGCGGAATGGGGTTTCCGCAGACATCGAGCACCCTGCCATGAGAGTCGAATTTGGGTCCACCCTGGGTATTGGGACCACACGGCCACACCTCGGTGGCATAGAAGGGTCCCTTCTCGAGAGGCGCGAGGACGCGGCGGCCAAATTCGGGATCCTCGTGCTGACGAGCATTCGCATTGAACGTCGCAACGGATTTGGCCAGGACCGTCGGTTCCATCTGGATGCTACTTGTGTAATCCACGAATTCGTTCGGGCCCTGTCGGGCACGGATCAACAGCGCCAGCTCTTCGATCGTATCGGCCTTCAGGACCCAGCCGTTCTCGATTTCCTTGCTCTGATCCGTGCTCCAGTAATAGCCGTACTTCGCCGTTTTCGCACCGATAACGTCGCCGCCGGGGCCTGTATTGGGTGAAAGCGGTGCTCCCATCGTGCGCACCTGCTCGTCGAACACGAGGTACGAGGGAATCCGAGGATAGACTCCCTTGAGCGGATCGAAAAAAATGAAATAGGCATAGGCAGAATGGCCATTGTAGCTCTCATTGAAATAACGCTTCCCGTATTGGTCCACCACCAGATAGCTTGGTTTGGCGATGCCGCCGAGGATCATGCCAACCGGGAAATTCTTGTAGTAAAAGCCGTAATGTTGCGATGACCAGTTCATGTGCCAGAGGTCGGCACCGGCTGCTATCGCCATCAGAAGCCCATCGCCCGTGTTGCTGTCCGTGCCGTAGAAGTAGCGCGGATTACCGTAAAATGCGTTCAGTTTGACCTGGTCATTGAACTCGAAGCCGCCTGATGCGAGGATCGTGGCCCGACGCGCCCGGATGGTGATCTCCTTGGCATCACGTTCCGCGACCACCCCAAGAATTGCCCGGCTCTCATCTTGAACGAGCCTCTTGCCGGGGCTCGAGTACGCAACCCGGATGTTCTTGTGAGCCTTCACGCACTTGTCAAGGACCTCAAACAGCTTGGCGCCCAGACCGGACTTCAAAACCCAACTGCTGATGCCGTCGGCACCGGGCAGATCGGGAAACTCCGCGCCTCCGAGTCTCATCATGTCCGAAGGCTCCCCGACACTCTCCGCGAGCCTCTTCAGGTACTCCTTGTTGGTCGACGTCTGCGTCGCCCAGATTCGGCACAGGGTGTCATCGACGGTGTCGCCGACGCAGGCCTTGATGTATTGGAAAGCCTTCTCTACATCCGTAGGGCAGATGAATATGCCACCGGATACGTTGGTATTGCAGATATGGCGATCGGCGGGATTCTTCTCCAGGATGACCACGTCCGCCCCGGCGTCCGCGGCTTCAATGGCCGTTATGGCCCCGCCGCCGCCATAGCCCAGCACGACCACATCGGCCTCCTCATCCCATTGGCTCGGAGGAGCGCTGATCGCCCGCGCGGCATTGTGTTCTGTTACATCGTGCTCCACTCGTGTTGGCGCCTTCAGCTCCTTGTTCCTGCTCCCTACCATACCTGCTATTTCGTGCTGCGCCATACGGGAAAGATGCAGAAACCGCAGTGGACGATGCAGGACGGACCTCGAGCGAATCCGGCGAGCTTTCAGGTCAACGCGCTCCACATGTCGTCGGACGGATGAGAGTTTTGCTCGGAATCAGCTTTGGGAATTACTGATATCAATTGCCTGCCATCGGTCAATAATTAGGCAGCAATAAAGTATTTTGCATGATCTGACATTTCGGGAGCAGCTATGAAAACCGACGCCAACATTCGACTTGATGTGGAGAACGAGCTTCGCTGGGAGCCAAGTCTCGACGAAAAAGGCATCCTCGTAAAGGTGGAGGATGGTGTGGTCAGCCTCGAGGGTTCGGTCCCGCACTTTTCCGACCGCTGGTCAGCCGAAGAAGTTACCAAACGGGTGGTTGGCGTACGCGCGATCGCAAATGACATTGAGGTGAAGATTCCGAAGCCGGGTGAAAGGTCTGACGCGGAAATCGCCGCCGCTGCCGCGAATGCACTGAAATGGCACTTCTCCTTGGAGTCGAGCGACATCAAAGCGGTCGTCAAGCAAGGATGGGTCACACTTTCGGGACAGGTGCTGTACGGCTACCAGAAGAGCATCGCGGAGGTGGCCGTACGCTATCTGATGGGCGTCAAGGACGTAGTCAATGACATCGAAGTATGTCCGGCGGTAAAAGCCACCGATGTCAAAACTAAGATCCAGAGCGCCTTTCAACGCCAGGCCTCCGTTGATGCCAAAGACATCAAGATCAGCGTGGGCGATACGGCCGTCATTCTCCAGGGAAGCGTGCACTCCTGGCGAGAGAAAGATGACGCCGGAATTGCAGCCTGGGCTGTCCCGGGTGTGACAAAGGTTGAGAATAAGCTCCAAATCCAATATTGATTGGACGATTGGCCTAGCGTCGCGGGAGCGAGTCGCTCTCGCGATAATCTCATCATTACTTGACCACCATTTTTCGGTCGCAGCCCATCGTATCCGGTATTTCGCAACGAATGGGTCCGAAAAGCCATTCGTAGTAGGATGAATCCGATCAGCAGTGGTCTCCACAATCCGGGTCTTGAGACAACTCTGCAGGAAGTTCGGGGCAGCCCCTAATGCTATGGCCCGCGCCAGCCACAGATTAGGGATCGAACACTACATCGGAAAGTCTGCTGTCATAGCGTTGGGAAAAGTATGATGTATTCCTCGACCGCTTCGGCGGCATGCTTGGTTGCCCGTTCTTGGTGACCGCGCGCTAGTTGCGCATGATGTGCCGCGGTCTCATGCTTTCCGGCATCGTGGTGTTTTGCCGCTTCCTTGTGGTGCTGCGCCGCGTGCTCGTGATGTTCCGCTGCTTTGCGATGATGCTCTGCTACTTTCTTCGCCATGATTTTCTCTCCTCTCGAGATTCACGTAAGTATTATTCACCCAAAATCTCCGTGCTGACAGGTGCCTCTGCCGGGTCGCAGCGAGAGGTCGAATGACGGTATCTATAGTTTTCAATCTTCGCTCATTAGCCGAGCCTTGATTTCCGTCTACGCAACCAGCCAACGTGCCTCATACGACAGATTCAGGCCTCATCATCCTCCCGCAAGAATCCGGTGTCGATATGTAGGAATGCTTACTGCGTCGCGGTGATACCGCATTGTGCTGCAGCTCGTTAACTGGCG
>PLAH01000190.1 GCA_003134045.1 Gammaproteobacteria bacterium
ACAGTCCTACCCGAGATGATCGGAAGCACTGTTCGCGTGAATATATTTCGTCATTGATATTGCCGCATCACTCATTTGAGTGATTGATGGAGCCATTCCTCCACCAAGCGCATATAGGTAGTCGCTCGTTTGAACATCCAGCTCTTCTTTGGCGACTAGTTTCGACATGCCGCGTAGGCTGCTGGGCTGGTCAATATTCGCCGGACCAAATCGGCCTGAGATCGGGTGCCTGTCTTCTCAAAAATGTGTTTTAAATGAGACCGCGCTGTGTGAATACTGATTGCCAGTCGGCTAGAGATATCCGAGAGTTCAAGCCCCATCACCAACAGCGCGGCGAGCTCCGCTTCTCGTTCGGAAATGCCAAGATCGCGGGTAATAATTGCAGCGGTTGGCGCAATTCGTCGTTCTGGGTCAAAGACTAGGATCAGCCAGCGGGGGTCCTTGCCAATCCAAGAGACCGGAACCGCCGGCATAGGGGCTACAAGGACGGACAGACTTTGCAATCCATTGCCTCGTGGCACATTCAGCACGCAGCTAGAATCGCCTTTCGCAGGTGTTCCATTGCGCACAAGCTCGCGTAGTTGCGATCCCGCAGGCTCCCGCAGCCACAGCGAACGGTCTTTGTCGCGGCGTATTGCCGGTTCTCGTCGCAATAACTCTTGCGCGAGGCCGCTCGCGTCAAGAATGCACCCCTTACCATCTAAAATAAATAGGCCGAATTGTAGGCCTTCGATGGCCGACGAGAGCGTATCAGCACGGACTTGGTGAGCCTCGAGACGATCTCGAATTTCGAGCGCCCGACGTACATGAGGTATCAGGGACTTGATCCGACGAGCATCTGCTTCATCGAACGACCCGCGATGACGCGTCGCCTGGAAACTGAGTGCCACAACCTTTTCCGGTCCCTTGTGCAACCACGTGGCCAAAAAGTACGGGGTGTCCTGCGTGACCAAGAAGTCATTGAAAATCGCCGTGCTTTCCCACTTCTGTTTCAAAGCAAGTTTGGCTTCAAACATCGGCTCGTCGACCGGCACGTGCATCGCTGCTTCCAGCCGGATATCTTGGCTCAGCCAGTGACTGCGATATGCTTGCACGGACGCGGGATCCAGCCGGTGAATTTCGTCGCGCAAGATCACCGCTGTCGTCGGCTCACCACTACTTCGGCCGGCCCGCACCGATGCGCCTGTTCACGCCGTACACGAGAGCTGGTCGCTGCTGTGAGGGCGAACGCGATCACGGCCGGGTCGTCCACCTGGTCCAAGCCCGCCGAAAGGCGCTTTGTGGCACTGAACCGGGCCGGCGCAGCGTGTGGGGTGGAGCGGATACCCAAGCGAGCAGGCGACTTGCCCGCGCTGCTTGAAGAGCAAAAAGCGCCTAGAGGACTGGCCCCCGTACACGCCCGAAGAGGCTGCCGAGTTCACCTCCCTCACGGCAGAGGGGGTTTAACCCTCTCCCTTCAAGGCACGCGACCCCTCCGCGGGNNGCCAGAGAGCCGGGCGCTCTCCCTCCGACTCCCCAGGCTCCTCCCAGGCGCAGCACCCCAAAGGCACTCACCCGGCCGACACCCCGACCCCGCGGCATATCGGGCTACGCCCATTCGGAAAGCCCTCACGGGGAGAGGCTTTGGGGCGCTGTATCCGGAAGAGGCTTTCTGGGTGGCTTGGAGGGAGAGGGCGCTGCGAAATTACAGCACTCTTGCTGCAAAACTAAAGCGATGATAGTCGGTCCTTGATATGTTCATTTGCGTTCGCTTGCAGCGCGAGTCCGTTTGGTCTGCGCCTTGGCCTGCGCTAGTAACTGGCTCCAGTCATCCGGTGGGTTTCCGGTCTTGAGCATGCGCCGGAACGTGCGATAGGCGTCGCTGCCGCTCTCGTATGCGCGTTTGGTATCTTCGTCGTTGACCCAAGCGTAGATGATGATGCGGCTCTCGCGGTGATAGCGAAAGAACAGCCGATACTGCTGGAAGAACTTTGCCCGGAACCAGTGCTTGTATTCCTCGCCGAGCGTAGCGCCTTGCCTATACTCGAGGCGGGTCGGGTCCTGCGGAATGATCTCAAATGCGAGTTTTACGATGGCAGCCAGGCGCTTCGTGGAGTTCTTCGCGGCGTACCGCTTCGGATCCTTGGTGCGGAGCCTCTCAACCTGCACGACCAGAGATTCAAACGTATCGAGAAACTGCGGATGCGCAAAGATCGACCAGCCCTTGATCAAGGGCGGATCGGCGGCGGCCGCCGTCATTCGTCCTCGGAAGGGAGCGGCGCGTCGAGGTCAACCGTGATCCCTTTGACCAGCGACCGGGCGCGGCGCATAAGGGCGGGGTTGATACCTTGAATTTGAGCAGGCTGTACCTCCATGTCGCGCGCCAAGAAGGCCAAAAACTTTCCGACCACCGGATCACTTTCATCGGAGGCTTCAACACGGGTCAGGAGCACAGCGCCGTCCGGCTGCACGACGTAGCGAATCTTGTCGCGCTTGCGTAATTTGAGGGTGCGACGCACGGCATCCGGCACCGTCGTCTGGTAGCGGTCGGTCAGCGTCGATTCGATTTCAAGCGAGGCCATAAGGACTTCCGTGGCACCGGGGATAGTCAGGATGGTAATGCAAACGCATTACCCAGTCAAGCCAACGATCTCCGTTGGTCGTGGCGTGCGTGGATAATCCTGTAGGCGCTCCGCGCGCGCCCGAATTACTCGTCGGAACCCGCTCGGCCCGCGCTCGGGTCGCTACAGGGACACGACGAAACGCAGACATGCGATACGGCGATTCGACAATCAGGGGATCAAGCTGACCATCGATGCTGCAAAGCAGCAACGTTTGATGACGGATTGCCAATGGCGACACTCAATTGAATCCCCCCTTACAGTGATCCTCGTGGTGCCATCGCAAAGCAGGCGTTCCAAGATCGGGGATTTTAGCGTGGCCAACCAACGGACAAAAGCCTCTCATAAGGGGGTGAGAGAGTGAGAGGATTGAGGTCTCGCCCTGCTCGTAAGCTATTGATTATTGGCTCCCCGGGACGGATTCGAACCGCCGACCAACGGATTAACAGTCCGCGAGAAAATAGATTGCTGGATGTTGCTCTGTGTAGAGATTTCCAGTGAAAACAGCGAAATGGCCATAATAATAGGTTAAATCGGCGAGCCGTTGCATTGTCCGTTGTTGCACAATATACCTTCGCATCTCTTACACAGTGCTTACACGGAGACCGATGGACCATGACTACTACTTTTTCGACTCAGTTGCAGGTCGTGAAGCTGCCGGTTCCGCGCAAAAGCTACGCGTTGTATTGGGATGCCAAGACACCCGGCCTTGGCGTGCGGGTTACCGTAGCCGGCGCCCGCAGTTACATCCATCAGGGGCGTGTCCACGGGCGCACCGTGAGAACCACGATTGGTAACGCCACCGCAGCGATATGGACACTTGCGAAGGCCAGAGAGAAAGCGCGGCGTCTGACCGTCGAGTGCGTTGACCAAGGCATCGACCCACGTGATGTGGCCGAGGCTGAGCGTGCTCAAGCCGAAGAGCGACGCGTCGAAACCCAACGACACGCCCACGAAGTCGGGGGCGTGTGGGCGTCCTACGTCGCTCTCCATAAGGCCGGATGGGGCGACCGCCATCTCCATGACCACGAGCGATTAGCGCATGCCGGGGGCGCGCGCAAAAAGAAGCAGGGCGGGAAGGGGACCACCAAGGCCGGGCCACTCGCATCCCTCATGGGGTTAAAACTGTCCGAGTTGAGCGCCGCCTACATTGAATCGTGGCTTAAGCGCGAGGCCGCCAAACGTGCTACCAGCGCGGCGCAGTCGTACCGACTGCTACGCGCATTCATCCGATGGGCCAACGAAGAACCCGGCGAGGGGCAACCCGACTATAGAGGCATCATCCCGGCCAACGCCTACAGTGCCAAAAAAGTAAAAAAGGCCGTGCCCGAATCGAATACGAAAGAGGGCGATTGCCTTCAGCGCGAACAGTTGGCCGCCTGGTTCAAAGGAGTGAAGGGGCTGCCCAACCCCGTAATTGCCGCGTACCTGCAAGCTCTGTTGCTCACCGGCGCGCGGCGAGAAGCGTTGCTCGCCCTCGAATGGGATGATGTCATTTTTCTGATGGCGCCTAGCCTGACGATGCGCACTTCAGCCAGGCACAGCAATAAAGGAGGCAACAAACGCACAATCCCGCTAACCCCCTATGTTGCATCGCTGCTGTCCCCACTACCGCGAAAAAATAAATCTGTATTTTCCAGCTTGCGCGCAAAGGGCGGCAGACTGGTAGAGCCGACTAAAGCTCACAATGACGCGCTCGAATCGGCCGGGCTGCCACATATCACGCTGCATGGCCTACGTCGGAGCTTCGCCACGCTCGCAGAGTGGGCCGAGGTACCCGAGGGTGCCATGATGCAGATACAAGGCCACAAGCCTCATGGCGTGCGCGAGAAAAACTACAAACGGCGCTCGTTGGATCAACTACGACCGCTGCATGAAAAACTCGAAGCGTGGGCACTGAGCGAAGCAGGCATACCGTTTACGGCTCAGGCCAGCATCGGCGCTGCGGCGTAGCGACATGGAGACGCCGCGAAGCCCATGGATGGTGTTTAACGAATCGCTAGGCGGGAAGCCCGAAGCGCTCGCGTCCGCCGACACCCCCGACGATGTGAAAGCCAAAATACGGGCGGATATAAACCATTCGCTTGAGACGGTTGCGGCCATCAGTGCGCGCAACAGGCAGCAGGGGAGATGGGCGACACGCTACGAGAAGCGCGATAGTGTCATGGCCAGTCTGCAACGCGACGCCAGCGGAAAGCCAAAGCGGGGTGAACCGAAGCGGCTAGCGCGCGATCACAACCTACCAGTGCGGCAGATTGAAAAGTGGATAGCGCAGCTCCGCGCGTCGGCCGTAAAGCTCGCACCGCATGCATCAACCGATTGGCGAGATGTCTACCACGGTGAGGCGTTGCGCCATCAGCACCGTTTATTGGGACGCCACCCGAAAAAGCCCAAGGGCTAAATTTACCCTCTCATCGCTCCGTGCGATGAGCCGTCACTCATCCTCTTTCAACGGCGCACAACTTAGCGCTATACGAGAGGACACAAAAGTGAACACAGCAACGCCCCAGACAAAGCAGCGCACGCTTTCCAATGATGAGTTGCGCAACCTGTTGGATCGCACCCAAGTTCATCAAACCATCGATACCGTGGAAGCCGCCGCGCTCTTAGGCATCAAACCGCAGACCTTGCGCCGGTGGGCGTGCTACGGCGAGGGGCCAATCAAGCCGCGCCGCATGTTCGGCCGTCTACGTTGGGCTGTGGCCGATATCAATGCGGTATTGAACGGCGAGACCGAAGCCGCCTAAACAACAGCGCCGCATCCCAAGCCCCGGCTAGGGCTTAGGAAACGGACTTTCATCGCTGGTGTGATTGCCGGCAGGACTGACGACATGGCAAGTATAAACGCCGACTTGGCGAGCTGTACAGTTTTTGTACAGGGATTTATGGTGCGCGGCGAAATGCTGCGCCGGTTTCAAGCATTCACCGCCCGCACGCCGATCCTATGTATCAAGGTGCCAACGACGGACCCGGATGCGCTGGCGCTGATCGGCGCCGGCCCTCACTTCGAGCCAGTCTTAGCACCGGAGTGCATGGCGTTTTGCTTCGGTGAGGCTCCGCAGCATGCCGACAATCAGGCGCCGCTAAACGATCTTGCCGAATGGCTGCGGGGTGCGGTCTCATGAACGCCGTTGTACAACTCGCACCCACGGCTACGCTCTTCGATGCGCTCCACGATCGGCGCATGTTCATCATCGCGCGCACCGACACCAAGACGCCGATAAATCCCCACACCTTGCTCAACAGCAACGGGCAGGACGCGACCACATGGCTACCTCCTTCCGAAGCACAGGCCCACGCCGCACGCCTTGGGGCAGGGTTTGGCGTGGGTATCGTGCTGACTGGCGGCTGTGGCCTCGCGTGCATCGATATAGACGGTGCTTACGATCTAGCCACCGGGCTATGGTCTGCACTCGCGCTTGAACTATTGGCCCTGTTTTCCGGCGCCTACGTCGAAGTGTCTATCAGCGGGCGTGGGCTGCACATCATCTTTGCCTACACCGGTGCGTTCCCGGCTCACGCGTGTAAAAATGTCGCGCTTCACATCGAGCTGTACCACGAAGCCCGCTACATCCTGTTGACTGGATCGAACGCCCGCGGCAACGTGCTGCAAGACTACAGCGATGTGGCCGCCGCCGTGGCGTATCAGCACTTCCCGCCATCGCTTGAATCGACCGCCGCGGGTGCGGACTGGACTACGGAGCCCACATGGCACGTGCCCGGAACGTCAGACGATGCGGAGCTGATTGCCAAAGCCTGCCGCAGCAAATCGGCCGCTGCGGTATTCGGTGACGGCGTGACATTCGAGGCACTGTGGACGGCCGAAGCTGATGTGCTGGCGAAGCGCTGGCCGGGCAATGCGGCGCAGTCAACTCCCTACGATGCAAGCAGCGCTGACCAATCCCTGGCCAACAGGTTGATGTGGTGGACGGGCGGCGACTGCGAGCGAACAGAACGCCTCATGCGCACGTCAGCCCTGGCGCCCGGCCGCGAACACAAGTGGGACCGCCTACTACGTGGGACGATTCTCAACGCCCGCGAGTACGTGGCCAAGAATCCGCCCAAAAGCATGCTGCCGCCACCGGTAGCCGGCGTTCCCGCGGGAACACTTACCGTGCCGCCACCGGTAGCCGGCGAAGCCTCCGTGCTCACGATGAATCGCAAGATGCAATTTGATGCCACCTTAGAGGCCCTGGTGTACGTGCTGGCGAAACAGACCCAAGCGTCCATAGGGTTCGATGAGTTCCGAGGCCGCGTAATGATCGCGCCCGCCAGTACGGAGGAATGGCGCCCGCTGTCCGATACCGACATGATCCAGTTGCGCGAAACGTTGGCCCGCGAACAGCGGTTTGCGCCGATCGGCAAGGAACTGATGTCCGACGCGCTGCAACTCGTGGCGGCCCGGCATCGCTTCGATAGCGCGATCACGTGGTTAAACGGCCTGCAATGGGACGGGGCGCCGCGCATCGAGCGATTCCTCACCACCTACTGCGGCACGGCCGACGACGAATATACGCGCGCCGTGGGGCTCTACATTTGGACGGGGCTAGCGGGGCGCGTCTTAGAGCCCGGATGTCAGCTCGATATGGTGGTGGCGTTCCAGTCTCCCCAAGGCAAGATGAAATCCACAGGGTTTCAAGCGATGGTCCCCGCGGACGACTGCTTTACGGATGGGCTATCGCTGCACGACGATGACGACGATTTCAAACGCCTCATCCGCGGCAAGCTCTTGATAGAGGTTGCGGAAATGGCCGGGCTATCGAAGGGCGATATCAACGTGGTCAAGCGTGCGATCACGCGCCGGCAAGAGGAATGGATAGAGAAATTCCAGACGCAGCCCACCAGGTTTAAGCGCCGTTGCATGCTGTTCGCCAGCACTAACGAAGAACATTTCTTGCCCCCAGACGAAACTGGACAGCGGCGGTGGGTGCCGGTGGAAATCACCCAATTGGACCGCATTCGCATTGCCGCTGACCGTGACCAACTGTGGGCCGAGGGCGCCGCGCGCTGGCGAGTGTCCGGGGTAGCCTGGCAGGCAGCGGAGAGCTTGGCGAAGGGCCGACACGTCAAGTACGAACAGACCGATGTATGGGAATCGGCAATCGAGGGATGGCTAGACAAATCCCCGGTCCCGATGCCCGGCACTGTGCCGAGCCCGCCGCCGCGGGCGCGACCGCTCACGCTGAGCGACATTCTAACGGGCGCTATCGGGTTGAACACTGCACACCAGGACGCGAAGGCCGAGAAGCGGGCGGCGCGAGTGATGCGCCAGCTTGGGTTTGAAGTGCGGACAGTTCGGTTAGATGCCATCAGCAAGCCGTGCAGACGGTGGGTGCCGCGCGAGTAACGGATGTAACGCGTGTAACGCCATTTCTCTTACTGTTACCTGGAAAAGCGTTTTATAGATAACAAGGGGGAAAAAGGCGTTACAGGCGTTACACGTTACAGGCGGCCCCCACCACTGTGGCCATAGGGGTGCGCGAGTCGGAGGGAGGGCGCCGGCCAGCCGAAAATATTTTGCGGCGGCGGTTACGCTTTGGTATGTTGGACCGCTTACACAGTGCGTACATGCGACGCGTTGCTCTGCGTTGATTGACGTTAAAGGCTATGTTTTATGATATCCCAGGATAGTAGACCACCGGTTGTTGAATCCGTTGGTGAGACGAAATCTACGCACCAGGCGCCCCCCGTCGCAGCCCGCACACCCGTAACTATAGATGCGGCGGCGCTGTCCAACACACGGCACGAACTGTTTGCGCAGCACGTGGCCGCGGGCCATTCATTGGCCGATGCCTGCCGACATGCAGGCTACAGCGAATCTTCGCGACACGTAGTGTCCGCGCACGCCGGCCGCTTGGCGTCGTTGCCCGCCGTCCGCGCCCGCATCGCTGCGCTACGCGAGGCCGCCGCGGAACTGGCAACGATCAGCATTGCATCCCGCATGGCGTGGCTGGACAGCGTGGTGAGCGCGGACATGTACGAAGTTGAGCGCGTGGTCGCTTGCCCTTGCCCCCACTGCTGGCCGGATGACGCGACGTTGGCGGCTGCCACACAGCGCTACCTAGACGCGCTGGGCACGCCCGCACCATTGCCGCCGCCTGATACCACAGCGCCCCGTGTGGACTGTCCCAGCGGCCCGCACCGGCGAATTGAGACGACGCCCACCGCTGAGCTGTCTGGGGCAGCGCGGGCCGCATATCGCGGCGCACGTTACCGCGCTGATGGAAGTATCGAAGTGCTCACCGAAGACCGCGCCCAATGCGTCGATATTTTGAACAAGATGCAGGGCGTGTATGTGACCAAGGTTGAGAGCAAGAGTTTGCATCTTCACGGCACAGTGTTGACGGACGAACACGCGACACCCGATGCGCTCCTATCGGCGTACAAGCTGACCCGGGTGCAGCCGTGACCTTCGACTATAGCCAGTACCGCAGTCTTGGCCGTGCGCTACGCGGCGAAGGCCGGCGCAATCCGCTCAAGCTGGTAGCGGGCACGGCGTTGCCGGCAAGCGCTGAGCTCCCCGCTATGCCGCCCGTCGCGCTGCCTGATGACGATGACGACGCTGCGCCGGCCGTGCCCGTGCAGACCCATGTACCAGTGCGATCAGGGCCGCTGCCGGCCGCCGCGCCGCGCATAGACCCTGTGGCCGAGCTGTTGGCCGCCCTCGATGCTGCGCCCAATGACCTAGAGCGCGGCTACTTGCTCGCGTCCGCATCCGTTGACGTGCGCGAGGGCTTATCTGGCGCCCTGGCTTATCGCGCCTTGGTCGCGCCGCAGCCCGACGTTGCGCTTGATAGCCTGGTGGCTGCGTTGGACAGCGCCGCTGACGATGACCACAGAGCCGCATTGCTAAGCGCTGCAAGCCGTGAGCTGCGCGCCGCGCTCGCTGACCGTCTGTGGTGGCGTCGCCCACCGGTACGCGACGGCCAGCAGCGTTATTTGGACATGATTAAATAGCGTGGCGCTGCCCCTCACTCTAGGAGAATCGAATGGACAATGATTTAAAGCAACGGCTCTCGTCCGCGGCTAAGAGTGATCCGATGGCCCGCGAAGCACTCACAGAAATTGAATGGCTCGATGGCCGTCCGTTCGAGGAATTCCCCGCGTATTGGGATGCGCGGTTGAACGGTCACGCGCCGTCGAGCTGGCACAGCGAAGCCGCGAGTAACCCGCTACTCACGGATGCGCTAGCCTACGAAAAGACGGTGATACTGCGCATGTTCGATGAGCTGAAGGCAATCGCATGGCATCATGGCTATGTGGATAGCAGCGGCCCTCGTGGTGCGTTGGACCTAGACGAAGTGGTGCGCCAAGTGAGGCCGCAATACCCGCTTGCCGTTGCGCAACAAGCCTATATCCACGGGTTCATCGAGGCGCGCAAATTACTGTTGATAAAAGCCAGCATGGCGGAATTTCCGGCGCTCGCAGCGCAGCTAGAAGAAATAAACGCAATCATTCACTGACGACCTAGCAAAAAAATAATTGCGAATTCTCGGTGTTGCGCGGTGTTGCGCGCTATAGCTGAGCGTTAATTTGCGTTGATTCCTATCCCTTCCTTCGGCGCCATTCGTTGCGTTACGGTAACGCCCATGCACTTCGCCTCCGGGCCTACTTTCCGCACATC
>PLAH01000092.1 GCA_003134045.1 Gammaproteobacteria bacterium
CGCCTACGAGGCCGGCGACAAGAGCGTCGATCTGACCAAGGTGATGCTGGAAGTACAGAAGGCGGGATTGGCGTTCCGCGCCATGACCGAAGTACGCAACAAACTGCTCGACGCGTACACCCAAGTCATGAACATGTCGGTTTAGCGGGAGAGGTTGATTTATGGCTGACATCGTCCCAACCGCCGCGGCCGCTCCGCGGGGCTTGCTCGAAATTCCCGGCGTCAAGCAGGTGGGCTTGCTCGCCGGCGTCGCCGCCGCGGTCGCCGCCGCCATCTGGCTGGTATTGTGGTCCCAGGGCCAG
The DNA here is from genome assembly GCA_003134045.1 of Gammaproteobacteria bacterium. Classification (GTDB taxonomy): domain Bacteria; phylum Pseudomonadota; class Gammaproteobacteria; order Steroidobacterales; family Steroidobacteraceae; genus Bog-1198. The sequence goes on from PLAH01000092.1 coordinate 303, forward strand.
AATTACACGGTGCTGTACGGCCAGCTCTCGGAACGCGAGAGCGGGCAGGTCATGGACGCGCTGACGGCGGCCGGAATCGAATACAAATTGAACCCCTCGGGCGCCGTATCCGTGCCCGAGACCAAGGTGCAGGAGGCGCGCATTCGTCTGGCGAGCCAGGGCCTGCCGCAAAGCGATTCGATGGGCATCGAGATGATTCAGAAGGACTCCGCGCTCGGCACCAGCTCGATGATGGAAACCGCCCGCTACCAGTCGGTGCTCGAGACCGAATTGGCGCGAACCATCGTCAAGGTCCAGGGTGTGCAGAGCGCACGCGTGCATCTGGCGCTGCCCAAACCGTCGGTGTTCCTGCGCGACGCGCGCAAGGCTACCGCCTCGGTGATGTTGCAGCTGTATCCCGGCCGGCGGCTCGAGCCGGGCCAGGTGGCCGCCATCGTGCATTTGGTGGCGTCGAGCGTGCCGGAACTCTCTGCGAGCGATGTGACGCTGGTCGATCAGGCCGGCTCCCTGCTCAATTCTCCGGATGAAAACGCCGAACAAGCCGCGAGCACGCGCCAGTTGGAATACACGCGCAAGCTCGAGGAAGGTTACCAGCGGCGCATCGTCGAACTTCTCGAACCGATGATCGGCGCCGGCCGCGTGCGCGCGACCGTGACGGCGGACTTGGACTTCACCGTCACCGAACAAACCCGCGAGAACTACGATCCGCAGAAGACCGCGGTGCGCAGCGAACAGACCAGCAAGGAGATGCGCAAGGGCGGCGACGGCGCCGAGGGCATTCCGGGCGCGCTCAGCAATCAACCCCCCGGCACCTCCGGCGCCCCGGTCATCGCGGGCGCGGCGCCCACCCCGGGTTCGCCGAATTCACAGTCAACCGCCGCCACCGGCGGCCCGTCGTCGAATGCGGAACGCGCCACGCGCAACTTCGAGGTCGATCGCACACTTTCCTACGTCAAGCAGCCCGTCGGCAATTTGAAGCGGCTGAGCGTCGGGGTGGTGCTCGACAACTGGCAGAAGCTGGGCGCCGACGGCAAGGTCACGACCACGCCGATGAGCGATACGGACATCAAGCGGTTCACGCAACTGGTGCGCGAATCGATCGGCCTCAACGACGAGCGCGGCGACAAATTGGATGTGCTCAACCAGGCGTTCAAGTCCAGCGATCCGATCGGGCCGGTCGCGGCGCCGCCGTTGTGGGAGACGCCGTGGATCACGCAACTCGCCAAGCAGATCGTCGGCGCGGCCCTGGTGCTGGTGGTTGCCTTTCTGGTACTGCGGCCGCTGATGAAATCGCTGACGCGGGCGCCGTCGCGGGTGACCGTTGGCGGCGAGGAGGTCACCGATCTCGCGGGCGACCGGGTCAGCTTGTCGGGCAAGGGCGGTCCGGCCATCAAACTCGCACCCAGTTTCGAACAGCAGATCGTCGCCGCTCGAACGTTGGTGGGTCAGGATCCGAAGCGCGCGGCGCAAGTCGTGAAGGACTGGGTCGCCGCCGATGGCTAGCAAGCCGGACGAACTCGACGGCACCCAGCGTGCCGCGATCTTACTGATGAGTCTGGGTGAGCAGGATGCGGCTAATTTGCTGAAGCAGCTGGACGCCAAGGATGTGCAAAAACTCGGGCTGGCCATGGCGGAGCTGAAGGAAGTATCGCGCGACCAGATGACTTCGGTGCTCCAGACCTTCATCGGCGTGATCGACGGCAAGTCGGACATTGCCTCCGGATCGCAGGACTATGTGCGGCGCGTGTTGACCCAGGCGGTCGGCAAGCAGAAGACCGATTTGCTGCTCGATCGAGTGGCGAGCGGTCAAGCAGGCCAGGGCATCGAAGCGCTGAAGTGGATGGAGGCCAAAGCCGTCGCCCAGATCATCAGCGGCGAGCACCCGCAAATCGCCGCCATCGTGCTGTCGCATCTCGAGCCGGAACAGTCGGCCGCCATCCTGCCGCTGCTGACCGAGGAGATGCGCACCGAAGTGTTGATGCGCATCGCCTCGCTCAACGAGGTGCCGCAGTCGGCCCTGACCGAACTGGATCAGCTGGTCGAGAAGCAGGCGAATGCCGTACCTCCGGCATCGCTGCGCCGGATCGGCGGCGCACGCACGGTCGCCAACATCTTGAATGCAATGGAGAAGGACAGGAGCGGCGAGGAACTCGGCAAGATCGAAAAGGCCGACGGTCAAATGCACAGCCAGATCAAGGATCTGTTGTTCATATTCGATAATTTGCTCAACGTCGACGATCGCGGCATTCAAGCGCTGCTGCGCGAAGTGGGCTCGGACACGCTGGCCGTGGCCCTGCGCGGCGCGGAGCCTGACGTACAGGACAAGATTCTGAAGAACATGTCGAAGCGCGCCGCGGAAATTCTCAAGGACGACATGGAGGCGCGCGGTCCGGTGAAGCTCGTGGATGTCGAGGCGGCCCAGAAGGAAATCGTGGTCATCGCACAGCGTCTTGCCGAGGAAGGCACCATCAGCCTGGGCGGCAAGGGCGGGAACGAATTTGTCTAACGTATTCACCAAGGCTGCCGCCGCCGATGCCGCCGTCTGGTCGGCGCCCGACATGAACGCGCCCGCAAGCCAGCAGAAGCCGCCGACGGTCAGCGGACTTGCCGACCTGCAAGCCGAAGCCTACAGGGAAGCATTCGAGCAGGGTCTCGCCGAGGGCCGCGACGCCGGCCGCGGCGAGGTGCGCGCGCAAGTCGAAAAGCTGGCCGGAATGTTCTACGACCTCGCCAAACCTTTCGAGGTGCTGGACGCCGAAGTGGAGCGTGAACTCCTGACCTTGGCCATGGCGTTGGCACGGCAGATCGTGCGGCGCGAGCTCAAGAGCGACCCCACGCAGATCATCGGCATCATCCGTGAAGCGATCGCCGCGTTGCCGGTCGCCGCCCGCGACGTGCGCGTGCATTTGCACCCGGAGGACGCCGCGGTGGTGCGGCAGAATCTGGCGCCTACCGAAAGCGAACGCGCCTGGTCCATCATCGAAGATCCCGTGATGGCGCGCGGCGGCTGCCGGATCACGACCACGACCTCGCGCATCGACGCGCGCTTGGAGACGCGGCTCGGCGCCATTTTGAGCGAATTGATGGGGACCGAACGGCACACGTCGCTGGTGCGGGGCGGGGACGGACCATGAGTCCGGCGGCGGCGGGGCTGCGGCCCGAAGCCTGGATCGCATCGCTGACGCGGGCGCGCGAACGCATGGCGAACGCGGCCGAGATCGTCGTCGAGGGGACGTTGAGCCGGATGGTGGGCATGACGCTGGAGGCCGTGGGCTGCGAGGCGGCGGTCGGCGGCCGATGTTTGGTCGACACGGCCGAAGGCAAGCAGATCGAAGCCGAAGTCGTCGGCTTTTCGGGCGACAAGCTATTCCTCATGCCCACCGGCGACGTCCGCGGCATCATGCCGGGGGCGCGGGTCATCCCCACCCGCAGCGTCAGCGAAGTGGCGGTCGGCGACGCGCTCTTGGGCCGCGTGGTCGACGGCGCGGGGCGCCCGCTCGACGGCGCCGGCGAACTCCGCTGCACCGATCGAATGTCGCTGACCGGGGAGCCGTTGAATCCGCTCATGCGCCGCGCCATTCGCGACCCGCTCGACGTGGGGGTGCGTTCGATCAACTCGTTGCTCGCGGTGGGCGGCGGCCAGCGCATCGGCCTGTTCGCCGGCTCCGGCGTCGGTAAGTCCGTGCTCCTAGGGATGATGACGCGCTACACGAAAGCGGATGTGACCGTGGTCGGTTTGATCGGCGAGCGCGGCCGCGAAGTGCAGGACTTCGTGAGCAACACGCTGGGGCCCGACGGCATGCGGCGCGCCGTGGTGGTGGCGACACCGGCCGACACGCCGCCGCTGATGCGCATGCACGGCGCATGGCTGGCGACCGCCTATGCCGAATATTTTCGCGACCGCGGCATGAAGGTTCTCCTGCTGCTGGATTCGCTCACCCGATTCGCGCAGGCGCAGCGCGAAATCGCGCTCGCCATCGGTGAGCCGCCGGCGACCAAAGGGTATCCGCCGTCGGTGTTCGCACGGCTGCCGCAGCTGGTCGAGCGCGCCGGCAACAGCGACCGCGGCGTCGGCTCCATCACCGCGTTCTACACCGTACTGGCGGAGGGCGATGATCACAACGATCCCATCGC
>PLAH01000086.1 GCA_003134045.1 Gammaproteobacteria bacterium
GCCTTGAGATCCCGATCGAAACACACATGCACCTCGCGCAACCGGGGCGCCCCTTGGCTTGAGCAGGTCGCGACCACCGAGTCGGCAGGCCACTGCGGATTCGCCTTCAGGAACGCATTCACGATGACGGCCGGCGGCTTCTCCACGGCATTGGTGGGACCTACCAAGGGCTTCGGAATCACCACCGCACCGCGAGCCCGCCGCACCAACGCGAAGTAATCCGCTGGGCCCAACCCGCTGCACGTCCCATGCGTCGCCCACTCGTGATACACCAACTGCCTCGCGGGCATCAGGTCCGCGATCCCATCCGCCACCGAGTCCGGGATGCGGGAATCGCCGCAATGCTCCGACCATCCTTTCTGGTTCTGCGGCCACAGCCCATGCACGATGAACCCGAACTGGCGCGGCCCATGGCACTCCGGCGACTCCGGCTTCTGCATGCAGTAGGCCGGCGACCACGACAGCGACAACAGGTAATAATCGAACTGGGCCGCCGTGGTGTCGGTCTCGCGATAATGGTGCCGCGCCCACGCACTTTGCGCGCCCGCGAACAGGAGCACCTCAATGAGGGCGACCGCCAAAAATCTAAGAACCCTCGAATTCACCTATTCCCCCGCCCGTATCGACGCCAGATCGAATCCGCCCGGACCGCTCAGCCACGTATCCTTGTCGCGGATGATGGCTTGCGCCGGCAGGTTCGCGGTCTGCACGCGGGCGCCTTCCATCTTTCTCACCGCCGTGCCCACCGCGAAAATCTCCACCAGATTCGAGCCGATCTCGACGATGTACGTCTTGATGCCGACCACTTCCTCGGCATCGAGCGCCCGTGCCTCGCTCTTGATGCGGTCGAACACATGCTCGCGGGCATCGTAGATCAACGTAGTCAGATCGCTGATCTCGCCTCGCACGAACCCCTTGAACGCCGCCTTGATGCCGCCGATGGCGCCCAGCGAGTACACCGACGTCGAAATCAGCAGCTTGATCGGCACGTACCCCAGCTGCGTCATCCCCCACAGCTCCTCGCCCGTGAGATCGCTGGTCACCGGTGCACTCATGTTTTGCGCCGGCAGCAACGGCTGAAAGGCTGCCGTTCCCGCCATGAACATCTCGTGGAATCCCGCGAAGTGCAGCACGTGCGTGCGTATGCCCACCACTGCGTTGGCCTTCGCCGCTTTCGCATGGCTCACCAACCGCTCGAGCGCGTGATGCCGCGTCTCGTTGAACACGTCGCTGAACTCCTTGATCTCGCCGCGGATCAACGTCTTGAGGGTGCCCGCAATGCCGCCCACCGCGCCCACCGAGTACGCGATGTTGCCGAACACGAACTCGCGCGGCTCATAGCCCGCGTCCATGTGGCAGTACAGCTCCTGCGCATCGTGCGCGCTCGTGAACCGCGCCGCGCCCTCCTGCCCGCTCACCCCGGAGCCCACGAACAAGAACTCCGAGTTCCCGCTCAAGTTTCTGAGCTCCGACGTGACGCCGACGACCCCATGCACGCCCTCGCGATCCGCCTCGGCCCGCATGCGCACGAACGCCGCCTCGCGCCCCTCGTGAATCATCCGCGTCACATCCGGTATCTCGCCGCCCACGATGCCCCGGAACACGGACCTCACCCCGCCCAAGAATCCCATGGACTGGATGCTGTTGCCGATGACCACGCCGCTCGGGGTCAGCCCCTTCAACCGCATGCAATAGATTTCGTTGCCGGACAGGCCGGTCAGTTTGGGTTCAACTCGCAACGACACTTTCCTTGTGCATCTCCGCCCGGATGTTCTTCGAGGTCTGCCCGCGGCCGTCGGCACGCCACCCCGGCGGCCCGAACACGATGCCGATTACCTCTCTCAAGGACCGCGCCGCGAACACTTCGCGAACGACGGCGGCCCACTCATGGAACGCGATGCGAATGGGATTGTGCGTCTCGAGGTTGTGCACGATGCCGTAACGCACCGGTTCCTCGTCCCGCTCGGCGACGAACGTCCCGAACAGCCGATCCCACACCATGAGCACGCCCGCGTAGTTGCGATCGAGGTACAAAGGATTCGAGCCGTGGTGCACCCGATGATGCGACGGCGTGTTGAACAAGTACTCGAACCACGCCGGCATGCGGCGGATGACCTCGGTGTGGATCCAGAACTGGTAGAACAGATTGAAACCCTGCTGCGCCAGAATCATCTCGGGCGGAAACCCCAGGAACGCCAACGGTATCCAGGGCGTCCACGTACCCACCGGTACGCCGGTCCAGGACTGGCGCAGCGCCGTCGACAGATTGTACTGCTGCGAGGAGTGGTGATTGACGTGCGCCGCCCACCAGAACCGGCATTCGTGGCTGATCCGATGGAACCAGTAATAACAGAAGTCGTCCAGAAAGAAGATGACCACCCACGCCCACGGCGACGTGGGTGGTATGGTGAACAGGCGTACCTTGTAGACGGCGGTCAGACCCGCGAACACGAACCCAGCCATCATGAGATTCATGACGATATTGCCGAACTGCATGGCGAGCGACGCGAAGGTGTCGGCGGCCCGATACTTGGCCCTGATCATGGAGAAACCGGCCAGAATGGCCTCCAAGGCCATGAGCCCCACCGAAATGGCCAGGAATACTTCGGGAATGTTCCACTTATGGTGCATGGTCTCGGGAATCTCCGGTGCGCCGGGCGCGGTTCCCGGAGTTTGCCCCACATCCGCGGACCTAAGCCATGCCGAATAAAGATGGCTACCGGGACTGGGTGCTCGAGCAATTAGCCGGTGCCGGCCGGATCACGGCGCGCCGCATGTTCGGCGGCACCGGCCTCTACCGGGACGACGTGTTCTTCGCCATCATCGCGAGCGACGTTCTCTACTTCAAGGTGGGCGATGCCAATCGAGCCGATTACGAAGCCCGCGGGATGCAGCAATTTCGGCCGTTTGACGACAAGCCCTACCTCAGCATGAGCTATTACGAGGTGCCCGCCGACGTGCTCGAAGATCCGGACGAATGCGTTCACTGGGTGCACCGTTCGGTGTCAGTCGCGCTGGCCGCCAGGAAGCCCACGCCGCGAGCCAAACTCAAGGTCACCGGCAACGCTGAGGCGACCCGCAGTGTCAAGCGCCGCAAGCCCAATGCGGTCAAATCCAAAGCCACCGAGAATGCAAAGCGTCCCACAGGCCAGGCCGCGACCAGATCCAAAGCGACCAAGAGCGCAGCGCATCCCCAAGCCCAGGTCACGGCCAAATCCAAGGCAGCCAAGAGCGCAGCGCACCCCAAGGCCAAAATCGCCGGCAGATCTAACACTGCCACGCGCGCCAAGCCCAAGGTAACCGCCAAAGTCAAACCCAGGCGCAATCGCCCCAAACAGCCGGCGCGCCCATGAAAACCATCGGCCTCATCGGCGGTACCAGCTGGGAATCCACCATCCCCTACTATCGTCAGATCAATGAATTCGTGAAGGAACGCCTAGGGGGCCTGCACTCCGCCAAGCTGCTGCTCAACAGCGTCGACTTCCACGAGGTGGAGCTGCTGATGCGGGCGGAGGACTGGAGCGCCGTCGGCCACCACCTCGCCAACGCCGCGCGCGCGCTCGAATTGGCCGGAGCCGACTGCATCGCGCTGTGCTCCAACACGCTGCACAAGGTGGCGCCCGCCATCGAGAGCCAGGTGCGCATTCCCCTCTTGCACATTGCCGATCCGACGGCCGAGGTCATCAAGGCCGCCGGCCACACCATCGTCGGCCTCTTGGGCACCCGTTTCACCATGGAAGAGGACTTCCTTCGCGACCGGCTGGCCTCGCGCCACGGCCTCACCGTGTTGACTCCCAGCTCCGAGGATCGCGAGACCGTGCATCGCGTCGTCTTCGAGGAACTCTGCCTCGGCAAAATCCTCCCCGAGTCGCGCAACGCCTACCGGCGCATCATCGGCGCGCTGGCCGCCCAGGGGGCTCAGGCCATCATCTTAGGCTGCACCGAGATCTCGATGCTCATCACCCAACACCACACCCAGGTACCGCTGTTCGATACCACCGCCATTCACGCGCTGCATCTGGCGGCCTGGTCGCTGGGCAAGGACCCGACCGCGACTTAAGAGAGCCGCGCATGTCCCACTTCCCACAACCTGGTCAAAGTTGGCTGCAGCTCGGCGAGCTCGGCATGGCATTCCTGCTGTCCGCGATCATCGGCCTCGAGCGCGAGATCCGCCATAAGAGCGCGGGTTTGCGCACTTATACATTAGTTGGTTTGGCCTCAGCGCTCATCATGCTGATCTCGAAGTCGGGCGGACCACGCCGGTTAACGCAGCGCTTCGGTCGCCGCCGCGAAGAAATCCTGGTTCTCGATCGTCTCTTTGTTCGTGGGTTTGGGCTGCGCGCCCCACATCACGATGACCACCCGCTCGCGGCGATTCACATAAATATACTGGCCATAGATGCCGACCGCCTCGAACGCCCCGTCGTTGATCGATCCCGGCGGCGCATCGATGGGCCACATCATGTAGCCGTAAGCGACTTTCTTGCCGCCGACTATTTTGCTGCTGCCCGCCTGGTCCACCCAGCCCTCGGGCAGGATTCTCTTGCCGCCCGCGACACCGTCGTTCATGAGGAACAATCCCAGGCGGCCATAGTCGCGCAAGGTTGCACTCAAGCCGCTGCCGCCGATTTCGAGGCCGTTGGGGGATTCCAGCCACCAGGTCGCATCGGATTCCATGCCGGCCGGCGACCAGATGCGCTCGGATAAATACTCGGCGAGCGGCTTGCCCACCGCGGCTCGCACCACCGCGCCCGCCACGAAGGTCTCGCCGGTGCTGTAGTTCCAGATCGTACCCGGCGTTCCCGCGCGGGGCAGCTTGCTCATCAGCTCCAGGACGGAACCCGGCTTCTGCGAAATCTGCGCTTCCAGCATGTGACGACGGTCGGAGGCCCGGTTGGTGTAGGTTTCGTCCCATTTGACGCCCGAGGCCATCTGCAAAAGATTGCGAATACTCACGCCGTCGTAGGCGCTGCCCTTGAGCGTGGGCAGGTACTGGGTGACCTGGTCATCGATGCTCTTGATGTATCCGTCGTGAATGGCCGCGCCCATCAACGAGGACGTAATCGACTTGACCATGGACATCGACATCCACCGCGTACTCTCGGAGTTTCCCATCTCGTAATCTTCGTACGCGATCTCGCCGTCCTTGAGCATCAGCAGCGCCGTCACCCGATCCAAGGCCAGAAAATCGACCATGTCGTATTTCTTGCCGGCCGAGGTGAACTGGAAATTGCCGAGCTGCTTTGCATGCCGCGGCAGCGGCAGGACTTTGACGCCGTGCTTGACCACCCGCACCGGAAACAGGCGCTCGATATGGCGGAAGGTGTTGACCTGGATATCGGTGGTCAGCGTGCCGTCATAGATTTCACGCACCGTGCCGATCCGATCGGTGTCCGCGACTGCCTGGCGCAATCCCACACCGGCAACCGACACCACGACCACGCCCATCCACGCACAACGACGAGCGGCAGCGCCCAATCTAAAAATCTTCAAAATCCACCTCCCGCCGTCCTCTCCCGTCCCCAATCGCTTCGACAATGATCGTGCGTGCGGCCATCAAGTCCCGCGCTTCGGCTTCCATCCGGCACACCACGCAATGAGCGCCAGCAACGCCACCTGCACCGGCAGCCGAGCCACCAACGCCCAGTACCGCGAAATGCGCAATGCCGCCGATGAAGAACCAGAGGAAAATGAACGCCAGCCCGGCGATCTTGCTGCGCGAGAGTTTGTTCATGTCATGGAATCGTACACCCGGATACAGCATCTTGCTGCCACGCAGCAAAACCTCGGTCAGACCTCGCGCGGGTGCCTCAACCGTTCCAACGCCAACTCCGCAATCGCAATATCCTGCACCGCGACCCCGGTCAGGTCTGCGATCGTAGTGTCCGACTCACTCTGCCGCCCCAGTTCCTCATGCTCGATCAGCTGACCCAGCTCCACCAGGTCTTCCCTCGCAATCCAACCCTGCCGCAACGCCGCCGCCGAGTCCCCATACAGCGAGCACTGCGCGACACTATCGACGGCACGCACCTTCGCCAGGGTGAAAAGTTTCGGATCCAACTCCTGCTTCCCGCCGCCGTCGGCACCCAGCGCAGTGATATGGGTAGCGGGCGCGATGTCCTCGGCACCGATCAGCCATTCGTGCGATGCCGTGGTGGTCACCACCAACTGCGCGCCGGCCACCGCCTGCGCCGGCGAGGCGCACACCTCGATTTCGAATCCCGCCACGTCGAAGTCCCGTGCCTTCTGCGCCGACCGCGCCCACAGTTTCACGCGCCGGCACGCGGTGACTTCCCGAAGATATTCGAGTTGCAATCGAGCCTGCAGGCCCGCCCCGATGATGGCGATGCAATCGATTTGCTTGGGAGCGAGATACTTCGCCGCCACCGCGCCCGCCGCAGCGGTACGCAAGTCCGTGAGCAACCCTTCATCCTGAAAGATGGTGAGCAGCTCGCCGGTCTGGCTGCTGAACACCAGCACCACACCATTGCTCGACGGCAACCCAAGTTTCGGGTTCTCCCAGAAGCCGGTCGCGATCTTGACGGTGAAGGTCTTGCCGCTCTTGAGGTAGCCGTACTTGATGTGGCAATCGCCCGGCGGATTTTCGAAATCCAATTGACCCACCGGGGGGACGACCGCCTCGCCGCGCGAATAGGCGACGAATGCCTGTTCCATCGCGGCGATGACCTCGGACGGCCGAATGACTGCCAGGATTTGCGCTCGAGTGTAGATGCTCGCCATAGCTGCCGATCATATCGCCGCAGCTACCGAATCGGCGCATCCTTTCGACGGCCCGTCGCGAATTCCAGAACGATTCGACTATAGTGCGCCTTCTCGCATATTTTCATTACGGTTCCCCACGGGAAGGATCCTGTCATGTTCAATCTCCTTTTCGCGCTGGCGGCAGTTGTCGCCGCCTCCCTCCATCTCGCCATGTCCCGCGCTCGCCGCAAGAGTGGCGTCGCGATCGCCTCGACCTACCTCATCTACTTCCTCGTCATCTATGTTGGCCTGATGGGCGTGCTGACCGCCTACGCCCACGTGTTCCGCTCGGCGCAGACCTCGGCTTCCATCGGCTGGTTGCCGAGCCCGTTCGAATACGAAGTCGGCATGGCGGACCTCACGGTGGGCGTGCTCGGCATTCTGTGTTTGTGGCTCAAAGGGAATTTCTGGCTGGCGTCGGCGGTCCCTCCGCCCGCGGCTCGGCCTCGACCAACCCTTCCCATCCCCGCCCCGCATAATCCGGATCGCTCAGCACCCGTCGCGCATAGCGCCGCCGCCGCCAATACCGCCGCAGNNATCACCGGCGCCAGGCCCAGCCATTCCGGCCGCAGCCACTGCGGGTTCGGCGGATCGTCGGACGTGGCGGCTGCGAACACCGCGCGCGCCGCGTGGGCCGCCTCGACCACCGACGGCGTCACGTTGCGCCACGCCGTCACGGCGTCCACGCCTCTATCCAGGGCGCCCGCCAGCACAGCCTCCACCTGCATCGCGGCCGCCAACCATTCCACCGGGGGTTGCGTCTGAATCGGCGGCACCGCCTGCAGCAGCATTTGCACCAGCATCTGCGGGGCCGCCGGCACCGCGTTCGAGGCCACACCGGCGGCTTCCACGAGCAACGCCACAGGGACCGCCGCAGGCGCCGGGTTCGCCACCGGCGGCGCTCCCGGCATAGGCTCGGCCCCCGGTGGCTCCGCGACCGGCATCGGCAGCGACACCGGCAGCACGGGCAACGGCACCACCGGTGCGTTCGCCTGCACCGACGCCGGCAACAACGGCGGCGCCGCGAACTCGATGTGCGGCACATCGCCCGGCAGCGACAAGTCCGCGCGCACCTCGGCGATCAGGATCTGCAGCGCGCCCACCACGTCCAGCGGATGAATGCGCACTTGATCGGCGAGCGGCGCGGCCGCGCCGGCCAGTGCCGCCTCCGACGCAGGTGCCGCCACCGCGGCAGCCGGCGAACCCGCGCCTGGGCTCAAGCTCGCCGCGCCCACCCCACCCGCGGCGGTATCGACCGGCGGCAGGCGCACCGAGGTGCTGGCGTTCTGCTCGTGATCGGCGGGCAGAAAGGGCGGGATCTCCATCGAAAGCGATTCCTTACGCCGGCAGGTGTCGACGTATGAGCTCGATCATCCGATCCAAACGGTGATGAAACGGATCCTGCGCCAACTCCGGGAGGTCCACGTAAACCCCGCTGCTCTTCAGCATGGGCTTCACCCGCTGCGTCTGCTCGAGGATTTCATCGTGCGGCGCGAGCACCACCAGCGGCACCTTCAAGCCTTTGAGCTTCTTCTCGATGGGATAGGTGCTCGCCGCCTTGAACGCCGCCCCGGGATACGCGGCGAGCACGTGCTCCACGAAGCGGCGATGCATGTCGTCTATGTCGTACGGCGGCAGCCGGTCGGCGAAGCCGCCGCGCCACGCACCCAGCACATGACCGCCCTCACTCAGGGGCCTGAGCGGCTGCTCGCTGTATTTCTCCATCTGGCGCTGCTGCTCGTCCTTGGTGAACAACGGCATGCCCACCGCCATCACCCGGCGTACCTGACCCGGCAGCTGATGCGCGATTTCGATGGCCTCGATGGAACCCATGCGCACGCCCAACACGTCGAATGGGCCTTTGAGCCCGGCGGCTTTCAGCGCATCCACCGTGCACTGCCCGTACTGCTCCAACGACAACGCCCAGGGAGGTGCGTCGGAGAACCCATAGCCGAGGCGATCCGGTGCATAGGTCGGCCGCTCCATTTCTTCTTGCAGCTTCTCCCACATCGCGCCGGATCGTGGACTCGGGTGCAGCAACACCAGCGGCACGCCGCGACCCTCCTTGCTGCGCAGATGCATCTGCTCGAAACGGGTCTGATAAATTCGTCGGGTCAGCGCCATTAATGAGTACTCAGGAAGTTCTCGACCAGCAGAGCCACGTCCTCTGCCTTCTCGATGTGCAGCATATGACCGGCGTCCTCGACGAAGACGATCTCGCTGGTGGGAAAAGCTGTGTGCAAGGCCTCGATCGACCCGTCGGGGCCCAGTCGCGGCAGATATTCCGACTGCCGCGCCAACACCAGCAGCATGGGCGCCGCTATCTCGTGCCAGATGGCTTGCGCGTCTGCGCGATGATAGAGCGTCGGGGTTTCACGGCGATGACGTGGATCGCCCATCAGCTGCACGCGCCCGTCGTCGCCCAGCTTGCTCCACGCCCGCGACACGAAATCGGCCTGCGCCGGCGAGAAGCGCGGATAACGAAATCCGATGATGGAAGCCAGTTGCTCGATCGAGTCATAGGTCTTGAGCGGCGGCGCCGTTTTGACTTGGTCGAGCCATTTGCGCATTCGCGCCGGCGCCTCGCCGGGCATCGAGCTCGGCAGGCCGAACCCTTCCAGGTTCACGACGCACCGCACCCGCTCGGGCCGCAGCCCCGCGTATAAGCTGGCCAGATTGCCGCCCATGCTATGCCCCACCAGCCGGACCGGTGCCGTGGGCGAGAGCTGATCCACGAGAGCGTCGAGATCGGCCAGGTAATCGGGAAACCAATAGCCGTCCTGCGGCACTTCGCTGCGCCCGAACCCGCGCCAGTCCAAGGCCACCGCCGGCCGGTCCTGTTTGAACGCGTCCACCATGAACTGGAAAGTATCGCCGGTGTCCTGCCAGCCATGCAGCAGTATCGCCGGCGGGTCCGACGCCGCGGGCGCCGGACCCCACCAGGTCAGATGGGTCTGAAGTCCGCGTACCTGTCGAATCTCGTGTTGCGGCGTTCGCAGCGCCCGGTACGCGGTCGCTCGAATCAAGCGGTAACGCGGGTGGCGCCGGCCAGCCAGCCCAGCGCGCCGGTGAAGACGCCCGCCACCGCACCGACATCCACTGCGAGCTTCTGAGGCGGCTTGTCGTTGCCGTCGGGCGTGGGCCCCTTGCCCTTGCCGGGACCCTTGCCAGGCCCGGGAACGGTACCCGGTTTCGGCGGCGTGCCCTTGGTTGGATTGGGTGTCGGCTTGCTGGGATTTTTGTTCGGCATGGGACTCCAACTCCTGCTGTGGGGTGTGCGACGCTACCCTACCACGCAAGCGCCACCCCGCCGCAAGAGCCCGGGTGGTTTGCGATTCCCCCGATCCGGGGTGCATGCTCTCGTCCATGATAGGAGACCGCATCGGACCGTACCGGGTTCTGCACACCCTGGGTGTCGGCGGCATGGGCGACGTGTACCTCGCGGAGCGAGCGGCCGCCGACTTCGAGCAGAAAGTGGCCATCAAAGTGGTGCATGGCGGCGCGCTGCGGCGTGGCGTTCAGTCCCGCTTCAAGATCGAACGCCAGATTCTCGCGCAGCTCGATCATCCGAACATCGCGCACCTGCTGGACGGCGGCACGTTGCCCGACGGCACGGCCTACATCGTCATGGAATACGTCGACGGCATCCCCATCGACGTCTACTGCGACACCAACCATCTGGAGGTGTCCGCGCGCCTGCAATTGTTCCAGGTGGTGTGCGCCGCGGTGCATTACGCGCATCAAAATCTCATCGTGCATCGCGACTTGAAGCCGTCCAACATTCTGGTGACCCGCGCCGGCGTCCCCAAGCTGTTGGACTTCGGCATTGCCAAGCTGCTCGACGATGGCCGCGCCCGCCAGCACACGCTGGCGATGACGCATGTGGACCTGCGCATCATGACCCCCGATCACGCGAGCCCGGAACAGGTGCGCGGCCAGCCCATCACCACGTCGAGCGATGTGTATGTGCTCGGCGTGCTGCTCTACAAGTTGCTCGCCGGCGTCGGCCCCTTCGTGATCCGCTCGATGCGCCTGACCGACATCGAGCGCGCCATCTGCGAGAAGGATCCGCCGCTCGCCAGCCACGCGGTGGCCGCCGACGGCGTCACCGCCGCCGAAGCCATCGTGGCGCGCAACAGTACGGCCGGCCGGCTGCGCCGCACTCTGAAAGGCGATTTGGACAACATCCTCTGCAAGGCCATGCACAAGGAACCGGAACGCCGCTACGGCTCGCCGCAACAGATGGCCAATGACATCCAGCGCCATTTGGACGGCAAGCCCGTCATCGCGCGGCGCGACACCGTGTCCTACCGGTCCGCGAAGTTCGTGCGGCGCCATTGGCTGCCGGTGGCCGCAGGCATCAGCATGGTGGGCATGATTCTCGCCTTCGCCACCACCACCTACGTGCAGTCGCAGCGCATCGCCGCCGAGCGCGACCGGGCGGCACAGGCACAGACCCGTGCGGAAATCGAACGCGGCCGCGCCGAAGAGGTGTCCACGTTTCTGGTCAACCTGTTCAAGTTGTCGGATCCCGAACAGAACCGCGGCAACCAGGTCACCGCGCGGTAATTGCTCGATTCAGGCGCGCAGCGCCTGCAGGCCGCATTGCAGGACCAACCGGCGACCAAGGCCGCTCTGCTCGCCACCGTGGGGGCGGTGTACGACAGTCTCGGTCAATATCAGGAGGCCGTACCCCTCCTGCAGCAATCGCTGGCTTTGCAGCCGGCGACGCACGACCGCACCCGCATCGACACGCTGCTCGAACTGGCCCGCGCGCGCGCGGGTGTCGGCGACTTGCCCGGCGCCGAACCGCCGCTGAACGACGCACTGCGCCTCGCCCTGGCCGACTCCGGCGCGTCGAGTCAAGAGGCCGGCCGCGTGCTGTGGGCCGTCGGCCGCTTGCGGCATCAACAAGGTCAGTTCGACGATGCCAAGAATCTGCTGCAGCGAGCCTTGGGCGTTCTCGAGACCGCCCAGGCGCCCGCGACCGATATCGCGTCGTTGCTCGACGACCTTGCCCAGGTCTATGCCCGCGAACAGCAATGGGTGCTCGCCAAACAGACGTATGAACGGGCCCTCGAAGTCGATCGGCGCGTCTTGGGCGACGACTCGCCGCGCGTTGCCACCCATCTGCACAACCTCGCCGTGGTGGCGCAGAACATGGGCGATCTGCGGCAAGCCGAAATCCTGTATCGCGACGCCATCGCCCGGCAGGAACGCGCATACGGCAGCCAGCACCCCGAGACCGCAGGCGCGCGCGGCAACTACGGCTTGCTGCTGCAGCGCGAAGGCCGGCTGCAGGAGGCCGAGCCGCTGCTGCGCAATGCGCTCGCGGTGACGCTGCAACTCTACGGCCCCGACAATTACAACGTGGCGTATGCGCGCGTGAGCTTAGGCATGCTGCTGCACGACGAGGGCGATCTGAAGGATGCCGAGGACGAATACCGGCAGGCGCTTGCCACCTACGATAAATCGCTGCCGCCCAATCATCAATGGCGCGCCTCCGCCTTGATGTATCTGGCGCGGCTGCTGGTGGATCGCGGCAAGGCCGAGGAGGCGCTGACCTCGAGCGAACAGTCCCTGCAGATCTGGACGGCCACGGCCGCGCGCTCGAATCCCAGCGCCGCGCAGGCCCATGCCATCCACGCCTACGCGCTCGCGCATCTGGGCCGCACGCGCGAAGCCACCGACGAACTGAGCGTCGCCGTACAGATACTCATCGCCGCCCGCGGCATCGACGACGCGTCGGTGCGCCGCGCACAGAACTGGCTCAAGAACGCGCAGGCCTCCTCCCCGACGCAGACCGCGAGCACGGTGACCGACGCAGCCGCGGCCGGCAACAGCGCGGCCATCGCGACCCGGACAGCGGCAGCCGGCGCGCACTAGCCATCCCAGTTCGCCTCGTCGCGGCGCTGCGGCGTCAGCCGCCCAAAAAAATCTTGTACGCCAGGTTCTCGGTCTCGTCGGTATACGCATACTGCAAATCGTTCAGATGCAGCAGGAACTCTTCGCGCGTTTCCGGCGGCACTTGAATGCCCGCCAGCACCCGCCCGTAATCGGAGCCATGATTGCGATAGTGGAACAGGCTGATGTTCCAGCTCGAGCCGATCGCTTGCAGGAACTTGAGCAGCGCCCCAGGGCGCTCCGGGAACTCGAACCGGTACAAGCGCTCATCCGACAGTTCGCGGGCTTGGCCGCCCACCATGTAGCGTACGTGCAGCTTCGCCATCTCGTTGTCCGACATGTCGCGGACTTCGAAGCCCGCGCGCGAAATCGTCCGCACCAGCGACTCGCGCTCGGTGCGGTCCTGCGACAACGACAGCCCGACGAACACCTGCGCCGCCTGTGAGTCGCCGTAGCGATAGTTGAACTCGGTGACGCTGCGCCGGCCCAGCAGTTCGCAGAATCGCAAGAAGGCCCCCGGCACTTCCGGCATCTCCACCGCCAATAGCGCCTCGCGCTGCGCGCCGATGTCGGCGCGTTCGGCCACATAGCGCAGGCGGTCGAAATTCATGTTGGCACCGCCATTGATGGCAATGAACGTGCGCCCCGTGCAGTTCTCGCGCGTCACGTATTTCTTGATGCCGGCCACCGCCAGCGCCCCGGCGGGCTCGGCGATCGAGCGCGTATCCTCGAAAATATCCTGGATGGCCGCGCAGATCTGGTCCGTGGTCACCAGCAAGACTTCATCGACATATTGCTGTGCGAGCCGAAACGGCTCCTCGCCCACGCGCTTCACCGCCACGCCGTCCGCGAACATGCCGACGCGCTCGAGCGTGATGCGCTTACCCGCGCGCAGCGACTCGTACATGCTCGCGGCATCTTCCGGCTCCACGCCGATGATCTTGATGCGTGGATACAGCGATTTCACGTAGGCCGCCATGCCGGCGATCAGACCGCCGCCGCCCACGGGCACGAAGATGGCGTCGATGTGATCGCCGTGCTGCTGGCGCAGGATCTCCATGGCAATCGTGCCCTGACCGGCGATCACATCCGGGTCATCGAACGGATGCACGAACACCAGCGAGCGCTCGCGCGCCAGCACCAGCGCATGCTCGTAGGCCGCATCGTAATCATCGCCGTGCAGCACCACCTCGCCGCCGAAGCTCGCCACCGCGCTCACCTTGATCTCGGGCGTGGTCACCGGCATGACGATCACCGCCGGAATGCCGCGAGTACGCGCGGCGAGCGCCACGCCTTGCGCATGGTTTCCGGCGGAGGCGCAGATCACGCCGCGCTGCGCGGCGGTTTCCGACAGCTGCGCGATCTTGTTGTAGGCACCTCGTATTTTGAACGAAAACACCGGCTGGAGGTCTTCCCGCTTGAACAGCACGCGATTCTCGACCCGGCGCGACAGGCGCGGCGCCACGTCGAGCGCGGTCTCGATGGCGACGTCGTACACTTTGGCTTTGAGGATTTTTTTCAGGTAATTGTCTTGCATGGCGGAGCTTCAAGTTTTAGGCGCGCCTACCTTAGCTCAAGCGGCTTGCCGGCGGTATGGCCGCCGTAGTGTGAGACGATCCACAACCCGCCCTGCCCGAGGCCGCCGGCGCCCGCTCAATTAGGTACCATACTCTCCATGCGCATTTTCAAGTGGTTGATCCTCGGGACATTGCTGGCATCCTCCGCCGCCTTTTCGCTCTCGGGACCGACGGTCGCCAGCGCCAACGTCAAGGCCCGCCTGGTGAGCGAAGCCGCCGCGGTGGGGCCGGGGCAAACCCTCTGGGTCGCGCTCGAATTCAACATCCGCGATGGCTGGCACACCTACTGGCGCAATCCCGGCGACTCGGGTCAGGCCACCACGCTCACCTGGACTCTGCCGCCCGGTTTCACGGCCGGCGAGATCGTCTGGCCGACGCCGCACCGCTTCGAGCTGCCGCCGCTGGTCAATTACGGGTACGCCACGCATGTCATGCACCTGGTGCAGATCACCGCGCCTAAGGATTTGAAAGTGGGCGCGCCGGTTGCATTGGCAGCCAAGGCAAGCTGGCTGGTGTGCTCCGACGTCTGTATTCCCGAAGACGCCGACCTGCAATTGAACTTGCCGACCGCCGGTGCTGCCGGGGGCGCCGCGACGGCCGCCCCCCTCGACCCCGCCGACGCGGCGCTGTTCACCGCCGCACGCGCCGATCTGCCGAGCGCCGCGCCCGCAGCGACCCGCGCGAAGCTGCAAAACGGCCAGCTGGTGGTTGCACTCGGCAGGGAATGGGGAGCCACTCTGTCGCAGATCAAATCGCTGTCCTTCTTCCCCTACGATGAAGACAGCATCGAATATGCCGCGCCGCAGACCCTGACACGCACCCAGGACTCGGTCGAGCTCACCATGAAAGCGAGCACGCCGCCACCGCCGAATCCCGGGGCGGCGCCGAGTGCACCGCGCACCACCGTACGCGGCGTGCTGCTCGCCACCGAACAAAGCGGCAGCGAGACTGTCACGGTGCCCATCGAAATCGCGGCCTCCGTCGTCGGCAGCGGCGCGGGCAAGACCGACTCCCCCGGTACGCTCGCGGCTGCCGCCGAGACCCTGCCCCTGCCATCGATGGTGCTGCTCGCCATCCTGGGCGGACTCATTTTGAATCTCATGCCCTGCGTGTTTCCGGTGCTGTCGATCAAGGCCATCGGCCTGGTCGAGCAAGCCAAGAAACATCCGGCGACGGTGCGCACCAAGGGAGTGATTTTCGCCGCCGGCGTCGTCAGTTCCATGCTCGCGCTTGCCGGGGTACTGCTGGCGCTGCGCGCGGGCGGCGAGCAGATCGGCTGGGGCTTTCAATTGCAGTCGCCGCTGTTCGTCACACTCATGGTTTACCTGCTGCTCGCTGTCGGGTTGAACCTGTCAGGCGTGTTCGAAATCGGCGGTGGCCTCGCCGGCCTCGGCGATGGCTTGACCCAAGGCGATAGTTACCAGGCCTCGTTCTTCACCGGCGTACTCACCACGCTGGTCGCGACGCCCTGCACCGCGCCGTTCATGGCCGCCGCCGTCGGCGCCGCGCTCACCCAATCGCCGGTGGTGGCGCTCGCGATTTTTGCCGCATTGGGCGTCGGGCTGTCGTCGCCTTACCTGCTGATCTCTTTCGCGCCGTGGATGCGCCGCGCTTTGCCGAAGCCGGGCGCCTGGATGGACACCTTGAAGCAGGTCTTCGCGTTCCCGATGTATGCATCGGCGGCCTGGCTGCTGTGGGTGCTGGCGCAGCAGACCTCGGCGCTCGGCCTCGGCGCCGCGCTCGCGGGCGCCATCCTCATCGGTCTGGCCGCGTGGGCCTACCAAAAGTCCAAGTTGAGTTCTGCGGGCGGGCGCGTGGCCGCGCTGCTCACCGCCGTAGCGGCCGCGCTGCTGGCCGTATTCTTGCCCGTGCGCTACTCGGGCGTTGCCGCCGCCGCGCCCGCCGGGGCAACCGCGCACGGAGGCGACGCATGGCAGCCCTACGACGCCGCCAAGGTGGCCGAGCTCACCGCGGCCGGTAAGCCGCTGCTGGTCAATTTCACCGCGAGCTGGTGTCTCACCTGCCTGGTCAACGAACGCAATGCGTTCGCCGATACGGCGGTACAAGACGTTTTTCGCGACAAAGGCGTGACGCTCATGAAGGGCGACTGGACCAATCGCGATCCGGCCATCACCCACGCGCTGGCATCCTTCGGACGCGCCGGAGTACCGCTGTACGTGGTGTACAACGCCAAGTCCGGCTCGACCGAACCGCTGTTGCTGCCGCAACTCCTGACGGCCGGCGTCGTACACGACGCGTTCACGAATCTGCCCAATCGCGATTTGAAATAATTCGCGCATGCCTCATGCTTCGGGCATGGCAGCCCCTCATTCCACCGCCATTCCGGTGATCGACTTTCGGCGTCAGAACATGTCGCTCGAGTGGCACGTGGAGAGCGGCAAGTGGACCGCTTGCACCGACGCGCCGCCGTTGGTGCGCGGCATCGCCCTGATCCGCGCAGCGCAACCCAACATCTGCGTCTACGGCCAAGGCGGCCAGCTGCATCTGCAGGTGGGCACCCACCAGTACGCATTGGCCGAATCCACGCCGCAGCTCAAATTCTTGCGCGACTCGGCCAGCTTCGGATTGCGGCGCCGCTTCATGGTCGAATCCGCGACCGGCGAGGAACTCTTCAGTCACGCCTACTGGAGCGGCCAAGGCGATGAATTCTTCCGCTGGTTGACGGCGCGCGCCGGCGATCCGCAATGGCGCACCGCGAACGGCCGCCTCTGGTCGGACGGCGTCGAGGCCGCGGTGCTGCGAGCGAGTTAGGCACGCGGCAGCAGCCCAGCCAGCTCCGCCTCCGACAGATCGCGCCATTCGCCCACGGCCAAGGTGCCGAGTTCGATGTTCATGATGCGCACGCGCTCGAGGCGCTGCGCGCGGTAACCCAGCGCCGAACACATGCGTCGAATCTGTCGATTCAAACCCTGCGTCAGAATCATGCGAAACGTCGTGTCATCGATGCGCGCGACCTTGCACGGCTTGGTGAGTTCGCCCATGATTTTCACGCCGCCCGCCATCATGCTCAACGCGAGGTCGGTGATGGGCCGGTCCACCGTGACGACGTATTCCTTTTCGTGGTTGTTCTCGCAGCGCAGGATCTCGTTGACGATGTCGCCGTCGT
>PLAH01000019.1 GCA_003134045.1 Gammaproteobacteria bacterium
CTGGTCACCTCCAGGAATGGCGTGGAGGACCGGCGGCTAGGAGAGCAGGTCGGCGCTCGGGCCTACTTCGTCAAGGGCGAATTCGACCAAGAGCAGCTCCTGCAATCCATTCGAACTTTGATCGGGTAGCCATGGCGAAGATACGTGTTCTGGTGGTGGAGGATTCCCTGACGGTGCGAAAGCGCATGGTGGAGGTGTTCGCCGCCGATCCTGACATCGAGATCGTTGGCGAAGCCGATGACGGCAAGCGTGGAATCGAGCTGTGCCAGCAGCTGCGACCGGACGTCATTACCCTGGACATGATGCTGCCGGTAATGAGCGGTCTGGCGGCCACGGAATTCATCATGGCCTACTGCCCGACGCCGATTCTCATCGTGTCCGCCTCGACGAACCGGGGAGAACTCTTCAAGACCTACGAAGCCCTGGCGGCCGGCGCCCTGGACGTGCTCGACAAACCCTTGGGAAAAGAGCTCGACGATGCCTGGGAACGAAAGCTCGTCACCACCGTCAAGCTCCTCTCGCGCATCAAGGTCATCACACATCTCCGAGCCCGGCTTGGCCCGATGGGACAGCCCCCGGTTGGCCCTGCTTCGATTGAGGCCGGTTCCCGCGCCAGGACGCCCGCTGCACCGGTCGTGGAACGGCAGGCGCTGCAAGGCAGAGGGTCGTCTGCGCGCCGTCGCGATTGGGGTCTCCACGGGCGGGCCAGCGGCGCTCATCGAGATTCTGCGCGGATTGCCGCGCGGCTTCCCGCTTCCCATTCTCCTCGTCATTCATATCGGGAAGCTCTTCGCCCCCGCCTTCGCCGAATGGCTCGATGGGCAGAGCCCCGTCCGCGTTGCCTACGCGGCCGATGGTGATCCTCTCCCTTCTTTCGGAGAGGGGGGAGTGCTGATGGCTTCCCCCGACAACCACCTCGTGCTCCGGCAGGGCAGGCTGCGGCTTACCCAAGATCCAGAACGACACTCCTGCCGACCGTCGGTCGATGTTCTCTTCGCTTCTGTGGCGCAGGAGCTCGGTGCCGACTGTGTTGCTTGCCTCCTCACGGGGATGGGCAAGGATGGAGCCGAGGGTCTCTTGGCCATACGGCGTGCTGGCGGAGGGACGATTGCCCAGGACGAAGCGACGTCGGTGGTGTTCGGCATGCCGAGGGAAGCGATCCTTCTCGGAGCGGTCGAGCAGGTCCTTCCTCTGGAGAAGATTGCGCCGGCGCTTGCCGCGCTCGCCCGCGGCGCTAACACAGAGAGGCGGGTATGAGGCCACGGGTCCTCATCGTGGACGACAGCCTGACGGTGCGAATGGACATCNNCGACAGCCCAAATCCCGGTGCTCCTGCTTTCCACCGAGGCCGAGGTCAAGAACCGCGTCCGCGGGATGGGCGCAGGCGCTGACGAGTACATCGGCAAGCCCTACGACCTCGGACAGGTCGTTGCTCGGGCACGTGCGCTCACGCGTGCAGACTCGAGTGACGGGGTTGGATCGGGACGCCGCGTGCTGCTGATCGACGACAGCGTTACCTTCCGCAATGAGCTCAAACTGTCTCTCGAAGGCGCCGGGTACAGCGTTCGGGAAGCCGCCACCGGGGAAGAGGGCCTGGCGCTGGCTGCCGCCGATCGGCCTGACGCGGTGGTCGTGGACGGTATGCTCCCGGGCATCGACGGGGCCACGGTCGTACGCCGCCTCAAGTCCGACACGGCGTTGCGAAGCACACCGTGTCTGCTTTTGACAGCCGCCGAGGGCACAACCGACGAACTGCGGGCGCACGAGGCGGGTGCGGATGCTTTTGTGCGCAAGAGCGAGGACCTCAGCGTCATCCTGGTGCGCCTCGCGGCGCTCCTGCGCGGCGCGATTGTTGCCGGTGGTGACACGAGCCCAAGCCTCCTCGGCCCCAAGCGCCTGCTCGCCGTCGACGACAGCATCACCTACCTTCAGGAACTCGGGAGCCAGCTTCGCCAGGAAGGTTACGATGTGGTGCTGGCGACGTCCGGCGAGGAGGCACTGGAACTCCTCGCCGTTCAGCCCGTGGACTGCATTCTACTCGATCTCATCATGCCTGGATTGTCCGGCCAAGAGACGTGCAGGCGCATCAAGCAGCGGGTCGAATGGCGCAACATCCCCGTCGTCATGCTCACGGCGCGCGACGATCGGGATCCGATGATTGAAGGGATTAACGCCGGCGCGGACGACTACATAGCCAAGTCCGCCGACTTCGACGTCCTCAAGGCCCGTTTGCGCGCTCAACTCCGCCGTAAACATTTCGAGGACGAGAACCGCCGTATTCGAGAGCAGCTCGTTCGGAGAGAGACCGAGGCGCGGTTTCAACGGCTCATCCACTCGAACATTATCGGGGTCATCTTGGGCGACATCGGTGGGCGTCTCACCGATGCCAATGACACTTTCCTGACGATGCTCGGTTACTCGCGGGCAGAGCTCGAGTCGGGCAAGTTGCGGTGGGATGAACAGGCGCCGTCCGAGTGGCGCGAACAGACCAAGACTGCAGTCGAGCAGCTCCGAAGCGTGGGAAGCGCTACCCCGTATGAGAACGAATATTTCCGAAAAGACGGGAGCCGCCTGCCGACCATGGTCGGGCTCGTTCTCATGGAGGACAGCGACACGGTCGCTGGCTTCGTTCTCGATCGAACGGAGCACAGGCTGGCCGAAGAGAAGCTCAAGAGGTACGCAGTCGCCCTCGAGGAATCCAACCGCGAGCTCGAGTCCTTCTCTTATTCGGTCTCACATGACCTGCGGGCCCCCCTACGACACGTTCAGGGTTACATCGAATTGTTGACGCGGGAGACTGCCGCGAGCCAGCTGTCCGACAAGGCCCAGCGTTACCTACAAACGATCACTGATGCGAGCATCGAGATGGGTCAGCTCATCGATGACCTGCTCGCCTTTTCCCGCATGAACCAGGTCACGCTGCACGAGAGCCACGTGGGACTGGACGGACTCGTGCAGGCCACGGTCCGGGATCTAGAAACGGCGACGCAGGGGCGGAACATTGACTGGAACATCGCACCGTTGCCCCAGGTGATTGGCGATCCGTCCGCACTCAAGCAGGTGCTGGTGAATCTCATTGGTAATGCGGTCAAATACAGCCGCCCCCGCGACCCGGCACAAATCGAGATCGGCTGCGCCGGCGAGGAAGACGGGCGCATGATCCTATTCGTTCGCGACAATGGCGTAGGTTTCGACATGCAGTATGCGCACAAACTCTTTGGAGTGTTCCAGCGGCTGCATCGAGCCGACGAGTTTGAAGGCACGGGCATCGGTTTGGCCATCGTGCAGCGAGTCATTGCGCGGCATCACGGCCGCGTGTGGGCGGAGGGGACGTTGGACCGCGGAGCGACGTTTTATTTCACACTGCGGCCGGCAACGACATCCTAAATCAGACATCGGAAGCACACATCATGGACTCACTCAAACGCATCTTGTTAGTGGACGACAGCCCGCGCGACACCGAGCTGGTTCTCGAGGCTCTCGCAGCGAATCACTTGGCCAACGAGGTTGTCAGCTTGGGCGACGGTGCCGAAGCCCTCGATTACCTGTATCGGCGCGGCCCATTTGCCGGTCGCACCAACGGCCAGCCGGCAGTCGTTCTGCTTGACCTGAAAATGCCCAAGGTGGATGGCATGGAAGTCCTGCGGCAGGTCAAGGGAGACCCTGAACTCAAGGTCATTCCCGTGGTCGTCATGACGTCCTCGCGCGAGGAGCAGGATCTGGTTAACAGCTACCAGTTGGGTGTCAATGCCTACGTGGTCAAGCCGATGAAGTTCACGGAGTTCGTCGAGGCAGTGACGCGGCTGGGCGCGTTCTGGGCCGTTCTCAACGAAGCGCCACCGGGCAGTGTGGTCCGTCCGATGAGCCGCGGTACCTAAAGCACATCTCCTACGCATGCCGGCCACCCACTCCATCCGAATTCTGCACCTGGAGGACAGTCCGCGCGACGCGGAGCTGATTCAGGGTCAACTAGCGGCCGGCGGTTTGGTCTGTGACTTTGTCCTTGTGGACACCAAGCAAGGATTCGAGGCGGCGCTGGCGGGCGATGTTTTTGACCTGATCCTGCTTGACTACGACATCGCCGGCTACGACGGTCGTGCCGCCTTGCAGCTGACACAACGAAGTCGGCCGGACGTGCCAGTGATCGTCGTTTCCGGGACAATAGGCGAGGAGGCGGCGGTCGAGAGCCTGCACCTGGGCGCGACGGACTACATTCTCAAGCAACGGCCTGCACGATTCGTCCCAGCGGTGCTTCGCGCCCTAGATGACGCGGAGGCGCAGCGTAGGCAACGCGCGGCCGAGTCCGCGCTTCAAGAGAGCCAAGCGCACCTTAGGCGTGCTCAGGCCGTGGCGCATATCGGCAGCTGGACTCTCGATATCAAGCGCGGCGTGTTGGTGTTCTCGGAGGAGAGCTACCGTATCTTCAATATGGCCCCTGGGACCGTACTTTCGTACGACGTATTCCTTGAGCGTGTGCACCCCGATGACCGCAAGTATGTGGACCGGTCCTGGAGGGCGGCCATCCGCCACAACCGGCCACTCAATGTCGTGCACCGAATTCTCATCGACCACGAAACGCGCTGGGTGCGCGAGCGCGCCGAACTGACGTTTGACGCGGCGGGCCTTGCTGTGGGTGCAATCGGCACCATTCAAGACATCAGCGAGCCGGAGCGGGCACGGATCTCTTTGGCTGAATCGGAACATTTTCTGCGCGCGACGCTTTCCGCGTTGCCGGACTCTATCGTCGTACTGGATGACCAAGGCCGAATTCTTAAAAGCAACCAGGCGTGGCGGGAGTTCCCGGGGCTGAACGGGCTGACCGCTTCTAGTGTCGATGAAGGTGCGAACTACCTTGACGTCTGCGACCGGGCCGCGGCCGAAGGCGTAGCAGAAGCAGCCGCGGCTGCGGCCCTCATACGGGACTTGATCGGCGCGCGCCGGATCGCGGGCAGCTTCGAGTATGCCTGCAACTCCTCGCAGGAGGAGCGCTGGTTTCTTTGCCGGGGAACCCGTTTTCAGACTGGCGAGGTTGTGCGTGTAGTGATTATCTACACGAATATTTCAACCCGCAAAGTGGCCGAGGAGGCACTCCGGAGGCTCAATGAGGAACTAGAAGAGACAGTCAGGGCGCGCACTGCCGAGGTGGTGCGGGCCAACAGGGAGGTAGTCGGCAAGGAGCAAGAAATCCGCTCCGTCCTTGATAACCTGAGCGCGGGCGTTATCAGCATTAATGAGAAGGGCATCATTCAGTCTGCCAATCGTGCGGTGGAAGGTATCCTCGGTTATTCCGTGGCGCAAGTCATGGGACAGAACGTGTCCATGCTCATGGGTGAGACTGATCGCGCCGCTCACGGCGGCCACATAGAGCGCTATCTGCGCACCGGGCAAGCCCGCATTATCGGGATGGGCCGGGAAGTCGAGGGACTACACAAGGATGGCTCTCGAATCCCGCTCGATGCGAGCGTTAGCGAATACTTCATTGAAGGGGAGCGGTTCTTTACGGGCTTTCTGCGCGATAACCGGGAACGGGCGGCCATTCTGAAAGAATTAACGCAGGCTCGGGAGCAGGCCGAGCTGGCCAGCCGCGCCAAGTCGGAATTTCTAGCTGCAATGAGCCACGAGATCCGCACGCCGATGAACGGTGTGATCGGTATGATCGACGTGCTACAGCTGAGCAGCCTCCAGGGCGAACAGCTCGAGATGGTTGACCTGATCCGCGAGTCGGCCTATTCGTTGCTCGGCATCATTGATGACATCCTGGATTATTCCAAGATCGAGGCCGGCCGGCTCGACATCGACCGGACGGCAATGTCGGTCGAAGATGTGGTGGAAGGGGTGTGCTTGATGTTGGACCGCATGGCCGTAAAGATCGGTGTGGAACTTGATCTGTTCATCGATCCGGGCATTCCGCCCAACGTCCTGGGCGATGCCGGCCGCCTGCGCCAGGTGCTGGTCAACCTGTTGGGCAACGCCATTAAGTTCTCGGGCGGGCAGGAGAATCGTGCGCGGGTCTGGGTGCGGGCCGTACTGGCCGATTGCAGCCCGGACCAGGTGGTGGTGGAGTTTGAGGTAGCTGACACAGGGATCGGCATGGATGCCGTAACCGTATCGCGACTCTTCACGCCTTTCACCCAGGCGGACGCGTCGACGACGCGCCGTTTCGGAGGCACTGGCCTTGGGCTTGCCATCTCCCGCCAGTTGGTGGAACTCATGGGCGGGCAGATTTCGGCGCACAGCGCGGCCGGAGAAGGTTCGACGTTCACTGTACGTCTGCCTTTTACACTGCTGCGCGAAGAGTCAGAGGCAGGGGCGGACACCTCGCTCGTAGCCGGCCTCTCATGTGTCGCGGTCGGCAACACGGACGGACTCGCCGGCTCTCTTGCGGCGTATCTCACGCAAGCCGGCGCGACGGTACATCGAGCTCTCAACCTGATTGACGCCCGACAGCACGTCGATAACTACCCGCCCGGTCTCTCGGTGTGGGTTGTCGACACCGGTGACGAGCGACCCTCTGCGGAGGAGTTACTCGCCGCTGTTCGTGTTCGGCCGGATGTGGATCCGCACTTCGTTGTGGTGGTTGTTGAACGCGGGCAACGACGCACGCCGCGACGCATCGCCTCAGAGGTAATCATGGTGGATGGCAATGTCCTGCGGCGTAAGACCTTCCTCACCGCGGTAGCGGCGGCTGCCGGTCGAGCGCCACTGGAAGCGGCGCTCGGTGATGCTCGGCATGATGCGGCAAGACTCGTGCCGCCGTCGCGAGAGGAAGCCCTGCAGCAGGGTCGTCTGATACTGGTAGCCGAAGACAACTCGACCAACCAGAAGGTGATCCTGCTGCAACTTAACTTGCTGGGCTTCAGCGCGGACGTCGTAGGCAACGGTCGCGATGCATTGCAGCGCTGGAGGAGCTGTCCGTACGCTCTGCTGCTCACTGATCTGCACATGCCAGAGATGGATGGGTACGAGCTGGCCCGCGCCATCCGCGCAGCCGAGGCGAGCACCCGGCACGTGCCGATCATTGCGCTTACGGCCAATGCCCTCATCGGCGAGGCGGACCGCTGCCGCGCGGCTGGCATGGATGACTACCTGAGTAAGCCGACACCGGTCTCGGAACTCAAGGCCATGCTAGAGAGATGGCTGCCCGCCGTACGATCGTTGACGGATTCAACGGAGGCAATTGCCGGAGCCCCTGTGTCTCTACCGCAGGCAAAGGCGCTGCCAGTGGATTTGAGTGCCCTGAAGGAGCTGGTGGGAGACGACCCCGCCGTACTGCGCGAGGTTCTGCAGGACTTTCGCGCGAGCGCAGTCCGCATAATATCCGACCTGCGTACGGCCTGCGCGGCAGGGCAGACCAAAGCAGCGGGTGGGGCCGCGCACAAGCTCAAGTCATCGGCCCGCGCCATCGGCGCGTTTGCGCTCAGCGAACTGTGCGCGGACATGGAGCGCGCCGGCGACGCGGGCGATAGCGCAGCGCTGGCCGAACGGGTGCCCCTCTTCAACGCTGAAATGGCTATTGTGGATGCCTATCTCGACTCCTTGTGAGCGAGGTCGGCCGCGGATACGGCAATTCATGAACAACACATAATAAGGGCGCATGGCCATGCCTGATAGAGCGAGTATCAAAATATTAGCGCTTGACGATGAGCCCTTCATGCTCAAGCTGCTACAACGCACGCTCGCCCAACTTGGATGTGTTCAGGTCACGGCTTGCGACAGCGCTCGCAGGGCGCTGCAAGAGATGGATCACCCAGACGGTGTGCCGGATCTGATTCTGCTGGACCTGAACATGCCAGAAATGGACGGCATTGAGTTCATGCGCCAGCTCGTCGAGCGGCGCTACGCCGGCGCCCTCATTCTGGTGAGTGGCGAAGATGAGCAGATCTTGCAGTCCGTCGAGAGACTGGTGCGGGCTCACCGGATGACGACGCTGGGCCACCTCGCGAAGCCGGTGCAAACTGAGGCGTTAGTGGCTCTGATCGACAAGTGGGAGCCGGCCGCTGGGAACAGGCGGCGAGTGGCGAGGACGACGTTCGTTGCTGACGATATTCGCTCCGCTATTGCTAACGGTGAGTTGGTAAACGATTACCAGCCGGCGGTAGCCGTCGCCACGGGCGAGTTGGTGGGGGTCGAAGCCTTGGTACGCTGGCGCCACCCCGTTGCCGGACTGGTGTTCCCGGATCAGTTCATCGGCATCGCAGAGGCGCACGGGCTCATCGGCGATCTGACCCGCGCAGTGCTGATCGCGGCGCTAGCGCAAGCCAAGGGGTGGAGGGATGCGGGGCTCATGCTACGGGTGTCGGTCAATGTATCCACGGAGGACTTGGCCGGCCTGGACTTTCCCGACCTCGTCACGGGGTATGCAGCCGACGCCGGCGTGCCTACGACCAGTGTCGTGCTGGAGGTGACGGAAAGCCGCCTGATGGCCAAACTCGTCACCGGGCTTGATGTCTTGAATCGCCTGCGGCTGAAGCGATTTCGCCTTTCCATCGACGACTTCGGTACCGGACATTCGTCGCTGGCTCAGCTGCGCGATATGCCCTTCGACGAGCTCAAGGTGGACCGCGGCTTCGTGCATGGCGCGGCGACCGATGCCAGGCTGCGGGCAATCTATGGCGCAAGTCTGGGTATGGGTAAGGAACTCGGCATGACAATCGTGGCTGAAGGAGTGGAAGATCGCGCCGATTGGGCGTTTCTGCGTCGCACCGGGTGCGATCTGGCACAAGGCTATTTTATTGCCAAGCCCATGGGTGCTGCGGAACTGATCGGTTGGCTGGCGGACTGGAAGCTGCGACTTTCTGAAGAATCTCTCCTTGCCGATGGAGGGTGAAGTGTGCCGGGTGCCAGTAGCACAGTGAATCAGTTCGAGGAGAATCATTAGCCCATGGGCCTCAAAAGACCATTCATGACATCGCCGCTGCAGAGGTAGGAGAGCGGTCCAATCCGGGTGCTGGATGACTGCAAACCGGGGCGTCGATGATTGTCGGGGAATCGCAAGTGATCGATTTGAGGCGTACTGATCGTTTTTCGGTACGTTCCGGAATATCGCCCGCGGTGGTCAGCACCCGGAATGGACTACTCTCCCCAGCGCCCGATGGGTTTACAGGTTCAAACATCGCCCACGTCGGCTGATGTGCTCTTTAACAATATGGGCCATGCTAGGCCCGACCGCAGATCGCGGATTTCCGGACGGGTTCAGTTTCCTATCCGTTTATACGTGCAGTATGGGGCTGTTCATACGTGCACGTATTTTGTTAGTCGCCGCGGGTTGATCTATGTCGCCAGTCATGAAACGCGCCCAGCGGTTTTCGCTTGAAACCGCGCGGCCGAGCATCGCCAGCTCCATCAGATAGGTCGCCATGTGCTCGATGAACCATCGGAAGTTACCCGCGCGCACGGAGGCGAGCTCGGCATCTGGGGCGCCGTTTAGGTAGTCGATGGCATACGGCACCCCTTCGCGCACCGCGAACTCGACTGAATTGCATTCGTAGCCAAGCGAATTCACGATCGCCAGACAGTAACTGTTCAGGCGCTCGCCGACTTTAGGGCTCGGTGCGTACTCAACCTCATATCGGCGCTCGTGTGGATTGCGCGGCTCGTAGGGCATGATACGCACGTATCGTTGGCCGATCACGTAACAGCGGTAGTACTCGCTGAACTCGATAGCCTCCTGCAGCAACATCGCCATGGACCCGGTCTGCTCGTAGATCTCAAAGAATTCTCGCTCGTCCTCGATACGATGAACGTGTTTCCCGCCCATGCCGACGTTGGGCTTGAGGTAGGCCGGGAAGCCCACATAATCGAAGGCGTCGCGCCAGTCGATTGGATAAACCAAATTGCGCATCGACGCACTCGAAGTGCCGGGCGGGTGGGTCTTGGTTGGAAACACGACTGTCCGCGGCACCGGGATGGCCATTCGTCCCGCCAGCGCATAGCTAAAGAACTTATCGTCGTCGATTGTCGAGAAGGGGTTATTAACGACACGTGTGCCCGACAGCATCGCGTTCTGTAGTACCGAGCGGAAAAATGGAACGTCGTGCGAGATACGATCGAGGATCACGTCATAGCGCGACCACTCGGCCATCTTGACCGCTCCGACCTGGACGCTTTCGGCCCGCATCTCCCCGCCGCCGCATACGTTGATGTGCTCGACGAGCGCGGGCGGGAATGTCTGCTCCTCGCCGAATAGTACGCCGATCAGCTTCATTACATGCGCCCCTTCATCGTGCAGCCCCGAGCAGGAATGCCAATGGGACATGCAACCGTTCGCGCCAGGCGCGCTCGGAATGCTCGGCTCCCGGGAAAACGCGGGTGATCCAGTCCTTTCCCTCGGTATACCCCGCTCGCCGCATAGCATCGTCCATGCGGACCTGATAGGGAGAATACTTCGCATCGAGGGTCTCGGTCCCATGATCGAAGTAGAACCGATGCGCGCCCGGCCTTGGCAGCGCGCCGGAGAAATAGGCGACGAGCACGCCGTGGGCTGCCGGCCAGTGGGTCGAGACACAGCCTGCCCCGGCGAACACCGATGGCCGGGCCGTGACGGCGTAGAGCGAGATTAATGCGCCACGACTTGATCCCAGCGCAAATGTGTCCTCGCGCGCCGGAGAGGTCCGGTAGGTCGCATCGACGAAAGGCTTAACCTCTTCGGCCATAAACCGAAGGTAATCGTCCGCCACTGGGTTATTGGCAAAGGCCATACCCGCCTGCCCTATCTCCGTGTGGACCGCGGTCTTCGGGAGATATTCCGTGCCCCTGTGGCGGGTGTTCCATATGCCTACAACAATCACCGGCCGGATCTCGGCGTTCTCGATTATTCGCGATACGACCTCGGGCACGCCCCAGGTTACTCCCCCAAAAGACGCCGCCGGGTCGAATAAATTTTGGCCATCCTGCATATATACCACCGGGAAGCGCCGGTCAGGCTCTGCCGCATAGGCCCTCGGGAGCCATACCTCAACGGTACGCGCTTCGACATAGCGCGAGCCGAACTCCAGATGGCGCCTAATTTCCCCAATATCCAAAATTCCATTGTTTAGTGTCATTCCTGGCGCCAAGGTCACGAATAGAAAGAATAAACGCTCTTTATTTTGATCAACACGTAATAGCTAAACATCTGGCGATTGCCCCACAATATGGTCGCAAATATCGATGGAGACCACATCCGGGCTTCTACGCACGCCGCTGGGGCACCTCGCGTACGTGGATTCGGCGACGGACCAATCCTGCCTTGAGTTACGCAGTAGCGTAGGTATATCCCCTGCTGTTAAATCCGGGCTTACGTCGAATCATTTGCCCCATAAATGGATGCGAGAGAACGCATGAGCGCGTATTAGAATACGTGGACCATTGTGCTAGCCGGAGGCGAAGGCAGCCGATTGGGAGAGTCCGACTTGACGTGGCGGGCGGGCAAGCCGTCCAAGCGCCCGGAGCTGCCAAATCCTTGGTTGTTGGAATCGACGACACCTATGTAAAGCATCGAGAGCGCTTGGTCGCGACGTCCCCCCACTTTCAGTAGCGCAGGGCTTTAGAGTCTTCCGGCCATTGTAACGACCTTGATGGCCAACTGCTTTGCGTATTGAGCGGGCGTCAGCGCGCCCAATGACTTCTTGGGTCTTTCCTCGTTATATTCACGTCGCCACGTCTCGATCAGAGCGCGTGCGTGAACAAGGCTCGTAAACCAATGTTCGTTCAGACATTCGTCCCGCAATCGTCCATTGAACGACTCGACGTACGCGTTTTGATTCGGCTTTCCGGGCTCAATCAGTCTCAAAGCGACTGCGTTGCGATACGCCCAGGTCAGCATTGACAAGATTCGAACTTGCGACCCCTTGCA
>PLAH01000067.1 GCA_003134045.1 Gammaproteobacteria bacterium
GTCGAAGGTGTCGGTGGCGAAGAAACCGTAATATTTGTTGTTGGTGTTCAGGATCACCGGCGTGGCGGAAAACCCGGTGCCCTCGGGCGTGTCGACGAAATAAGGCGAGGGCAAGACGGTGAGCGAGGCGTCGATCACGCCGAGTTCCGTGCCCGACATGAATTTGGTCTCGGCGGTATCGACCGTGGCGCCGATGGCGAACGAGTTGCCGTGATCGGCGACGTTCTGCGTGCTGGTGAACTGCAACGAGCCGCCCCAACTTTGCGAGTGGATGGATTCGAAATCGTTCTGTCCGATGATGGTGGTGCCGCCCTTCGTGATGTCGGGAATGAGCGCTCCCGTCGAGGTCGTGAGCGGCGTCGTGCCGTCGTCCTGGCAAACGGCGGCAATGTCGGTGCAAGCGCCGTAATGAGAGGCGTCTCCGTTGGCGACCGTTTGCCGGTAATTTCGAAAGTAAACGACCGTTTGAACGCCCAGCGTCTTGCTGAAGTCGTAGGCTCCGTTCAGCGTCACGAAGTCCATGTTGTCGATGTTGTTCTGGGGCCCGGTGAACACGTTCTTCGTGCTGATCGCCAGCGACTGAACCGGCGCGGCGCCCTGGCCGTTCAGTTGATTGTTGGCCCGGGAATAACTGAGATCGATGGTCGGGCCGTCGCCGTGCAGGCTCAAGTCCATGTAGTACTGCTTCACCGAATCGTGCGCGAACAGCCGCCAGCCGTCCTGGCTCAGCACGCGGGCGGCGGCGTAAAAACCGAATATCCCCCGATTGAAGCCGAAATCGGCAGACCCGGTGCGTTGGTTGAGAGAACCGCCGGACAGCTGCGCGCCGACGCCCTGATAGGTAAAGCCGTTCTTCATGGTGACCGACATGGCGCCGCCCAGGGCATTGAGGCCGAACAGGGGGCTGGAGCTCACCAGATCGACTCGATCGATCGCGATATCCGGGATAAGATCCCAATTGACGGTGTCGCCGAACGCCTCGTTGATGCGAACGCCGTTCTGATAGACGGCGATTCCTTGCGGTGTGCCGAGCACCGGCGAGGCTTCGAAGCCGCGGTAGAGAATGTCGGGCTGGAACGGATCAGCCAGCGTGTCGTTGATGTTGACGCTGCCCAGCTGGGTGTTCATCGCGCCGATGAGGTCGGCGGCTCCATTCTTCGCGAGATCGGCGCTGAACAGGCTCTGCACGTTGCCGGGGACTTTATCCGCGTCTACACGCAGTCCCGGCACCGGGGTCGCGCCGATGACCAGGATCTCGGGCAGCGCGGGTGTGGGCGGGGAAGGACCATCGAGGGCCTGCGCGCTCGAGCAAAGGACCGCGCCAACCCCCAGGATACGGACGGCCAAGGACAGGCAAGCGGTAGGCGGACGGGTCGTGCGATGGCT
This sequence comes from Gammaproteobacteria bacterium, assembly GCA_003134045.1. Classification (GTDB taxonomy): domain Bacteria; phylum Pseudomonadota; class Gammaproteobacteria; order Steroidobacterales; family Steroidobacteraceae; genus Bog-1198. The sequence goes on from PLAH01000067.1 coordinate 1,387, forward strand.
CATGGATTTCTCTGGTGGTTGCCGGTGGGGTCTTGTTGCCCTTGCAGCTCGTGGGCGGGATGGTTCCATAGGGCCCAGAGGTTGAGAATAGGAATTTTTCCCGATTACGGAGGGAGGAAACAAATTGACACCAGGGAAAATCGCTGCTCGCCGAGACGCCCTCGTCATCGTTGTCATATCGATTGCCACCGGCCTTTTATGCGCCCGCTTCGATCTCAGCGAGGTGTTGATGGGGTGGGCTCGCCAGCATGAGAAGCTGCAGGTCGACGAGTTGCCCGCGGTCTTGCTCGTTTTTGCGACATGTCTCATCTGGTTCTCGTCACGCCGGTATTTCGAGGCGCGGCGCCAGCTTAGGTTGCGCAGGACGATCGAAATGAAGCTGGCGGATGCGCTGGCGGAGAATCAGCGGCTGGCGCAGCAATACGTGGACATGCAGGAATCCGAGCGCAAAGCGCTGGCGCGCGATCTGCACGACGAGCTCGGCCAGTACTTGAACGTGATCAAACTCGACGCGGTGTCGATTCGCGACGCCGCGCGACCCGATGACGCGCTCGTCAAGGGCGCCGCTCGAGCGATGATCGACACTGTGGATCGCGTCTATGCCGTCGTGGCGAGTCTCATCCGCCAGCTGCGCCCCGCCGGGTTCGATGAATTGGGCGTGGCTGCGGCGCTCGAGCATTGTCTCAACGACTGGCGGGCGCGGCTGCCGGGCACCGCCATCGAGGTGTCGATCGACACCGACCTGGGTGCGTTGGACGAACTGCGCGCGCTCACGTTGTTCCGTCTGGTACAGGAGGCCATGAACAACGTGGCACGCCATTCCAACGCCACCCGGGTCGACGTTCGAATCGTTCGACGCAGCGATTCGAAGGCGCGGGAATTCATCGATGCGTCGATCGCGGACAATGGGCGGGGCATGGACCTGGACGCGCCGCGCTTAGGGCTGGGGCTGGTCGGCATGCGCGAGCGCGCCGCGGCGTGCGGCGGTTCGCTCAAGCTATCGAGCCATGTCGGTGCGGGCCTCGTCGTATTCGCATCGTTGCCTGCCTCGAATGCCGCGACTCGCCCGTGACTCTCCCATGAATGGCGCGTCGCCCAAGATCAGTGTGCTGCTGGTCGACGATCATGCCGTCGTCAGGGAAGGCTATCGCCGGCTGCTCGAGCGGGACGCCAGCCTCAGCGTCGTCGGCGAGGCGTCGAACATGAGCGAAGCCTTGCATTTGGACGGCGAGCTGCGGCCGGACGTCGTGGTGCTCGACATTGCGTTGCCCGGCGTCAGCGGCATCGAGATTCTACGTCGCATCGTGGGCCGCAGGCCCGAGGCGCGGGTGTTGATGTTCAGCATGTACCAGGACGGCATCTACGCAACGCATGCGATGAACGCGGGAGCGTATGGCTACCTCAGCAAGGCGAGCGCTCCCGATCTGCTGGTGGGCGCCGTGCGCGCGGTTTCCGGCGGTCAGCGGTACATCAGCCCGGACGTGCAGCGCGCGATGACGACGCAGGCCGCGACCGCCCAGCACCTGGCGAGCGCTCTGTCCGCGCGCGAACTGGAGGTGTTGCGCCTCTTGGTTCAAGGCTACGGCATCGACGACATTGCCGTGTGCCTCGGCCTGAGCCCGAAGACCGCCGCGAACCACCAGTCGTCGATCAAGCAGAAGCTCGGAGCCGGGAGCGCGCTGCAGCTCATTCTGATTGCCCAGCAATTCGGGCTCATCGCGGGCGGTTGAGCGATGCGGGCGCCGTCTCGGGTGGGTTATGCGGTGCTGGCCGCCTTGGTCTGCCGCGCGTTCGCTTGCTCATACAGTACTCGGACCGCGCGACTACTGGATTTACGGCGGATCTCGCCGCGGGTAGAGTTCAAGAATGGGCCGTAGCTTCATTGGTCATCAGCACTTCAAAGGGCGCGGCGCGCTGTCCAACATCGCGGGGCGGTTCGAATCGCAGACTCGCGAGCAAACGGATGACGGCTGGTATCGGGACGAAGTGCCCGAGAGCATCGACGAAACGGTGCTGCCGGATCGCGCCAAGAGCGTCATCACCTCGAACGACTCGCCCGACGTTGGCTTCGATATTTCCATCAACCCTTACCGCGGCTGCAGCCATGCCTGCGTGTACTGCTTCGCCCGGCCGACTCACGCCTATCTCGGCCTGTCGCCGGGCTTGGATTTCGAGACCAAGCTGTTCTACAAGGCCGACGCGGTCCGGCTCTTGGAAGCGGAACTGTCCAAGCCGCGCTACGTGTGCAAGCCCGTCGCGCTCGGAATCAACACGGATGGTTATCAGCCGCTCGAAAAGCGCCTCGAAGTCACGCGCGGCATTCTGGCGGTGCTCACGCGCTGCCGGCACCCCGTCACCATCGTGACGAAGAGCGCGCTGATTCTGCGCGACATCGACTTGCTGGCGGACCTTGCGCGCGACCGCTTGGTCTCGGTGATGCTGAGCATTACCTCGCTCACCAATGACATCAAGCGCACGTTGGAACCGCGAACGGCCGCACCTCAGGCGCGGCTGCGGGTGGTGGGCGAACTGGCCGCCGCCGGCGTGCCGGTGGGCGTCATGGTCGCTCCGGTGATACCTGCCATTACGGACCATGAGATGGAGGACATTCTCGCGGCCTCGCGCGCGGCGGGCGCGACCTGTGCGAGCTACACGTTGCTGAGGCTGCCGCACGAGGTCAAAATCCTGTTTCGCGAATGGTTGGCGGCGCATTATCCCGACCGAGCCGCGCACGTGATGTCGCTCATCAATCAAACCCGGGGCGGAAAGGACTATGATTCCACGTTCGGGGTGCGCATGCGGGGCACCGGACCCTACGCTGAGTTGCTGCGCACCCGTTTCGAACTCGCGGCCCGTAAGCTGGGGTTCGAGTCTGCGAGCGGCCGGCACGATCTCGCGACGGATCTGTTCCGTCCGCCGGCGCCGGAGTCGCCGCAGCTGTCTTTCGGATTTTGAGGAGCGATCGCGGATTGACGACGTGGGCGGCTGGTAGATTGACGACTCCAAGGCTTCCGGCGCGAGCCGGCGCTCGGGGTTGCGCGGCGGTGCTGGCATGTGCGCTCGCGTTTTTGTGCCTGGACGGAGGCCGTCCGGCGCGCAGCGATTCGCTGCAGGCTGGCGTGCCCTACGGGCTGGCGGCCCGCGTCGCGCCGAGCGCTTATTTGCGCATGCCGCATGGTGCCGGCGGAAAAATGCCGGCGCTGCTCTCGCAGACCGGCGCTTTCAAGGATGCGCGAAACCTGATCCCGGCCGACGGATTGATTCCTTACGACCTCATCGTCGCCTTCTGGTCGGATGGGGCGCAGAAGACCCGTTGGGTCGCCATCCCTACGGGCAAGATCCAAGTCGGTCCGGGAGCGTGGAAATTTCCCAAGGGCACGGTGTTCGTCAAGACGTTCGAACTGCCGACCGATACCGGGGATCCCACGGCAAAACGCCGGCTCGAAACGCGGCTCCTGGTATTGGACGACAGGGGGGGCGTGTATGGGGTGGTTTACAAATGGCGAGCGGACCATAGCGATGCCGATCTGCTGCCCGCGGGCTTGACCGAGGAGGTTCCGGTCAAAGCGGCTTCGGGGACTGTCCACGACCAGCCGTGGTACTACCCGAGCCGGCAAGACTGCCTCAAGTGCCACAACGCGCGGGCTGGCGGCGTGCTGGGCGTCAAGACTCGCCAGATGAATCACCCGTTCCGCTATCCGTCGGGCGTGACGGACAACGAGCTTCGCAGTTGGAATCACCTGGGCCTGTTGTCGCCCGCCCTCAACGAGGAGGACATCGCTGCATTCGACAAGCTGGCGGCGGCCGGCGATGCCGCGCGCAGCCTCGAGGACCGGGCGCGATCCTACCTCGACGCGAACTGCTCACACTGTCACCAGCCCGGCGGCACGGTCGCCAATTTCGACGCCCGTTACGACACGCCGCTCGACCGGCAGGGGCTCATCGACGGAGCGGTGTTGATCGACCAGGGAATCGATCGGCCGCGGATCATCGCGCCCCACGACATCTGGCGCTCGATCGCATTCATGCGGGTGAACACCACCGCCGACATTCGCATGCCGCCGCTCGCGCGCAATACCATCGACGCCGGCGGCGTCGAATTGCTGCGCGAATGGATCACGAGCATGCCGGGGCGCGCGGTGCTTGCGCCTCCCTCCCTGTCGCCCGCAGGCGGTACTTTTGCCGCGCCCATCGAGGTGACCTTGGCCGAGCCTGAACCGGGAGCGGACGTGCGCTACACGCTCGACGGCAGCATACCCGGGACCTCGGATCTGAAATACGACAAACCGATCAAGCTGACCGGTCCGACCGTGCTTCGCGCTCGCGCCTACAAGGAAGGCTTCACGAGAAGCATCGTCGCGGAGGAAGTCTACATCGTCGGTCAATGATGCGACGCGCGGCAAGCGGCGCGCGCCGGAGCGAACACCGCATTTGCGCGAGCGGGGCGTCAGGGCGGGCGATACAGCGGGCCAGCGCCGCATTCGGGTGAGCAGTGCGCTAGGGCGCGGCTCGCCCTTCGCACTATCCCTTCAGTAGGGCCGGCAACGAGTCCGCTGCCGATATTCCCACGCTCTTGGCGGGCAGCCACAATCTAACCGCCGTCCATTGCATCGGCGTGGCATGGAGGTGTTTGTTCTGTGACTACCAGCCCTTGGTGATTTGCAGCGAGATGAGGCGGCCCACGGGCGATGCATTGGCTCCGTCGAACGGGATTGCGCTTTGCCCGACCGCAAGGTCCGCAGCGGGGATCTGCAAATAGGGCGGTCTTCGATCGCTGAGATTTTGCACGCTCAGCGCGACTTTAAGATTGCGCGAGAGGGACGGGGAAAGCTCAGGGTATCGCGCATCGTCCGTGGTTTCATTCTCGACTTGATCCCGCCGATTTTTCGCAAGTCGGTGCGAGCCATCAAGCGAGCGATCAAGGGCGAGAAATTGACCGAGCTGTGGAATTAGCCCGAGGTGAATCGAAGCCCTGCGGCAGCCTTGCTGGTTTTGGTCTTGATCGCGAGCGCGGCGCGCGCGCAGAGCGACACGCCGCTTACGATGGAATACTTGCACGCGACCTTGAGCGATGGGGCCGGCCGCGCGGCCAACTGCAACGGCTCCGCATCGGCCAGTGCGGCATTCTCCGGCGTGTCCTTCGACAGCAGTCACACGGGTTCTACGGCGAACTTGTTCCGGATCGGGATCAACTACTGGTTTGGATACTGGGAGCCTTGAGAGATTGCCGGATCATCGGCTTCGAGCCCCACCGTGACGATGACTCCATCCGCCTTCTGCAGCGCTTCACGCGCATAGTCCCAGTGTATGGCCACCGTGGTGGGGCCCACCGCGGCGCGCAGCAGATCGGAGAACTTATCGAGATCGGGCTCGAAGCTCTCCCCCTGTGCGTCGACCGGCGGATGCGCTTCGAGCAGCAGCTCGCCGTCGATCCAGGCCACCTTCACGGGTGCATTGATGAGGCGCACCGATGTGCCGACCGGCAGCAACGGGAACAGCGCGGCCACGTCCTCCGGGTACATGCGGATGCAGCCGTGGGTGATGGCCAAGCCGACCGCCGTCGGATTGTTGGTGCCATGGATTTCATACGTACCGTTGCCGAAGGCCAACCGTATCTTGTAATCGCCCAAGGGATTATCAGGCCCGGGCCCCACCACCGCCGGCAGCGGGTCGCCGGCTGCGGCGTGCTCTTTGCGGATGGATTCCGGCGGATACCAGGAGGGGTGCTCGATCTTGGCCGTGATATAGGTCTGTCCCAGCGGTGTGGTGCGTCCCATTTTGCCGATGCTGACCGGGTAGGTGATGACCACGCGCTTTTCGTTCTTTTTGGGCACGGGAAAATAGTACAACCGGTGCTCGGGCAGGCTGACGATCACGCCCTCGCGCGGGCCGGGCGGCAATATCCGCCGGCCAGGCAGTAGAATCTGCCTGCCTTCGCCGGGCAACCACATGTCCACGCCGGGGTTCGCACGGATGATTTCATCGTAGCCCAGGCTGTAGCGCCGGGCGAGGTCCAACAGCGTGTCCTCGTAGCGGGAGGTAATCGTGGTGTCCGCACCGATGAGCGCTGAGCCGTCCGCGGGCAAGTCGAAGACGGTGGCATGGCCGGGAAGAGCCCGCAATGCGAGAGTCACCCCCAACGCTCCGAAGGCGAGGAGGCGCGGTCGCGCAGCGTGTCGGAGGCTGCCGCGTCGCGCGTGCCCTGCGGGGTTCGGTCGTTCCATGGCCGGTACTATGCAACATACGAATGCATCGGTACACCGTCCTTGAGATCTTGTGCGGGGAGCGAGCACGCGGGCAATCGCGAGGACGAACCGACGCTGCGGAATCGACTGCCGTGTCGGCAACTACCAAGGCGCCGGCTTGTAGTCCTTCAAGAACTGCCCCCACACGTGCGTGCCCGTGAGCCGCCCAACGAAGATCGGGTCGACGATGCGTGCCGCGCCGTCGATGATGTCGAGGGGCGGGGAGAAGCCGATCTCGGCCTTGCGGGCCGCATGGACGGCGGGATCCTCGTCGGTCACCCAGCCGGTATCGACCGCGTTCATGTGAATCCCGTCCTTCACGAAATCGGGTGCGCTGGTTCGCGTCATCATGTTGAGCGCCGCTTTCGCCATATTGGTGTGCGGATGCTTATCGGTCTTGGCGGTGCGGTAGAACTGCCCCTCCATGGCGCTCACGTTGACCACATGCCTGTGCCGTTCCGACGTGCGCAACATGAGCGGTTTCAGGCGAGCGTTGAGAATGTACGGCGCGATGGCGTTCACGAGCTGCACCTCGAGGAGTTCGGGCGTCTCGACTTCATGCAGGCGCAGCCGCCAGCTATTGACGGCGCGTAGATCCACCTGCTGGCGATCCTCATCGTAACGATGCGCCGGGAACAGCGCCTCGCCGCCGCGAAAATCCTCATCGAGGTAGCGGCGCTGCGAAAGCATCGCGCTGTGCAGCAGTCCCTCCCCGTGGCGCGCCGCTCCGGCGAGCAGCGCGCCGGCCTGCGGCGGCGAAACTTGCAAGGCGCGCCGCAGCTCGCCGTGACCGGCGAGCGGTATTCGCAGGGCCTCGGGCAGCGCGTCGAGCGATTCGCTCTCCCTCGTGAGGAGGTGCTGAAAGAAGCCGGCCGGCCGCCGCACCGTCTGGCAGGCGTTGTTGAGAATGTAGTCGAGCCGGGGCAGGCGCTCCGCCAGGAACCGGGTGAAGAGCTCGACGCTCGGCGTGTGCCGCAGGTCGATCCCGTGGATCTGCAGGCGCGGGCGATAGTCCGCATAATCCGCTTCGTTGGCGTAGCGCGCGGCCGCGTCGATCGGAAAGCGGGTGGTGACGATGACGTGCGCGCCGGCGCGCAGCAGCTTGAGCGAGGCCTGGAAGCCGATCTTGACCCGCGCGCCCGTGACCAGCGCGTAGTGTCCTTGCAGATCGGCGGTCTGTTCCCGTTTGGCATAGTTGAAATCGCCGCAGCCCTCGCACATCGAGTCGTAGTAGCGGTGCATCTTCGCGTAGGGCTTCTTGCAGACGTAACAGTTGCGCTCCTGATGCAGTGGGGGCCGCTCGGGATCGGCCTTCGGCCGCTCGAGGCGCAGCGGGGCATAGACCGGCGAGCGCCGCTGCAGGCGCAGTCCGGCCGATTCGATGACCTGGCGGTCGTGTTCCTTCGCGGCCTCGCGCTTGGCGCGCCTGAATGCCTTGGCCATTCTGGAAACGTCGTGGCGCTCGGGCTTGGCGACGAGCCCTGCGAGCATGAGGATCTCGCGGCGCCGCTCCTGCGGGAGGCGGGCAAGATGCGATCGGTCGGCCTCGATGGCGCGCAAAACTCGTGTGCACGTAAGTATGTCGTCATCGGACAGCGTCGCTGGAACGGGTTTCGGATTCTGCATGCCGGCATTGTATGTCGGCGCGCGCGGGTTCTTCATTGTAGAATCGCCCGGATGAAGTACCTGTCGTGCAGTTCACTCATTGCCCTCGCCCTGATGGGGCCGGTCACCAAGTCCGCGGCGCAGAGCCCCCCGCCCGACGAGGCCGCCTTCCGCGCGCTGTACAAGGAGCTGATCGAGATCAACACGACGCTGTCGGTGGGCAGCTGCACCGAGGCCGCGGAGGCCATGCGCGCGCACCTCCTGGCGGCGGGAATAGCGGCGGCCGATACGCAGATCCTGGTTCCACCCGGATATCCCAAGGACGGCGCGTTGATCGCCGTGCTGCGGGGCCGCGACCGGGCCGCCAAACCCATCCTGCTCCTGGCGCATATCGACGTGGTGGAGGCCCGGCGCGAGGACTAGCAGCGCGATCCGTTCAAGCTGGTGGAGGAGAACGGCTGGTTCTACGCGCGCGGCGCCAGCGACGACAAGGCCATGGCGGCGGTATTCACCGACAGCCTGGTCCGCTACCGTATGGAAGGTTTCCGGCCGCGCCGCGACATCAAGCTGGCCCTGACCTGCCGGGAGGAGACTCCCGAGGCGTCGAACACGGTCAAGTGGCTGACCTCCGAGCGGCCGGAGGTGCTGAGTGCGGCCTTCGCGCTCAACGAGGGCGCGGGCGGCGAACTCGATGCGCGCAGCAAACCGGTTGCGCTGCAGATCCAAGCCGGCGAGAAGGTCTATCAGGACTTCGTGCTCGAGGCCTCGGACGTCGGCGGTCATAGTTCGCGGCCGACCAAGAACAACCCCATCGTGCGTCTGAGCGCCGCGCTGGCCCGGCTCGGCGCCTGGCAATTTCCGGTCGCCGTCAACCAGGCCACGCGCGGCTACTTCGAGGCGCAGGCCCGGCTGGCCGAGCCGGCAATCGCCGCCGACATGCGCGCCGTTCTCCAGGATCCGCCGGACCAGGCGGCCGCGGAGCGGCTGTGGGCGGTCAATCCGGGCTGGAACGGCATGTTGCGCACCACCTGCGTGGTCACTGAAATCAACGGGGGTCATGCGCCGAACGCGCTGCCCCAACACGTCAAGGCCAATGTGAATTGCCGGATCCTGCCGGGCGTGCCGATCGCCGACGTTCAGGCGCAGATCGTCCAGGTGCTGGCGGACGACAAGATCAGCGTCGCGCCCACGGGCGATCCGGGCATCCAGTCGCCGCCACCGCCGCTCACCGAGCGCATCCTCGCTCCCGTGCGCAAGGTGGCGGCGGGGATATGGCCGGGCGTGCCGATCGTGCCGACCATGGCGACGGGCGCCACCGACGGCCGGTTCCTGAATGCGACCGGCGTGCCGACCTACGGCCTGTCCGGCATGTTCCATGACGCCGAAGGCGCGCACGCTCATGGGTTGAACGAGCGTATCCGGGTCAAGTCGTTGATGGACGGGCGGCGCTTTCTGTACGAGGTCGTCAAGCTCTACGCCAACTCTCCGGATTAGCCCGGCGGCACGCGCTGCCGGGCCGATCGGGGCAGGCCGGCCCGCCGGGCAGAATCCCGCGTACGCGCTTGACGGGGTATCGGCAACCTGGACACAATGCGGCCGCGTTCAGGTGCTCGCGCGACGTGCGCGTCGGCGAGTGAAACGGGAATCCGGTGAGGCCCTCGAGGCAATCCCGGGACTGCCCCCGCAACGGTAAATGAGTATGGCCGAGTTCATGAGCCACTGTGCCCAGGCACGGGAAGGCGGCTCGGCCGGGTCTGCCCGCTCATGAGTCCGGAGACCGGCCTGAACCGTAGCGGCATGCGTTGCGGCGGGCGGCGATGCGGATTCACGCTTCATCGCCTGGCTCCGCACCGAACCCCACCCAATCGGCCCTTGAACAATGAACGCTCGGCGGGAGCTCAAGGTGTGGACTCGTGTGGGGTACGGATGATCGGTCGGCGCACGGCGATGACCCTGCTGCTCGGCCTGTGGATCTGCGCATCCCTGCCGGCGGCCGCCTTCGCGGTCTCGCGGATCGAGGTCAGCGACGATCGAGGGCATGCGACCCTTCTCGATCATCCGCCGGCGCGCATCGTCTCGTTGCTGCCCTCGCTGACCGAGACCGTATGCGAATTGGGCGCCTGCAGCCGGCTGGTGGGTACGGATCGGTACTCGAATTGGCCGGATTCAGTGAAGTCACTGCCGAAACTCGGCGGCTTGGACGACGCCATGCTCGAGGGCATCGTGGCGCTGCATCCCGACGTGGTGCTGGCCTCGGACTCCTCTCGCGTGGTCGATCGGCTCGACGAACTGGGCGTTCCGGTCATGGCTCTTCGATCCAAGACCCTGGCCGATGTGCACCGTATGCTGGATCTCATCGCTCAATTGCTCGGCACGCAGGGCCGGGGTGATGCCGCGTGGCGCGGCATCCAGGCGAGAGTTGCCGCCGCCGCCACCCGGGTCCCGCCTGTCCTGCGCGGCCAGCGCGTCTTCTTCGAGGTGTCCGACGCGCCCCATGCGGCCAGCGCGAGCTCATTCATCGGCGAACTGCTCGCGGAGCTGGGACTCGGCAATGTGGTTCCCGGAGATCTCGGTCCCTTTCCGGAGCTCAATCCGGAATTCGTGGTTCGGGCGCAGCCGGACCTCATCATGGCCTCGGATGTGGAATTGGCGCAAATGGCCACACGGCCGGGCTGGGGTGTCCTCGAGGCATTGCGATCGAGCCGCACCTGCGGATTCCCGGCCGCTGCCTTCGACATCCTGGTCAGGCCAGGCCCGCGACTCGGCGAGGCGGCGGACGAGATCGTCCAATGCCTGACGAGGCTCGGCGCCCGCGGGATCCCATGAGGGCCTTGGAGGAAAGCGGCGCGATTGCGCAGCCGATCGCGCGCCGGCCGCGGCTGACCGCCGCGCTTTGGCTGGGGCTCGCCCTGCTGCTGGCCGCGG
>PLAH01000132.1 GCA_003134045.1 Gammaproteobacteria bacterium
CGCCGCTCTTCTGTTTCACGGTAATTTCGCATAACGAAATTCTCTTCGATTATCGAACTTCGAATATCGTGATCCTCGGCGCCGTTGGCGTCAAGCGTCCCGCTGCGCGCTGCGGTCCCCGTGCGAAATGCGGTTCCGCCAGCTGCCTCCGAGACCGTTCCCGCGCCTGCGGCCAAGTGCCTGATTGTGCAGGCTCGAGTTGGATGGGCAACACGGTCCGGCAACGCCGCGGGCCGGCGCGCACCGTCAGCCGCTCGCCAAGCCGACGCTGAGCGACAGGCCGGGCAGCGATGCCAGGTCTTTCGTTATCTGGCTACTCACGCCGCGCAGCATGTCCAAGCGTTCCTGGACTAATTTGGCAGCGGTGATGCGATTCGAATGGCTGGAGCTGTTGAGCGCGGCTACCACGCGCCCCTCCTGGTCGTACACCGGCACCGCCAGCGCCACGACGCCGTAGTCCAATTCGTCCTTGACTACCGAGTAGCCGGTGCGCCGGCACTTGTCGATGATCCGGCGCAGCTGTTCGACATCCGTTACCGTGTATTTCGTCAGGGGCTCGATGACCGCTTCGTTGAAATACCGATTCAACTCGGCCGCGTTTTGACCGGCCAGCAGCACGCGGCCCATCGACGTGGCGTGTGCCGGGAAGCGGCTGCCGATGTGCGCTTCCAAGCGCATCAAGGTTCGGATCGAGGTGCGCGCCACATAGACGATCTCCGTGCCGTCGAGCACGCACAGCGCGGCCGAGTCGCCCGTGTTGCGCGCCAGCTCCTCGAGATGCGTCTTGGTCAGAAGCTCGATGTTCATCGACTCGATATAGGCAGCGCCCAGCTCGAGTACCTTCGGGCGCAGCAGGAATTGCCGCTCGCGGCGCATCACGTAGCCGAGTTCCTCCAGCGTCATCAGGCAGCGCCGTGCGGTAGCGGCCGGCATCGCAGTCAACCCGGCCACATCGCTCAAGCTGAGCGACGCGTGCTCGCGCGTGAAGGCACGGATGACGCTGAGCCCCTTGGCGAGACCGCCCATGGTCTCGCGGCGCACGCCGTCGGCTCCGTCGCGGCGCGCCGCGATGCTGTTTTTGGTCCGACTCTTGCTCAAAAAAATCCCGTCGTTGTTCGTGCTTATCGAGGGACTTTCATTGTACAAGCCGCGCTTTGTTTTCGCTATGCGAATTTCTTTATTCACATTGCAGCGCAAGACCGCAACTCCCGCCGCCTCCGGCACACCGCGCTCTCGGGCCTGCCCGCCGTCAATCGGTCGCCGCCCGATGCTTGCCGCGATGATCGACCATCACCTTGCCGTCTTTGACGACGAGCACGACGCAGGTCAGATTGAACACATCCTGGAGCGGATCGCCGTCGATGAGCACGATATCAGCGTTCTTGCCCGGTTCCAGCGTCCCCAATTCCCCGCTCTTGTTGATCGCGGCAGCCGTGTTCGGCCCCAAAATTTTTATGATGTCGCGCGGAGAAAACACGAGGTTGAGAGCCCGCAGTTCGTCGGCGAGGCTGGCCCGCGGATCCCACTGGGTATCGGTGCCGTAAGCGTAGGCCATGCCGCCCTCCCATAGGATACGCGCGTTGACCGGCCCCTGGCCGCCGCTTGACAGCGGGCGCGGCATCGGGAAGGGACCCCCATCCCGGAATAGCGGGCGATTTTGATCGTCGAAGTGGGGAATGAACACGGCAAGCGTGGAGACCATCGGAACGTGCGAGTCGAGGAGAGTTCGACGCGCGGATTCGTCCTCCTCCAGGCGGCCGATATGGGCGGTGTGGGCCAGCACATCGACGTGGGCGTTCACCGCGGCCAAGGCGTCCTGCACGGCGGTGGCGTGGGTGAAGACGCGCAGGCCTTGGCGGTGCGCCTCGTCCACGATCACCGACAAGGTGTGGCCTTCGGGGCCGCCCGGGGTTGCAAGCATGAAGGTCTTGATGGCATCGAAACCTTCCTGTTTGGCCGCGCGGACCGCCGCGCGGCTCTCCTCGTCCGGAATGGCCGGGGGCGCGGTCTCAGGGCGGTCCGGGGGCCGCGCCGGATCCGTGCGGGCGAGATCCGTGAACGGCCCGCGCGGCGCGGCGGCGGGCCGCGGCATGGGCCCGGATAGCGGGATGACACGGGTCGCATAAAGCGTCGGGCCCGCCAGCTCTCCGGTCTTGAGCCGGCGCCGCAGCTCCAGAATACCCTTCGGATCATCGCCCATCGAAAATACGGTGGTGAAACCGGCGTTCACGAAGGACTTCATGTTGTCGCCCGCGTGGTCCTTCAGCCAGGCGTCGGCATCGCCGCGTATGAGATGCCGGTGCGCATCGATGAAGCCTGCCATCACGGTCATGCCGTGAGCGTCGATGCGCGTGCCTGCCGATCCGGCCGCGCCGCCGGCGCCGACCGAGATCAGCTTGCCGTCTTTGACCGTCACCGAGCCGCGCTCGATGACATTGCCCGTCCCGTCGATGATCCGGGCGTTGGTGATGACCAGATTCTGCGCAGAGGCAGCCAGCGCAAATCCCAACGCCGCGCAACCGGCCACGATCCTGAACTTCATTGCGTATCTCCCCGATGAATGACGTGCGCGATTTTATGCTCGGCGGTGCCCCGGCGACGGCTTCGCCGATCGGACACGCGCACGCGCGTTCGCGTACATAACGCGCGGCCGGCCGCATTTTACGCCAAGTCTTCGCTATGCGAAAGAATATTCGATATGCGAATGACTGTGTGGTATTCTAAATAAAAGATCTCGAATGAGTGGCGCGGCGTGGTGTCGATCAACAGCACCGGTAACAGGGGGAGTTAGAAAATGTGGTCTAGAAACGCAAGGTGGCGGCGATTGCTGCTGTCAGGTATCAATCTATCGGCGATGCTGGCTCTGGGTGGTTTGATGCCATCCTTTGCCCAGACGGTCGCATCAACCGCAACCGCGGAAAACAGCGCCGCCGCGAACGGCGACCAGATTCCGGAAATCGTGGTCACCGCTCAGTTCCGCTCTCAGAATCTTCAGGACACCCCGATCGCCATCACGGCCATCACGGGTGACATGCTCCGTGAACGCAGCCAGACCGACATCGCTCAGGTGGCCGAGCGGGCTCCGGGAGTCAATTTGACCAGCGGCGGCCTCGGCGGCGCGCAGGTCACCACGATCAGCATCCGCGGGGTAGGCCAGACCGACTTCGATCTCGGCCTCGAGCCGGGCGTCGGCATGTACGTCGACGACGTCTACTACGGCACCCTGTACGGCTCGCTGATGGACCTGGTCGACTTGGACCGCGTCGAAATCCTGCGCGGCCCGCAAGGCACCCTGGCCGGCAAGAACTCCGAGGGTGGCGCGATCAAGCTGTACTCCAAACAGCCCACCGCGGACACCGACGGCTATCTCGAAGGCACCATCGGCACCTACAACCGGCGCGATGTACGCGCGGGCGGTAATTTCACGCTGGTGCCGGATCATGTGTTCGTACGCTTGACGGGTATCGGCGAACACCAGGACGGCTACGTGAACGATTATGACTACCAGTGCGCCACGGGCAAGCCTCCGGTGCCCTATAACAGCCCGGGCAGCTTGGCCCAGCAGGCGAATGGCGTCGCACCCGATGGGTGCAAGCTCAGCACGGAGGGCGGCAAGCAAATCGTCGCGCTACGCGCGGTGATGAAGATGCTGATCACCGACAACATTACCGACACGTTCATCTATGACGATACGATCGACCATTCGGATGCGCCGCCGGTGGTGCTGACCTCGCAAGGCGTATGGAACGGCCCGGGCCATGACACCCCGGGCGCGCCGGCGAACGATGTGGCGCAGAATTTCGTGCCGCCGCGAGGCAGCTACTACAATTACGGCACGTCCTGCGGCCTGGTCGGCACGCCGTACCAATACTGCACGCAGCCCATCAGCAATCTGGACGCCTGGGGCGTATCCAACGACTTCAATTGGGATTTTGGCGACGGCTACAGCCTGAAGTCGATCACAGCCGAACGTTCCATGCACCAGGTTTCCGCGGCGGATCAGGACGGTTCGCCGTTATCCTGGCTGATGAACACGTTCAACATCGACTATACGCAGTACAGTCAGGAACTGCGGCTGAACGGGGAAATCGGCCCGCAGATCCGCTGGACCGTCGGCGCCTATTACTTCGAGTACCACGCCACTCAAGGCGCTCGCGTCAGTCTCGACGGCGCCACCAACGAGCTGGCGACTTTCGACTTCCTGGAAAACGACCTCGTGCACAACAACTCCAAGTCGGGTTTCGCCCACATGGAATACACGCCGCTCGACCCGCTGACTCTGACCCTCGGAGTTCGCTATACCAAGGATGAGAAGACGTTCCTGTACGGCCGCAGTCTGGCGCCCGGCTATCCCGGCACCTTCCTCGACCAATCCGTGCTGCCGATCAACGACGTTCCGGGCACCTTCCGGGGCAACCGGACGGATTATAATTTCACGGCCGACTATAAATTCACGCCGGATGTCAGCGTCTATTTCACCACCGGCACCGGGTACAAGGGCGGCGGCATCAACCCGCGCCCTTACTACGCGGAACAGGCCCTGTCTTTCAATCCTGAAACCGTGACTTCCTACGAAGTGGGCGTGAAATCCTTCCTGTTCGATCGCACGGTTCGATTGAACGTGTCGACGTACTACAACTTGTACAAGCAGATTCAACTTACGCTGAATCGGTGCCCGGAGTACGTGCCCGCCGGTCTGCCCGAGGAATGCGCGCTGCCCGCCAATGTGGGCGACGCGACGGTCAAGGGCTTCGAGTTGGAATCGGAGATCCATCCGATTGCGAACGCCATAATCGATCTGTCCGTCGATTATGTCGATTTCAAGTACACGTCGGTCGATCCGGCGACCGGAATCCAGCTGAGCTACTCGCCGCCGCTGGTCCCGAATTTCAAAGCGGCTCTCGGCGCTCAGTACAAGTTCGATCTGGGCGATAATGTGGGTGCGATCACGCCGAGGCTCGACTTCAGCTATATCGCCCGTCAGCAACAGACGGCCGACAATCTCCCGCAGACTTGGAATCCGGGTTATGGATTATTGAACGGCCGGATCACGTGGACCAACCCCAAAGGCGACACCCACGTTTCGCTCGAGGGCAGCAACCTGCTGGACAAGTACTACGCCATCGTCTCCAGCTACAATTATCCGCCGACCTCGAGCAGCAACTACTCCTCGATCGATCCGGGTCCGCCCCGCATGGTCGCGGTGAGTATCAGACGCACATTCTAGTCTTGGCGATCGGCCTCCGGGTACCGTAAGGGGTACCCTTTCCCGGGACAGGGACGTCCTCGGAAGCCTTTCGGTACGACAAGGAATTGCAGCCGAGATACCCGGACCCCAGTCGAGAGACCGACCCCGGTTGACGGCACAGATGAGCCGCCGACGGCGGTACTCGTCAGCGGCTGGCTCCAAGTCAGCCTGCGGTCAGACGCTGCGGATCGGCGGCGTCGCTGCTTTGCGCGGCTCGCCTATCCGGTCGCTACTTGGCGCGGCCCGCGTATCCGGTTGCGATCATGGGAATCGCGAGGATGGTAGCGGCCTGGGCGGGTGACTTGCCCGTCTCGGCAACCGCGTACAGAGTTTTCTTGCCCGGCCCGCCGAACGCCACGCTGATGACGGGATACGGCGTCGGAATATCGCCCAGGGCTTCGCCCTTGAGAGAGAAGACGTGGACCCCATCCTTGCCGCGCGCAGTAACGTACAGGCGCCCCTGCGCATCGATCGTGGCGCCGTCGCCGGCGCCCGGGAGTTTGGCGAAATCGCGTTGATGCGCGAGCGCGCCGCCGGACTTCACGTCGAACGCCACAACCGTATCCTTGTTGGTCACGTACAGCGTCTTCTCGTCCGGGCTCAAGATGATGCCGTTCGTCGAGAGATCTTCGCCGTACTTCGTGATGACCCCTTTGGCATCCACGTAGTACAACCCGCCATCCGTGAAATAGACGCCGCCATGGCTGTCCGCGGTAAGATCGTTGATGACGCTGCCGAGGCAATCCAACGGGTCGCCTTGGTATTTGTCCGCGAGCAACTTGCGCTGCGGCCTCAACTGCCACACCGACGGATAAAGTCCCCGCTGGACGATGAACAAAGCGCCTTTCTTGCTCATCGACAAAGCGCCGCCCGTGTTCGTGTCCTTGAACAACACCGCGAGGTTGCCATCCTTGTCCAGCTTGACCACCGCGCTGTTGCTGTTTTGCGCGATCAATAAGCCGCCGTCGTCGGTGCCGACGAGGCCGTCGGCATTATTGCCCTGGACGCTCCAAATCTTCTTCCATTGCTCCTCGCCAGCCACCACGCCGGCGATCCCGGCGACCGAATACTCCTGCGGCTCGCCGGTAGGCGGCGTGAATCCGGGCGGCAACTTGAACGTCGGGGGTGCGGGCGGATGCTTGCAGGTCGCGAGCACCTGCGGCTCGCGCGCATCGCGCGCGGATTGCACGCCCGGACCTTGGGTCGGTGCGGCGGGAGCCGCGGATGCCGGTGCCGCCGGCGCGGGGGCCTGAGCCATTGCCACGGGCATGCTCAATGCAAGCCACACAGCCATCTGAAGTCTGTTGATTTTCATGTCGCCCCTCCCCTTGTGTTTGTCCGACCAATATCGCCCGGCGCGTCACGAGGCGCCGCTGTCGCTCACGTCGGCAGCGCGGCCGCCGGTTCCAGTTCCGGCCAGACGGAACCCTTTGCCAGAGCCGCACGAATTCCCGCACCATGCTCGTTGAGCAACGGTGCCGCGCGTACCGAATGAAAACGGCTGCCGGAGAACTGCA
>PLAH01000029.1 GCA_003134045.1 Gammaproteobacteria bacterium
CATCTACGACAGCTATGCCGCCACCAACACCGGCAACATCGACACGACCTACGCGAACGGACCGGACTTCGCGCGCAATGACGTGTGGGGTGTGTCGGGCACGACGGTGTACGATCTTACCGATACCCTGCAGCTCAAGTCGATCAGCGGCTATCGCCAGATCAAGTGGAACATCGGCACGGATCTGGACGGTACGCCCGAGACGCTGCAGGAAGTCACCGACGAGCAGCACCAGTTCCAGGTGTCCGAGGAGTTCCAGCTGTTGGGCAAGGCTTTCGACAACCGGTTGAACTACGTCACCGGCCTGTACTACTTCAAGGAAGCCGGCCACGTCCACGACTTCGTGCCTTTCGAAGCTCTGCTGTACGTCGCCGACTTGGCGAACGACGTGACCAACACGGACTACGCCGCGTTCTTCCATGGGGACTTCAAACTCAACGACTATTGGGGCTTCACCGCCGGCGGCCGCTACACGGACGTGCAGACGAAATTCCTGGGAGGCCAGGCCGACCTCAACAATTTTCCGTACTTCGGCCCCGGTCCTGACACCGTCTTTCGCTATTTCCCGAACATTCCCGACAGCCAGGCGTGGCACATCTTCGATCCCACGTTGGGCGTGCAGTTCCATTTCAACGACGACGTGATGTCCTACTTGAGCTGGTCCAAGGGCTTCAAGCAGGGCGGTTGGACCACGCGCCTGTCGGCGGCAATCACGAGTCCTGATCAGGCGCGGTTCAACCCCGAGTACTCGTCGACTTACGAGCTCGGCATGAAGTCCGAGTGGTTCCAGCACCGCTTGCTGACCAATGCCGCCGTCTACTACACGGACTACAAAGGCATACAGCTGAACATTCAGCAGGGCATCTCGCCCGTGTATACCAACGCCGGTAACGCCAAGATCAAGGGCGCGGAGCTCGAGACGCAGTTCCTCGTCGGTGGCGGCCTGCAGCTGAACGCGACCGCCGCTTTCATCGATGCGTACTACACCTCGGTGAATCCGAATGTGAATTTCCCGCAGTATGCACTGCCCGACGGCACGACCGTGTGCCCGGCGGGGCCGCCGATCTGCGGCGTGAAATGGGCGGGGGTGTCGGCACTTTCTGCGAAGCTCCCGAAGACGCCAAAATGGAAGGCGACCTTCGACCCCCAGTACACGCTGCGGCTGCCCAACGAGGCGCAGGTGCGCTTGATTCCCGCGTTTACCTACACCACCGAGATGTTCGACGATTCGCTGAACACGCCGCAGCTGCGCCGTCCGGCGACGCGCCAACTCGACGCGTCGATCCACTACGTGTCGGCCACCGAGCTGTACGATCTGGCCTTGGGCGGCACGAACCTCACCGACGACCGGTTTCCGACGGCCGGATCGCCGAACTACGGCGCGGGCGAGGTGGGGGCGTACTATAATCCGCCGCGGATGTGGTACCTGGACCTGCGGGTCAAGTTCGGTAAGTAACATCCTCATCGCGATGTCTCGATGCGGATCCTGCGCCGCCGCGGCGCAGGATCCGCGCGGCGATGCCCGATGCATCGCCATCTCATCAACGCCTCTCCCATAGAAGCCGTGAACGGTAAAGATCCGAAATCGATCATAGATCACGGCGCCATGAGCGCCGGCCAATGGCTGGCGGTTCTCGTCACCGTGGGGCTGAATGCCATGGACGGGTTCGACGTGCTGTCGATCAGCTTTGCGTCGCCCGGGATTGCGGCGGATTGGGGGGTGGACAAGGCCACGCTCGGCTGGGTCCTGTCGATGGAGCTGGTCGGCATGGGCTTGGGCTCCGTGCTGCTCGGCGGGGTGGCCGACAAGATCGGCAGGCGTCCGACCATCCTCGGGTGTCTTCTTGCCATGAGCATGGGCATGTTCGGTGCGAGTCTCGCCGGCGACGTCCCGACGTTGCTGGTCTTCCGGTTGCTGACCGGTCTCGGGATTGGCGGCATGCTGGCGTCGATCAATGCAGCCGTTGCGGAATTGTCCAGCCACCGTTGGCGCAGCGTCGCCGTGACCTTCATGGTGGTCGGTTATCCGCTCGGCGGAGTGATCGGCGGCATCGTCGTGCAGAAATTGCTCGGCGGCGGCACCTGGCATGACGTCTTCATTTTCGGCGGTTCGATCACCGTGGCCTTCATTCCCATCGTATGGTTCCTGCTGCCCGAATCCGTGGACTTCCTGGATCGCCAGGGCAAGCCGGGCGCGGTACGAGCCATCAACCGGATCCTGACGCGCTTTGGCCACGAGTCGATCGCCGCGCTGACCCCGCACACTCTGGAATCCTCGCAGCGCGCGGTGACGGATATCTTCAAACCCGGCTTGATCGTGACGACGGTGCTCATCACATTGGGTTATTTCGCGCACGTCACGAGCTTCTACTTCATCATCAAGTGGGTGCCAAAATTGGTCGTCGACATGGGCTTCGCGCCCAAGGCGGCGGCCGGCGTGTTGACCTGGGCGAATGTGGGGGGTGCCACGGGAGTGGTGCTTTTCGGACTGGTCGCAACGCGCGTCGGCTTGAAGGCGCTGACCCTCGTCACGCTCCTCGGCTCATCGGCCATGGTCGTCTGGTTCGGGCGCGGCGCGCATGACCTTACATCGCTCGCGGCGACGGTCGCGGTGGCCGGCGTGTTCATCAACGGCGGCATCGGCGGCTATTACTTGCTGTTCGTCAAAGTCTTTCCCACGCATGTGCGCGCGACGGGCACCGGGTTCGCGGTGGGCGTGGGCCGCGGCGGTGCGGTACTGGCGCCTATCATTGCCGGATATCTGTTCCAGGCCGGCTTCGGAATGCAGGCCGTCGCCACCATGATGGCCATGGGCTCGCTGCTGTCGGCGGCGGCGCTGCTGGCGCTCAAGGTGCGAGCGGCCTGACCTCGAGCGGGCTCTTCGTGACCAGCGCCGCCCCATTCGATTACGTCATCGTCGGCGCAGGCACCGCCGGATGTGTGCTGGCTGCCCGCCTGTCGGAGAATCCCGGCACGCGAGTTTGCCTGCTCGAAGCCGGCGGCCCGGCGCGCCACCCCTTCATCCAGGTGCCGGCGTTGGTGGGTGCGGCCATCATGCATCCGGGTCTCACCTGGGGACTCACCACCGAGCCGCAGACGGAACTCAACGAGCGCCGTCTGCCGCTGCCGCGCGGCAAGGTGGTCGGCGGTTCCGGCTCCATCAACGGCATGGCCTATCACCGCGGCCATCCGAAGGATTATGACGATTGGGCCGCCGCCGGAAATACCGGCTGGAGCTGGCAGGAGGTCCTGCCTTATTTTCGGTTGTCGGAGAACAATGCCGAGCAGCGCGACTCGAGCGTACACGGCATCGACGGCGCGATCCACGTGACTCACATCCCGCACCCCAATCGCCTGAATCAGGCGTTTCTCGATGCCTTTGGGGCGGTCGGCGGCTATCGACCGTGCGATGATTTTACGGGCCTCGATCCCGAGGGCTATGGACTTCGCCAGGGCACGATTCATCGCGGCCGGCGCGACTCCAGCGCGCGCGCATTGTTGATGCCGGCCCTGCGGCGCCCGAATCTCACTGTGCTCACCCGCACCGCCGTCACCGGCATTCGCATCGAGTCGGGCCGCGCCACCGGGGTGGACGTAGCCGCCGCCGACGGACCGCGTTCGGTGCCGGCCTCGCGCGAGGTCCTGCTGTGCGCGGGCGCGGTTCACTCCCCTCATTTGCTGATGCTCTCGGGGGTAGGTCCGGCAGGGCATTTGGAATCGCTGGGAATCCGCGTCCAGGCCGACCTCGCCGGCGTCGGCGCGAACTATCACGACCATCCGGCCGTACCAATTGCGTTCGAGATGCGCGACACCACGTCCTACGGACTCTCGTGGCGCACGGTGCCGCGCGCGCTGTGGAACCTCGCGGAATATGCGCTCGCGCGACGGGGCCCGCTGGCGAGCAATGTGTTCGAGTCGACCGCCTTCATTCGCAGCTCCGCGCACACCGATCGCCCGGATATCCAGATCGCGTTTCAGCCGGCGCGCCGCAACCCCACTACATTCCCGCTGCCCCTGGGGCATGGCTTCGCATTGAGCGTGGTGAATCTCTATCCGCGCAGCCGAGGCGAGGTGCGGCTCGCGAGCAGCGACCCGCGCGTGGCGCCGCGGGTGAATCCCAATATCCTGGCCGACCCGAAGGACAGGGCGCCGCTGCTGCGCGGCCTGGATCTGGCCAGGCGGCTGTGCGAGATGCCGGCTTTTGCGCCCTACGAGGCCACCGAAGTGCGCCCCGGCCGCGGCACGCGCAGCCAGCCTGAGTGGCTGGCCTATCTGCGCGGGGCAACCGCCACCGCCCATCATCCGGTGGGGAGCTGCCGCATGGGCATCGACGACATGGCGGTGGTAGACCCGAATCTACGGGTCCGCGGCATCGATGCGCTGCGGGTAGTGGACGCCGCCGTTTTTCCAGGTATCGTCGGCGGTAACACCAACGCACCGGTCGTGATGGTGGCCGAAAAAGCCGCCGATCTCATTACCGGGCACACGAGGGGGGGCAGGCATGGCAGCTGAACATATCCGGCAATGGCGCGTGGGCGACGTCGATATCGCGCGCATCGTCGAAGTCTCCGGCTTCGAGGATGACATCAGCATGCTGCTGCCGGACGCCACGCCGCAGTACGTGCAGCAGTTTGGATGGCTGGCTCCGCACTTCGCCACGCCCGATGGCCGGATGATCATCTCCTTCCAGTGCTTCGTGCTGCGCTCGAAGGGCCGCACGGCCATGATCGACACCTGCATCGGCAACGACCGGAAGCGGGAGTTCGACGTGTTCTGCAACCTGCAGAGCACCTTCCTGGAGGACCTGCGCAGCGCCGGCTTTCCGGCAGAGCAGGTCACCGATGTGCTGTGCACGCATTTGCACTTCGATCACGTGGGCTGGAACACGCGCCTGGTCGATGGCAAATGGGTACCGACCTTTCCCCAGGCGCGATACCTCTTCGGGCGGCGCGAGTGGCAGCACTGGACGCATCTGCGCGACACCGGCGGTTATCATCACATGGACCATCTGCAAGACTCGATCGACCCCATACTCGCAGCCGGCCTCGAGGAATTCATCGATGCGGACTTCCGCCTCACCGACGAGGTCTCGCTCATCGCCACGCCGGGCCACACGCCCGGGCATGTCAGCGTGCTGATCGAATCGCGCGGCGAGCAAGCCGTCATTACCGGCGATTTGATGCACAACCCGATCCAGATCGCCGTGCCCGCCACCGAAGCGCGCTTCGACATGGACAAGTCCCAGGCGGCGCGCACCCGCTGCGACTTCGTCCAGCGCTTCTGCAATACCGGCACCCTCGTCATCGGCAGTCACTTTCCCGAACCCACCGCGGGCGTCATCGTGCCCGACGGCCAGGCGTGGAGACTCGAGATATGAGCGCCACGGCGTATCCCGATCTGTCCGGTCAGCGCGTCTTCATCACCGGCGCGGCACGCGGGCTGGGCCGCTCGGTGGCCGAGAAACTTGCCCGTTGCGGCGCCACGGTGGCCGTGACCGATGTCGACGCCGGCGGCAGCGACGAGGTCGCCAGAGGGATTTGCGCCGCGGGCGGCGCTGCGCTCGCGTACGCCGTCGATGTCGCCGTGCGCGAGCAGTTCATGCAAGCCGCTGCGCGGTTTGCCGAGGCGTGCGGCCGCATCGACGCCGTCGTCAACAACGCGATGCTGCTGCGCTACGAGCCGGTTGAGAAGATCACGCCGGAAACGCTCGATCGGATGACCGCCATCGGCATCAACGGCAGCGTCTGGGGCGCCCAGGCGTTGCTCGCGCATTACGATGCGGAGCGCGGCGGCGCGATCGTCAACATGGCCTCGCCCGTGGCGGAGAAGGGTTTCCCCAACACCGCGGCCTACAGCCTGGTGAAAGGCGCCATCGTCACGCTCACCAAAGTGCTGGCGGCCGAACTGGGACCGCGCAACGTGCGCGTCAACGCCATCGCACCGGGTTCGGTGCCGACTCCGGGCGCAGTGGGCCTCAACGACGCGGCCGAATACGCCCGTCGCGCACGTTCAATACCGCTGCGGCGCCTGGGCCGCGAAGAGGACAACGCCGAGGCCTGCGCATTTCTGCTGAGCAGCGCGGCATCGTTCATCAACGGTGAAATTCTGCATGTCGATGGCGGCATTGCCGCCGCGGGGTAAGTGTATGCCTAAGACAATTCCTGAATTCGACACCGACCCGTTCTCGCGCGAATCGGTCATGAACGCGCGGGCGGTGGACGATCGGCTGCGCGAGTTGGCGCCCGTCGTCAAGCTGGCGCGGGAGAACGTCACCATGCTCGCACGCTACGAACATGTGGCCGCGGGTCTCAAGGATTGGAAGAGTTTCTCGTCCACCTCGCGCCCCTGGCACGATCCGAACTCGGTGCGCCCCGAGCTGCTGCTCACCGACGATCCGCCGAAACATACGCGCGTGCGCGCCGTGGTGGCGAATGCGCTCTCGCCGCGGGCGTTATCGCATATGGCTGAGGCCTTTCGCCGCGACGCCCGCAGCATCGTTCACGGTGTGCGCTCGCGCGACGGTCGGACCATCGATGCGGTCGCGGATATCACGCAGCCGTTCGTCTACAAGGTGCTGCCGGATCTGATCGGGCTCCCGCAACAGGGGCGCGAACACATGTACGCCTTCGGCAACATGGTGTGGGCGACGATGGGGCCGCCAAACGAGTTGTTCCATGAAGCGATGGAGAACACCGACGCGGTCGCCGCCTGGGCGAGCCAGTGCTGCAACCGGGAAAACCTCACGCCGGGAAGCCTCGGCATGGCCATGTACGAAGCGGCCGATCGCGGTGAGATCACGCCGCACGAGGCCAATCTGCTGGTGGGCATTTTGCTGTCGGCGGCGGCCGATACCACCGTGCTGACCCTCGCCAATACCATCCGTGCATTTTGCGAATTCCCGGACCAGTACCAGCTGGTGCGCTCCGACCGCGCGCTCATCAGGGCCGCGTTCGAGGAAAGCCTGCGCTGGGATTCACCCTCCCGCATGGCCGGACGCGTTGCCATGAAAGACGTCGAGATCGACGGCTACGTGATATCGGCGGGCGAACGCTGCGGACTGATGTTCGCCGCCGCGAACCGCGATCCGCGCCGCTGGGAGGCGCCGGATCGTTTCGACGTGCGCAGAAACAACCGCGACAACCTGGGCTTCGGCTACGGCGTGCACGCCTGCGTGGGCAGGGTGCTGGCGCTCCTGGAGGCCGAAGCGCTGCTGGGGGCTCTCGCCGACAGCATCGAGCACTTCGAGTCGGCCGGTGAACCCGAACCGTGGATGACCACGATCGGCCACGGCCCCAGTCGGCTTCCCGTGACGGCGGTATTCGCCGCGCAGTGAGACTCGCGCGATCGCGCCGGGTTTGCTACGCGGCCGAAATGACCATGTCCGAGAGTTTCTGGAAGCGCTCCATATTGGCATTGCTCTCCATCAGACCTGCCGAGAGGAAGGTGAACGACAGATCGCGCTCCGGGTCGATCCAGAACAGCGTGGTGCCCGCGCCATAGTTGCCGAAGGTGCCCGGCGAGGCCAGCGTACCGAACATGTTCCGGCACATCGCCGTGCCGCGCAACGAGAATCCCAGGCCGATGTATCCGGGCACCGGATCCCAGCCGCGCTCGCGGCCCCGTGCCGCATACAGTTCGTTGGGCTTCTCACCGGTCCAGTTGCGGCGCGCCAAGGCCAGCGTTGCCGGCGACAGGATGCGCGCGCCCTCGAGTGTGCCGTTGTGCCGGAACATCTCCGCGAAGCGGGACATGTCAGGGACCGTGGAGGCGATACCCACCCAGGGCATTTCGGCGTGTTCCTCCTCGAACGCTCCATTGGGGCCCAAGTCGCTGTGCCCGCGATGCCCGATCGGATAGTTGCCGCGAAAATCCGGCACCACGTGGCGCGGCTTCAGATCGGCGCGCAATCCCACCGAGGTGTGGTTCATCTTGAGCGGCGTCAGGATTTCGTCCTGCACGATTTGCCGATAGCCGCGGCGCTTCGGGTCGGTGCGGCGCAGACACTCCGCCATCAACACGTGGTTGACCAGCGGCGAATAGGCGACGGTCGTAGCGGGCAATTCGATCGGCTTCACCACTTCGATGACGGCGGCGATCATTTCGTCGAACCGGTCGATGTACATGCCGGGCTTGACCTCGAAGATGATCGGAAAGCCGGCTTGGTGCGACAGCAAGTGCCAGATCTGCACCTTCTCGCGCCCGTGACCGCTGAATTCGGGGATCAACTCCGAGACGGTCGAGGTCAGCGCGAACTGACCCAGTTCGATTGCCCGCAGCACCAGCGTATTGGTGAACGCCTTGGTGATGGAGAAGATGCTGAACACCGAGTCGAGCGCCAGCGGGCGGGTCTGCGCCGCATCGGCGGCGCCGATGGCCGCCTCCAACGCGACCGATTCTCCACGCATCACCTTGATGACGGCGCCGTGATACAACCCGGCCTCGATATCCCCACGGATGACATTCTGCAGATCGGCAAGACGTTGCTGATCCATGACTGGCGCCGCCATTTGAACTCCCACCGGTTAGTTGTGTTGTCCGCCAGTATAGCCAGAGGGTGCTCCCGCATCTCGATCTTTCTGGCCTGCCGCCGGGAGCTGCACGGGTACCCTGTAGGATAAGATGCAGTTCGCTCAGAGAGTAGCGCCAGCCGGCGGGCGTCCATTACTATCCTGCATACATCCATACACCGAAAACACTATGACTCTACCATCACACGGCGGCGATTCTTCACTCGAGTCGCTGCTCAGCGGCGTCGGCAATATCGTTGAGTTCCTGCGCAATCAACAAGCGGGGCCCAACGCGTATCCGGGCGTCCCCGCCGAATACACGAACTGGCGCGACGAGCAGCGCGCGTGGCAGCAAACCTGCGTTCTGTTCAATCAGTCGTACCACATGGCGGAGTTGATGGTCGAAGGACCGGACGCACTCGCTTTTCTGAACGGGCTCGGCATCAACAGCTTCAAGGGCTTCGTTCCCGACAAAGCCAAGCAGTTCGTGCCCTGCAGCCATGATGGCTACGTCATCGGCGATGTCATTCTGTTCTACCTGGCGGAGAACCAATTCAATCTGGTCGGTCGGGCACCTACGCTCAATTGGGTGCTGTTCAATGCCCAGATCGGCCGGCACCGCGTGACCTGCACCTACGACGAACGCACGGCGGCGCGCCCGGATCCGCAGAATCGGCGCCACTACCGCTATCAACTGCAGGGACCCAACGCGTCGAAGGTGATCGAGTCGGCAACCGGCCGTCCGGCACCGGACCTCAAATTCTTCAACATGTGTTGGATGGAAATCGCCGGCCGCAAAGTGCACGCGCTGCGGCACGGCATGGCCGGGCAGCCGGGTTTCGAGCTGATGGGTCCCTGGGCCGACGGTCCCGCGATTCATGCCGCCTTGGTCGAGGCGGGCAAGGCGCATGGCCTGAAGCTGGTGGGCGGGCGCTGCTACTCCTCGAATACCCTGGAATCGGGCTGGATACCCTCGCCGCTTCCCGCCGTCTACTCCGGCGAGAAAATGAAACCCTACCGGGAATGGCTGACGGTGAACCACTACGAGGCCAAGGCCTCCATCGGCGGGAGTTTCGTCTCCGACAATATCGAGGACTATTACCTCACGCCCTGGGAGCTGGGTTACGGACTCTTCGTCAAATTCGACCACGAATTCATCGGACGCGCGGCGCTGGAGAAGCTGGCCGCGGGACCGCATCGCAAGAAGGTCACGCTGGCCCTCGACAACGTGTCGGTGACGGATGCGTTGTTTACGATGTTCGATCAGGGTCTGCGCGCCAAGTTCATCGAGTTCCCGAGCGCCGTCTATTCCATGCATCCCTTCGATCGCGTGACGGTGGACGGTAAACTCGCCGGCCTATCCACCTGGGTGGGCTACAGCGCCAACGAAGGCAAGATGCTGACCTTGGCCATGATCGATGAGCGCTATGCGAAGCCGGGCACCGAAGTGACGTTCGTCTGGGGTGAGCCCGACGGCGGTACGACCAAACCCACGGTCGAACGCCACAAGCAGGTGGAGATCAAGGCCGTCGTGTCGCCGGTGCCGTATTCGAATGTGGCCCGCACCGGTTACGCCGACAGCTGGCGCAATAAGTCCGCTTAAGATCAGGCTGCCCGTCCAGGGGCGGCGCCGTGGGCGCCGGATGCCATGCGCGGCCAAGGGGGTCAGCCCTTGCGAAACGGCAGCGTCAGCAGAAAAAAGACGAGTCGCGGCGTCAGCAGTTTCAGTGCCGCGCGCGCGGCCTCGGGGTTCAAGCGCGCGGTCATCGGCATCGCGCCGAACACCTTGCCCTTGATGAGCAGGGAGTTGCCGTCGCGCTCGAGTGCGCTCACGGTCATCAGTTCGCTGCCGTCGGTGGAGTGCAGTTTCACTTGATGCGCCCTTGGCTTCCGAAGTTCAGCCCGAGCGCTTCGAACATCTTCATCGCGGTGGCGCGTCCCGCGCCGAACACGCCGCCGCCCGGATGCTGGAACGGACCCACCAGATAGAAGCGGTCGAGGCCGGGCACCGTGTATCCCCCAAGTTCCGGTGTCGGGCGATGCGCGCCGCTCTGATACGTGGCGGTGGCGATGCCGTGCAGGTCGCCGCGCCGGAAGCTGGGGCTGGTGCGCTCCATATCGACCGGGCTGTCGATGTGGGCCTGCAACACGCAGCCTGGAACGTTGGCGACGAACTTCGACAGATGCGCCAGCATGCGGTCACCGTATTCCTGCTTGGTGTCATCCCAGCTGCGGCCGTCCGGGCGCAGGTAGGGTACATAATCCCACAGATGCAGAATGGCCTTGCCCGCGGGCACGCGGCTCGGGTCGAACTGCGACAGAGAGCCTAAGCCGAGCAGCGGGTAAGGCATGAACTGACCGTAGCGCAGTTCGTCGAAATCGCGCCGCAGGGTTTCGTAGCTCATCGGCAGCATTTCGACCATGACGGCATCGACCGCGTCGCGGGTGCGGAACTCGAGCGGCTCGCTGAGCGCGGCATGGACCGTGATGCAAGCCGCCGCGCTGATGTGCGTGGCCTCTGCGGCGGCGCGTACTTTGGAGTCGATGCCGTCGATCATGGCGCCGAGCAGGTGGGGATGAATGGCGCCGATGACGGCGTCCTTCGCCGTAAAGCTGCGGCCATCGACCGTCTCGACGCCGGTGGCGCGGCCGTTCGCGACCTTGATGCGCGCCACGTCGGCATTGGCGATGACCTGGCCGCCGTGGTCCCGGATACAGGCGATGAGGGCATCGGTCAGCTTGCCCGCGCCGCCGCGCGCCACGCCGAAGCCGCAGCTTTCGAGAAAGCCCAAGAACACGTAGACGCCGATCGCGGTGGCCTTCTCATCGGGAGACACCAGGTTCTCGCCGGCCACGCGCGCGAAATGCATGCGTACCTGCTCGTGCTCGAACAGATCGCAGAGCAGATCGTGACTGCTCATCTGCATGACCCGCCACAGCTCGCGCCCTTCGCGGCTCTGGTCGAACATCGCATACGTGGCGCCGACCGGAGCGGGCGGCGCATACAGCGAGGCCGCGATCATGGGCAGCCAGGCCGCGGCCTGCAGCGACACCCGG
This sequence comes from Gammaproteobacteria bacterium, assembly GCA_003134045.1. GTDB lineage: Bacteria > Pseudomonadota > Gammaproteobacteria > Steroidobacterales > Steroidobacteraceae > Bog-1198. Next base: position 11,565 of record PLAH01000029.1, read on the forward strand.
CGAAACGCCTCGGCATCGCGCGTCGAGAACTTCGCGATCTCGGCCGCCGACTTCTCGCGGTCGCGAAACAGTTTGAGCGTGCTGCCATCCTCGAATACCGACATCATCGGCACGTCCGGGAAGATGTAGTCGAGTCCATAACGCGACTTGAGCTTGAGCTCGTCGTTCTTGAGGAGCGGATTGGCCTGGATGAAAATGTGGCTCATGGAGTGCTGGTCGTGGCGGAAGCCCGGCAACGTGAGCTCGCGCGAGACCACACCGCCGCCGAACCAGGCGTTGCGCTCGAGCACCACCACCTTCTTGCCGGCCGCCGCCAGATAAGCGGCCGCCACCAGGCCGTTGTGGCCCGAGCCCACGGCAACGATATCCGCGATTGTCATGGTTGTGTTCATTTTCGGGTTGCTTGTTGCGTGGGATCCCGCGAGCATACCGCTATGGCTCCGAATTATGAAATCTGCGCGGTGCGCTACGCCCATCTTACGCGCACGGCCCGCCACAATTTCATCGGCGGCGATGAGCACGACGGTCCCATGCCGCTCGATTACTACGTGTGGACGATCACGGGTCCCAACGTCTGTTTCGTGCTCGACACCGGATTCGATGCGGCGATGGCCGCCGCGCGCGGCCGGCAGCTGGTGCAGCCGGTCGAGGCGGGGCTTGCGGCCGTGGGCGTCGACCCTCTGCAGGTGACCGATGTCATCATCAGTCATATGCACTACGATCACGCGGGCAACCACGAGCTGTTTCCGCGCGCTCGTTACCACCTGCAAACCGGGGAGATGGCTTTCTGCACGGGCAGCGCGATGTGCCATGCCGTCATGCGGGCGCCGTATGAGGCGCGCGATGTGCAGGCGATGGTCGGCAAGCTCTATGCCGGGCGAGTGGTATATCACGACGGCACGGCCGAGCTGGCCTCGGGCATTACGCTCCACCGCGTCGGCGGCCATACGCGCGGCCTGCAAGTCGTACGGGTACACACGCAGCGCGGCTGGGTGGTGCTGGCGTCGGACGCGGCGCATTTCTATGCCAATTGGCTCGAGCGGCGGCCATTTCCCATCGTCGATGATGTCGCCGCCTACCTCGATGCCTTTGCGACCGTCGAGTCGCTGGCCAGTTCGCCGCAGCATGTGATTCCGGGCCACGATCCGCTGGTGCTGGCGCGCTATCCGGCGGCGCGCGCCGGCCTCGCCGATGCGGTGCGTGTGGATCTCGATCCGCGCGGCTGAGCCGAGACTGCTAGACTCAAACGCTGCGAAGCTGACACGGGGATGTACGTGAGCGAAAAAATTGCCTTCATCGGCGTGGGCCGCATGGGCTCGGGAATGGTGGCGCGACTCATCGCGGCCGGGCATGACCTCACGATTTACGATCCGGTGGCGTCGGCCATGGCGCCGGCGGCGGCATTGGGCGCGAAGATCGCAACTTCCGCGGCCGACGCGGCGGCCGTGTGCACTGTGGTGATGATAAGTGTTCCCGGTCCGGCCGATGCGCGCGAGACTGCGCGCCTGATCGCCGACTCACCCACGCTCGAGATCTTCGTCGACCTGTCCACCTCCGGCCCTGCGGCGGCGCAAGCCATTGCGTCGCTGCTCGCACCGCGCGGCATCGCTGCCATCGATGCGCCGGTCTCAGGCGGCGTGAAGGGGGCGAGCAGCGGCAAACTTGCGATCATGGCCTCCGGACCCACGACCGCCATGGAACGGGTGCGCCCGCTGCTCGAGGTGCTGGGCAAGGTCTACCCGCTGGGCGAGAAGCCGGGCCTGGGCCAGACCGTGAAGCTCGCCAACAATTTGATGTCGGCGGCGTCGCTCGCCATCGCCGCCGAGGCGCTGGCGATGGGCGTCAAGGCCGGCGTCGATCCGGCCGCGATGCTCGACGTGCTCAATGCTTCGTCGGGGCGCAACAGCGCGACCCAGGATAAGATCCCGAAGCATGTGCTGAATCGCAAGTTCGATTTCGGGTTTGCCAATGCACTGTCATTCAAGGACGTGCGGCTATGTCTCGACGAAGCCGAGGCACTGGGTGTGCCGATGGTGGTCGGCGCGGCCGTCCGGCAGATGTTGTCCATTACGCACCAGATCCATGGTGCGGCAGCGGATTGCACCGATCTGGTGAAGGTAGTAGAAAACTGGGCCGGCTGCCGGATCGGCAGCAAAGAGGAGTAACGCGATGGGACAGGATCGATTCGACAAGGGCTTGAAGCTGCGCAAGCAGGTGCTGGGCGCCGAGTATGTGGAACGCTCGATGGCGAACGCCGACGAGTTCAGCATGCCGATGCAAGAACTCTCGACCGAGTACTGCTGGGGCTATGTGTGGACACGGCCGGGCCTGGCGCTGCGCGATCGCAGCCTCGTCAATCTCGGGATGATCAGCGCGCTGAATCGGCCGCATGAGCTGAAGCTGCACGTCAAGGCGGCGCTCAACAACGGCGTCACGCGCGAGGAGATTCGCGAGGTGCTGTTGCAGGTGGCCGTGTATTGCGGCGTTCCGGCCGGCATCGACAGCGTGCGCATCGCACGCGAGGCGTTCGCCGAGATCGATCAGGCGCAGCGGGGGTAAGCATCCATGGTGACCGCCCGCACGCCGCAGGAACAGCTGGTGCTCGATTTCTTCCGCATTTTGAGCACCGGCGATCTCGAGGCCATCCGCAGGGCGCTGCATCCCGATGCCACTTGGCGGCCGATGGTCGAGGGCGTGCCGGGGGCCGGGGTGCACGGGCCGCGCGACATCATCGTCGATGAGTTTCTGGCACCGGTGCGCGGCCTGTTCGTACCCGGCGATCCGAAGACCACGGTCGATCGCATGGTATCGAGCGGCGACACCGTGATGTGCGAATCACGGGGCATGGGGACGCTGCGTGACGGCCGGCCCTACGACAATCGCTACGCCTGGAGCATCGATGTGCGGGATGGCAGCATCTTTGCCATCCGCGAGTACATGGACAGTCACTACGTCGCCACCCTGTTCGGCGGCGGTACGTGACCCGCGCCGCGCGCGGCGCCCGATGAGCGATGGCGTCGACTACGTGATCGCCGGCGCCGGCACCGCCGGCTGCGTGCTCGCCAACCGGCTGTCGGCCGAAGCCGGCGTGACCGTCACGCTGATCGAAGCGGGGCCGCCGGATGACGATCCGGCGATCCGCGTGCCGGCGATGGTCGCGAAAGCCATCGGCAATCCGCGCCAGTCTTGGGGCTATCAGTCGGTGCCGCAGGCACACGCCGACAATCGTGTGCTGCCGGTGCCGCGCGGCCGTGTGCTCGGCGGCTCATCGTCCATCAACGGCATGGTGTATTTCCGCGGCCATCCGCGCGAATACGATGAATGGAACCAGCCCGGCTGGCGGCACGCCGATCTTTGGCCCTATCTGCAGCGCCTGGAGAACTACGAGGCCGCGCACACGCCGCAGCGCAGCCGCGGCGGCCCGGTCAATGTCATCGATATCGCCCACCCCAATCCGCTGGTGCGGCGCTTTCTCGACGCCGCCGATACACTCGGCCTGCCGCGCTGTGCCGATTTCAACGGCGGCGATCCGGAAGGGTTCGGCCCGCGGCAGGCGACGATCCGCAACGGGCGGCGCGAGTCCGGCGTGACGGCGTATCTGAATCCCGCGCGCCATCGGACGAATCTCAAGATCGTGACCGGCGCGCTGGTCACGCGCGTGATATTCGAGGGACGGCGTGCAACGGGCGTCGAAATCGAACGGGGCGGTACGCGCAGCATCGTCAAGGCGCGCCGCGAGGTCATCGTCGCCTGCGGCGCCTACGGCTCACCGCAGCTGCTGCAGCTCTCCGGCGTCGGCGATGCCGCCGCGCTCGAGTCCTTGGGCGTGGCACCGCTGCTCGATCTGCCTGCGGTCGGCAGAAATCTGCACGATCACCCGGCCGCGTCGGTGTCGGTGCGCACGGCCAATACCGAATCCTACGGCCTGTCGTGGCGCACCGTGCCGCGCAGCGTCCGCATTGCCGCGCAGTACTTGTTGTTTCGTTCCGGACCGTTGGCGAGCAATGTGTTCGAGGCCAATGGCTTCATGCGTTCGCGGCCGGAAGTCGACCGCCCCGATCTGCAGATCATTTTCATGCCGGCGCATCGCAACGCCAACGGCCATTGGCTGCCGCGTGGGCATGGCTACGGCATCATCTTCGTGAATCTGCGTCCGGCCAGCCGCGGCAGCGTCACGCTCGTCAGCAACGACCCGCACGACAAGCCGGCGATCGATTTCAATTTCCTCGCCGCGCCGGGCGACCTCGATGTGCTGGTGCGGGGTTTCGAGGTCGCGCGGTCGATTCTATCGGCACCGTCATTCGCGCCGCTCGCCGGCCAAGAGATCTCGCCGGGGATACAGGTGCGCGAGCGTGCGCAGATCGAGACGCACATTCGCGGCTCATTGGTCACGGTGCACCACCCCTGTGGTACCTGCCGCATGGGCGATGTGGTGGATACTTCGCTGCGGGTCAAAGGTATCGAGGCCCTGCGGGTGGTGGATGCGTCGGTCATTCCCACGGTGATCGCGGGCAACAGCAATATTCCGGTGACTGCGGTCGCCGAACGGGCGGCGGATTTAATACGGGGGAAGCTGGCATGAAAGATTTCGAGGGCATGAAAATCATCGTTACCGGCGGCGCGGGCAGCATCGGCCACGCGACGGCCGCGGTGCTGGCGGCGAAGGGCGCCGACATTCTGCTGGTCGACATCAATCGCGAAGGACTGGAGCAGCGCCGCGCTGCCGTCGCCGCTTTCGGCACGCAAGTCGAAACCTTTCATGCGGATGTGAGCCGGTCGGATGCGGTGCAAGGCTATGTCGCCGCGGCCTGCAAGGCCTTCGGCCGTATCGACGGGTTGTTCAACAATGCCGGCACGGAAGGCAAGGTGGCATCCATCGAGAGCTATGACGAGGCCGAATTCGACCGGCTCATGGCGGTCAACCTGCGCAGCATCTTTTTGGGAATGCGCCATGTGATTCCGGTGATGCTCGCCCAAGGCGGCGGTGCGGTGGTCAACACCGGCTCGATCGCCAGCGAACGCGGACTTGCCGGAGCCTGCGCCTACAACGCCACCAAGCACGGGGTGATCGGGCTTACGCGCACGGCCGCCGCCGACGTGGGCGCGCGCGGCGTGCGCGTGAATGCGGTCATGCCGGGCGTCATCGAAACCCCGCTGCTGGAAGCCATGCTGAAGACCCTGTTCAACGGCGATGTCGATCTCGGCAAGCGCACCTTGGGGAAGATCGCGCCGCAGGAGCGCATCGGCCAGCCGCGCGAGGTAGGCGAGGCGGTGGCGTTCCTGCTGTCGCCTGCGGCCAGCTTCGTCAACGGCGCTGCCTGGTCCGTGGACGGCGGCGCACTGTGCACCATCCGCCACTGATGCCGCCGGCAAGGTTGCCGACCTCGAGGGACTGCCCACGATCTTGTGGATTCTGGTCGGAATCGTCGTCGCCATCATCGTGCTGGCGACAATGCTACGTGAGACGGCGCCCGCTGTGCTGGCGCGGAGGACATCATGACAAAGCCGCTCGAAATCCTCGGATCCTTCTGGACGCTCGCGGTTGGAGCGGATCCGCTCGGCGATCAACGATGCCTGCACGACTTCCGGACGCGCGTCGAGATCGCGGCAAACGCCGGATTCACCGGCATGGGATTCTGGCACGCGGACATCCTCGAAATCAGGAAGACATACAGCTTCCAGGATATGAAGCGCATCCTGGACGCCAACGGCATCGTCAATATCGAAGTCGAGTGGCTGCTGGACTGGTTTCGCACCGGTGAACGCAGGGCCGCCTCGGATGAAATCCGCACGCTCCTCTTGGAGGCGGCCGAGGTGCTGCGCGCCCGGCATATCAAGATTGCCGATTTTGGCAACGATTGCGCCGACATTGCGCAGCTGACGGAGGAGTTTGCACCGCTTTGCCGTCAAGCGGCCGAGCGTGGCACCAACGTCCTCTTCGAAATGCTGCCGGCGCAATTCTCGCGCGTGCCTTCGCTCGATCAGGTGCTCGAGATCACCCGCGGCTCGGGCGCGGGCAATGGCGGCATCATGCTGGACAATCTGCACTTGCTGCGCTCCGGCATCGGTCCGGAGCAGATCGTCCAGACCCTCGAGACCGGCGACTTGATTGGCGTCGAAATCAACGACGGCACGCTCGCGCTGCCGTTGAAATTCGAGGATTCCGTGGTCAACAAGCGCCTGTTGCCCGGCGACGGCGAGTTCGACATCGCGGCATTCCTGCGGGCACTCTGGTCGGTCGGCTATGATGGGCCGATCGGCGTCGAGGTCCTGAACGAATACATCCGCAAGTGGGATCTTCGGACCGCCGCGACCGAGGCATTTGCAAAGACGCGGCGGGTAGTGGAAGCAGCGCGTTCAAGCACAACATTGAGAGGAGTCTCGTGACCGAACCAACACTGGCTGATTGGCAGGACCTGTACGGTGCGCTCTGGCGGATACGCCTGTTCGAGGGCCACGTACAGCGGCTCGCGGCCGCGGGCGAAATCCCGGGATTCCCGCACCTTTCCACCGGACAGGAGGCCGTGGCAGTCGGTGTCTGCACGCAGCTCGAGCGCGAGGACGTGCTGTTCACGAGTCATCGCGGGCATGGCCATGTGCTCGCCAAGGGCAGCGACATCGAGGCGACTTTCGCCGAAATTCTAGGGCGGCAGAATGGGCTCTGCGGCGGTCGCGGCGGTTCGATGCACTTGGTCGATGCAGCGAATGGCGTGCTGGGCGCCACCGGCGTCGTGGCCGGCAATCTCGCGCTCGCGGCGGGCGCCGCCTGGGCCGCGCAAGCGCAGGGCAGGCAGAACATCAGCGTGGTGTTCTTCGGCGACGGTGCAACGGGTGCCGGTGCGTTTCACGAGACGCTGAATCTCGCCGCGCTGTGGCGCCTGCCGGTGTTGTTCGTTTGCGAGAACAACGGCTACGCCGAGTTCACGAGCCGCGAGGAACACTCCAACGTCAAACACGTGAGCAGTTTCGCCGCGCCCTACGACATCGCCACGCAAACCATCGACGGCAACGATCTGCCGACGGTATGGGCGGCCGCCCGTGATGCGATCGCGGCCGTGCGCCGCGGCGCCGGTCCCTATCTGCTCGAGTGCATGACGTTTCGCATGGCGGGGCACTACGTCGGCGACTCGCAGCAGTATCGATCGAAAGAGGAACTCGCGGAGATTCGCGAGAAATGCCCCATCGAGCGCCTGAAGCGCTACCTCGTCGGGCGCGGGGTCGCTCAGGACGATCTCGATGCCATCGGCGAGCGCGCCCGAAACACGGTCCTGCAGGCGGTTGAACGCGCGCTGGCGGGGCCGCGACCCGACCCGGCAACCGTGCTCGACTACGTGTACCGCGCGCCGGCGCTTGCCGCGATTCCGGGCTGACGCCATGCAACACACATTCATTGAGATTCTGCGCCGGGCGCTCGACGAGGAATTGGCGCGCGACCCGGCGGTGCATTTGCTGGGCGAGGACGTCGCGGCGGGGGGCGCGTTTGGCGTGACCCGCGGCCTCGCGCAGAAACATGGGATCACGCGCGTACGCAACACGCCCATCAGCGAAGCCGCCATCACCGGCCTCGCCACCGGCGCCGCGCTGTGTGGCTTGAAGCCCGTGCTCGAAATCATGTTCATCGATTTTGCCACGCTGTCGATGGATTGCCTGGTGAACCAGACCGCGAAGTATCGCTACATGTCGGGCGGCCAGCTCGTGGTTCCCCTGGTGGTGCGCACGCAGGCGGGCGCCGCCGGCGGAGCCGCCGCGCAACACTCGCAGAGTCTCGAAGCCTGGTTCATCCACGTGCCGGGGCTCATCGTGGTCGCGCCTTCGACGCCGGCCGAAGCCTATGGTCTTCTGAAAAGCGCGATCCGGCTCGGCGAGCCGGTGCTCTTCATCGAGCACAAGCGGCTGTACACGATGAAGGAGGAGCTGCCGGAGGACGCCGAATTGCCGGCGATCGGCAGTGCACGGATCGCCAAGTCCGGCACGGATGTCACGCTGATCGCCTATTCGGCGATGGTGCAAAGCGCGTTGGACGCGGCCCACAAGCTGGCAGAGGCCGGGATCTCGGCCGAGGTCATCGACTTGAGGACGCTGCTGCCGCTCGACATGCCGACGATTGCTGCCTCCGTATCGAAAACCCATCGCGCGGTGGTTGCGCATGAGGCGGTACGGAACGGCGGTGTGGGCGCCGAAATCGCCGCGCGCATCGGTGCGGAACTGTTCGACGAACTCGACGCTCCGGTGCTGCGAGTGGGCTGCAGCTTTGCGCCGATTCCCTTCGCTCCCGAGCTCGAGCGCGCGCTGCTGCCGGGGAGCGCGGATATCGTGCGAGCGGTGCGCGAGACCATGGGCCTGGATGGAGCACGGGAGCAGCGCCGGTGACGCTGATTGCGCAGGAGATTCCGAAAGTCGGTCTCGTGATGGAGGAAGTCACGGTGGTCCGCTGGCTCAAGAACGTCGGCGACGATGTGGTTGCGGGTGAACCGCTGATCGAGGTCGAGACCGAAAAGTCGGTGGTCGAAATCGAGGCGGCCGCGACCGGGCGACTGACGCAGATCCTGGTGCAGGTCGACGCCCGCGCCGCTGTCGGCGATCAGGTCGCCTGGATCGAGTCTGCCGAGCCGCAGAGTGCAGCCACGCCAGTACCGCGGCCGCGCGCGGCGGATCCCGAGACTGCCGAGGTGCCTGGTATCGCGGCGCCGCCACGCAGGGCCGATTCCGAGACTGCCGCACCGATGCCCTCGGCCGCGATGGCGGCGCTCGGGGGACGCATTCGAAGCAGTCCCGTCGCCCGCAAACTCGCTGCCGAACGGGGCGTCGATCTTGCCGGAATAGCCGGCACCGGACCCGGTGGGCGGGTGCAGCTGGACGACGTGCAACGAGCCATCGACGCTCCGCGCGCACCCACGCCTGCGGGACAGCCGCTCTCCCGGATGCGCCGCGCATTGGCGCGCGCCATGACCATAAGCCACGCCACCATTCCGCAGTTCACCGTCTCTCGCTCGGTGGAGTGGACCGTGCTGCAGGCATTGCGGCCCGAGTTCTCGGCGAGGCTGCCGGTGGGTTCACCCAAACTGTCGGTGAACGATTTTCTGCTGCAGGCGGTCGCCCGCGCCCTGATCGAGTTTCCGGCGTTGAACGCCACGTTCTCGGGCGACCCGCAGTCGGCCGATGCCCGCGTGGTAGAGGCGGCCGGCGCGCATATCGGCCTGGTGGTTGCAGTCGATGGCGGCCTGCTGGTGCCGGTGATTCATGATGTCGAGCAGCTGGGCCTGGCAGAGATCGCGCGCCGGCGCCAGGACGGCGTGGAGCGCGGCCTCAAGGGGCGGCTGAAGCGCGAGGAAGTCGATGGCGCCACGTTCAGCATTTCAAATCTGGGCACGCAAGGACCGGACCGCTTCACGGCCATCATCAATCCGCCGCAATCCGCGATACTCGCCGTCGGCCGCCAGCGCGACTGTGTCGTGGCGAGACAGGGCGCCGTCGTCATACGCCCACTCTCGGATCTCACGCTGACGGTCGATCATCGCGTCGCCGACGGACGCCTCGCTTCGCAATTCCTCGCGAGACTGGCCGAGATACTCGAGGGCCGTGACTGGCGTTTGGAGTAGCCGGAGCCGGCCAATCAGCGCCGGCTGCGTTCAGTCAGCGCTTTCCCTGCAGCACCTTGTGGGCGGCGGCGACGATCCTTTCCTCATCGGGAATCACATAAGCCTCGAGCGGCTCGCTGTACGGGACCGGCGCGTCGCGCGCGGTCACCTGTACGATCGGCGCCTTCAACGAGGAGAATCCGTGCTCGGCGACCTCGCCCGCAATGATGCCGGCCACGGTCGAGTGGCGCGGCGCCTGATCGACGAGCAGCAGTCGCCCCGTCTTGGCGACCGATTTGAGGATGGTCTGCAGATCGAGCGGCGCCACCGTGCGCGGGTCGATCACTTCTGCCTGGATCCCGTCTTTGGCGAGCTTCTCGGCCGCGGCCAGCGAACGCGGCACCATCCATCCCGTCGCGACGATGGTCAAGTCGCCGCCCGCACGGCGAATCTCCGCCTTGCCGAACGGCACCAGGTATTCGCCGTCCGGCACCTCGCCCATTTCGAGAGTGAGCAGGTAGTGATGCAGGAAGACCACTGGATTGTCGTCGCGGATTGCCGTGGCCATCAGTCCCTTGGCATCGGCCGCGGTGGCGGGGACCGCGACCTTGAGGCCGGGGATGCCCGCGAACATCGCCGTCAGCGTGCCGGTGTGCTGACCGGCCCAGCCGCAGGTGAAGCCGTAGCCGGCCTTCAGGACCAGCGGAACCTTCACCTGGCCGCCCGACATGTAGCGGAATCGCGGCGCCTCATTCACCACCTGGTCCATCGCGACCAGCATGAATTCCGCCATGTACAGCTCGACGACCGGGCGGAACCCGGCCAGCGCCGCACCCACGGCCATGCCGATCTCGGCGGTCTCCGAGAGCGGCGTCACCCGCACGCGGGCGTGACCGTAGGCGGCCACGAAATCGTGATTCTCGGTTGTGGCCATGTTCTGTCCGAAGTACAGCACGCTCGGGTCGCGTCGCATCTCCTGATGGATCCCGGCGTCGATCGCAGCGATATAGGGCATCTTTGCCATGACAGTCTCCCGCACCTTACGCGTAGTTGTAGTCGAGAGCCGACTCGAGGGTCGGGTACGGGCTCTTGATCGCGAAGTCGACCGCGTCCTGCATCTCCTTCTCGACTAGTGAGACGAGCTGATCCGCCTTGGCGGGCGTCAGCACGCCGCTCTGCACCAGCCCGGCGCGGAACCGCGGCACCGGATCACCGCGCAGCGCGGCCTCATATTCCTCGCGCTTGCCGAACACCGCGATGGCCTCGTGCTCCGGATAGTGGAGCGGGACGCCCGGGGGGGCGATGATGTTGCCGTGAGCCGACAGGCGATAGATCTTGGACTCGACCAGGGTCGGTCCGTGCCCGGCGCGCGCGCGCTCGACCGCTTCGCCGACGGTCCGGTACACGGCCAGCGGATCGCCGCCGTCCACCGTGACGCCGGGCATCGAGTAGGCCTTTGCCTTGACCGCCAGCGGCTCGCCTGCGGCCGCATTGGCATCCTCCTGCGCCGTCGTGGTCACGACGTTGTAGCCGTTGTTTTCCATGACGAAGATCACCGGCAGCTTCCACAGCGCCGAGATGTTCAGGGTCTCGTGAAAAGCGCCTTGCTTGGACGCCCCGTCGCCGAAGAAGCAGAGTACCACGTTGCCCTTGCGGCGTATCTGAGCCGCCCATGCCGCACCGGCGGCGTGCGGAATGCCCGCGCCCACGATGCCCGATGTGCCCAGGAAGCCGTGCTTGACGTCGGTCAGATGCATGGATCCGCCGCGTCCCTTGCACAGGCCATCCACGCGTCCGAAGATCTCCGCCATCGCGGCTTTCGGGTCGCTGCCGAGCACGAGCGGATAGCCGTGGCAGCGGTAAGTCGCGAGCGCCGCATCCCCTTCGCGAAAGTGGCTCAGCGAGCCGACGATCGAGGCCTCGGCGCCGTCGGCGAGATGCGTATGGCCGCGAATCACGCCGGGATGATCCGTAAACGATCGCTTGACCCGCTCCTCGAAGGTGCGGATGCGCAGCATCTGGGTGAATATCCAGATCTGCCGCTCGGCATTCGGTTGCTGCACGCTCATGCAATACCTCCATCGGTAAGGTGCGGCGATGCCGCGCCCGTTTCCCACTGCGCCCGCGCCGCGGTCACGACCTTGTGCGTCTTCGCGAAGGCCTCCTCGGCCGCGGTCTCGATCGGCCATTTGCGGATGTACTCGTTCAGGACCTCGACTCCAATCGGACCATCGTAGCCGCAGGTCCATAGGGCGCCGAGGAACGCGTCAATGTCGAATTCGCCGTCGCCGGGCAGCAGCCGCTTGTTGATCACCGAGTCCTCGAACCTGATCGGCACGGCGAGGGATCCATCGTTGACCTCGACGCCCAGGGGAATGTCGAGGCTGATCTTGCGTACGATGTCGTCGGGGGTCGTGCCGGTGCGCTGCACGTGCAGGTTGTCCAGCATGATGCCGCCGTTCCGCGCGCCGGAACCGCGGCAGATCGCGAGCACTTGATCGAGCGACGGCGCGCGGGAGAACTGGGCCGGGAGCATCTCGAACAGCACGTTCGCGCCGCGCTCGGCGGCCTGCCGGCACAGCAGGGCGAATTCCTCCGTCATCTTCGGCACGCCCGCGCAGTCGTTGTGCAGATCGCCGATCTTGATGTGCCGGGCTCCGAGGGTCTGCGCCGCCTCGAGCAGCAGCGCGCGCGTCTCATCGGAGGTCTTGCGCCGGTGGTCGGTGCAGTACCAGTCGAGCAGCCACTCGACCTCGATGTGCTGCATACCGTTGCCGTCCAGTATCCGCTTCATCTCGGCAAAACCGCACTTGCGGCGAATCTCGAACAGATCGGCGTGCCAGAATCCCATGCCCGAAAAGCCTGCCCGGGACGCCAGTTCCACGCGCCGGCGCAGATCGTGCGGACACCGTTGGTCGGACATCGGGTCCGCCGCGCCGGCGAGAGTCCAGTAAGAGCCGAGCAATGGAATGGGCTTTGGCATGTTCGCACCCGTCCTTCAGAGCAGATTCCACGTCGCGCCTTCAAGCGCTTCGACGATCGCGCGCAGGACCTCGGAGGCGAGCCGGCCGTCGGCGATCCGGTGATCGACCGTCAGTGTCAGCTGCACCATGGGCCGGATCTGCAGGCCGCCGCCTCGCACGACGGCCGTATCGCGCTCGCGGCCCACCGCCAGTATCGCCGACTCCGGTGGATTGATCATCGCCGTGAAGCGATCGGGACCGTTCGGACCCAGATTGGAGACGCTGAACGTCGCTCCTTCCAACTCGTCCCGCCGCAGCTTGCCCTGCAGGGCGCGCCCGACCAGTTCGCTCCGCCGCTGCGCAATCTCGGCAACGCTCAAGCGGTCGATGCCGTGCAGCACGGGCACCAGAAGGCCGCCGTCCACGGCCACCACGAAACCAATGTGANNTGAGCGCCGGATTCTCGAGCAACGCGCGCGCGATGGACGCCAGCAGGAAATCGTTGATCGACGGGCGCGCCACGCTTTGCGGTAGTCTTGCCGGCAGCCGGGTACGCGCTTCCTTGACCGCCGTCAGGTCCACGGCGCGCTCGACGGTGAACTGCGGTACGGTCGCGTTGCTCCGCGTCATCGAGCGCGCCAGCGCTCGACGCATCGGGGTCAGTGCCCCGCCGGAAGCGGCCTCCGCCTGCGCTGGTCCCTGTGCCGATGGCTGCGCCGGCGCCTGACCCGTCGGCCGGCGCTCGATGGCCCGGTTCACGTCCGAGAGTTGCACGCGTCCACGCGGCCCCGTGCCCGAGACCGCGCGAAGATCGATGGACTGTTCGGACGCCAGCCGGCGCGCCGCCGGAGAGCTGCGGATGCGCCTCGAGCTTGGTGTGTCGGCGGAGGAGGGGGCATCGCCCTCGAGCCAGGCGATCCGCGCGCCGACCGCCGCCTCGTCGCCCTCGACCCCTTCCGCCTTGGCGGCGCGACGCTGCGATTTCTTG
>PLAH01000034.1 GCA_003134045.1 Gammaproteobacteria bacterium
GAACACCTGCTGAAGCGCCGCGACCTGACCGAAGTCGAGGCGGGGGATCTGCTGCGAGAGCTGACTCAGCCCGATCTCGCGCCGGCCATGGCGGGGGCGCTGCTGGCCGCGTTGCGCAGCAAGGGAGTGACGCCGGGCGAGGTGCGAGGCTTCGCGTACGCCATGCATGCGCTCGCGCGCAAGCCCGCGCTGCCGAGCGCGCCCGATGCCATCGACATCGTGGGCACCGGCGGCGATTCGTCGGGGAGCCTGAACCTGTCGACGGGCGCGGCGTTGCTGGCGGCGGCCTGCGGCTTGCCCGTCATCAAACACGGCAACCGCTCGATTTCGAGCCGCAGCGGCAGTGCGGATGTGATCGAGCAGCTCGGTTTCAGGCTGCCGCTCGATGAGGAGCAGGCGGGCGAGTGCTTCGCCGCGACCGGCTTCACGTTCCTGTTCGCGCCTTATTTTCATCCGGCAATGAAATCGCTGGCACCGGTCCGTGCTGCCCTGGGCGTGCGCACCGTGTTCAACCTCTTGGGGCCGTTGACCAATCCGGCCGCGCCGAGGTTTCAGTTGATCGGTGCATACGATTCCGCCGCCGCGGAATTGATGGCGGGTACGCTGGTCGGGATGGCGACCGAACGTGCGTGGGTGATCCACGGCGCCGCCGGATGGGATGAGGCGACGCCGATTGGCCCCTTCCTGGCATTCGAAGTGAGGCACGGCGAGATTCGCCGCCATGATGTCGATCCGCGTGAACTCGGCCTCGCGGCCTGCGACTCCGCGGACCTGGCGGGCAGCGACGCCACGGCCAATCTGGCTGCGCTGCGCGAGGTGTTCGCGGCGCGCGACCGGGGCGCACATCGGGCGGCGCTGGTCTTGCAGTGCGGCCTGGCGCTGTACATTGCCGGGCGCGCGGCATCGATCGCCGCCGGCATTGCCGTCGCCGGTTCGGTGTTGGACAGCGGGCGGGCCTTCGAGTGGTTGAAGGGGCTGGAAGCGTTTGCGGCGCAACTGGGTGCGGCATGAGCGGTTTCCTGGACGACATGGCGGAGTCGAGCGCGGCGCGGGTGCGGGAGGCTTCGCGGCGCGAATCCCTGGCGGCGCTGGAATTGCGCGCGCGCGCGGCCGCTCGCGGCGCGCCGCTGCGTTTGTCGGCGGCCGGCTTCGACGTGATCGCCGAGCTCAAGCTGCGTTCGCCGGCTGCCGGACTGTTGGGTGCTGCAACGTCGGATTGGCTGGGACGCATCGCCGCGTACGCGCGCGGCGGCGCCGCCGCCGTCTCGGTGCTCACCGAACCCTCGCGCTTCGACGGTTCGATGGAACACTTGCGGCAGGCGTCCTCGGTGCTCGCGCCGCTCGGCGTGCCGGCCATGCGCAAGGATTTCCTGGTCGATCCCTACCAAGTGGTGGAAGCGCGCGCCGCCGGCGCGGGCGGCGTATTGGTGATCGTGCGCATGCTGTCCTGCGCAAGGATCGCCGAGCTGTTGGACGCGGCCGCCGATCACGGACTGTTCGTGTTGCTGGAGGCGTTCGACGCCGCCGACCTTACCGTGGCGCGCGAGCTGCTCGGGCGCCGCCGGCGCGACGAAACCGTCCTCATCGGCATCAACAGCCGCGATCTGCAAACTTTGACGGTCGTTCAGGAAAGATTCGAGGCGTTGGCGCCGCTGTTGCCGGCACAATGGCCGTGCGTCGCGGAAAGCGGCGTTGCGACGCCGTTCGATGCCCGTTCGATGCGCCGGCACGGCTACCGCTTGGCGTTGATCGGCACGGCCCTGATGAGCAGCGACGACCCCGCCGCGCTGCTGTCTGAAATCTTGGCGGCGGCGCGCACAGTGGGAGGTTAAATGGCTACACTCCGCGCCATGTGGATAAAAATCTGCGGTATGACCAGTGCCGATGCCATCGCCGCGGCGGCGGAAGCCAAGGTCGACGCCATCGGTTTCGTGTTCGCGCCGAGTCCGCGCCAGGTGACGCCCGGCCAGGCCGCGCAGCTCGCGGCGCTCGCGCCGCCGGGAATTCTGCGCTTCGCCGTGGCACAGCATCCGCTGCAGATGAAAGTGGACGAAATATGTCGAATCCTCAAGCCCGACTATTTTCAAACGGACGTCGAGGATCTGCGCGAATTGAAGATTCCGGCGCACGTCAAGGTGCTGCCGGTCGTGCGCTTCGGCCGCAAGACGCCCAGCCCCCTGCCGGGGCGCATGTTGTTCGAGGGCCCCTCGAGCGGCATCGGTGAATTGGCCGATTGGGGGCGCGCGGCGGAACTCGCGCGCCAGACCGAAGTCATTCTCGCCGGCGGTCTGTCGCCGCAGAACGTCGCGGAGGCGATCGAGGCGGTGCGGCCGTTCGGCGTGGACGTGAGCAGCGGCGTCGAAGAGGTTCCCGGCGTCAAAGATCCGAAAAAAATACACGAGTTCGTACGCGCGGCACGCGCCGCGGCGGCACGATTGGAGCATGACACATGAGTTCGCAGCTTCGGACGGACCCTGCACGATTCGACGTCTATCCCGACATCAAGGGCCGCTATGGCGTTTTCGGCGGCCGCTATGTGCCCGAAACCTTGGTGCCCGCCCTCGACCGGCTGCAGGCGGGCGTGACCCGGCATCTGCACAGCGCCGATTTCCAGGCCGAGTTCGCCCACGAACTCAAAACCTGGGTGGGGCGACCCACCGCACTATCCTTCGCGCCGACGTTGAGCAGACGGTGGGGCGCCGAAGTCTGGCTCAAACGCGAGGACCTGGCGCATACCGGCGCGCACAAGATCAACAACGCCGTGGGTCAGACGCTGCTGGCGAAGCGCCTCGGCGCCAAACGGATCATCGCGGAAACCGGCGCGGGGCAGCATGGTGTCGCCAGCGCCGCGGCGGCGGCTCGGCTCGGCATGCCCTGCGTGGTCTATATGGGCGCCGTGGACGTCGAGCGCCAGGCGCCGAACGTGGGACGCATGCAGTTGATGGGAGCGACCGTCGTCGCAGTGACGAGCGGCGACAAGACCTTGCGCGCCGCCATCGACGAAGCGCTGCGCGACTGGGTATCCGACCCCGACGGAACGTATTACTCGCTGGGTTCCGCCGTGGGGCCGCATCCCTATCCCTATCTGGTGCGCGAGCTGCAGTCGGTGATCGGGCGCGAGGCGCGCGCGCAAATGTTGGAACTCGCGGGATCGCTGCCGGACGTGACGATTGCGTGCGTGGGCGGCGGCTCCAATGCGATCGGGATGTTCCATCCGTTTCTCGACGACTCTGCGGTACGCCTGCTCGGGGTCGAAGCCGGCGGCCGCGGGCCTGGGCTCGGGGACAACGCGGCCTCGCTGACCGCAGGGACCCCCGGCGTTTTGCAGGGCAGCTATACCTTGATTCTGCAAGACGCGTTCGGTCAGGTGCAGGAAACCCACTCCGTTTCGGCCGGTCTCGACTATTCGGGCGTCGGCCCGGAACACGCCTACTTGATGCAGGCGGGACGAGTGGCGTATGAATCGGCCACCGATGACGAGGCGTTGGACGCGCTCACCGAATGCGCCAAATATGAAGGCATCCTGCCCGCCATCGAGACGGCACACGCGATTTTCGGAGCGCGCCGCTACGCCCAGGCCCATCCCGGAGCTCGAATCCTGATCTGTTGTTCCGGGCGCGGCGACAAGGACATGCCCATCCTGCAACGCACCGTGCTCAAGGATTTTCAAGCGACATGAAACCACGGGACACGATTTCGGGCGCAATCCAGGCGGCGGCGGCCCAGGGCAGGCCGGCACTCGTCGGCTATCTGACGGCGGGCTTCCCCACCCGCAAGGATTTCAAAAAGAATCTGGCGGCGGTAGCCGGCGAGTGCGATGTGGTGGAGATCGGCGTGCCGTTCAGCGACCCCATGGCGGACGGGACGACCATTCAACGCGCCAGCTTCGCAGCCTTGGCCGATGGCGTTACGCTCCCCTGGATATTGGAAGAACTCGCGGCGATGCGGCGGCCCGCCGGCGCGGCCGATGGCGCAGGCGCGCGCATTCCCCAGGCGGGGCCTGGAGCAGCCGAGATTCCCGGCCGCGTTCCCTCCGGGGTGCCCATTCTGCTGATGAGTTATCTGAATCCCCTGCTCGCCTACGGACTGGAGAAATTGCCGCGCGCCGCCGCCGCCGCCGGGGTGGCCGGCTTCATCGTTCCCGATCTGCCCTACGAGGAGAGCGACGAGCTCAAGGCAGCGCTCGACCAGGAAGGCCTGGCGTTGGTGCAAATGGTGACGCCGGTGACACCCGATTCGAGACTTCGGATGCTGTGCAAATCCGCGCAAGGATTCGTCTACGCCGTCACGATGACGGGAACCACCGGCAAGTCGGTCGACGTGCCCGACGATGTGCTCGAGTACATGGACCGCGTCAAACGCTACTCAACCGTGCCGGTCTGCGCGGGTTTCGGCATCCGCTCGCATGAGCAGGTATCGCGCTTCGCCTCGCACGTGGACGGCGTCGTGGTCGGGTCGGCTCTGGTCGAGACGTTGGAACGCGGCGCCGACGTTCGGGCGTTCTTGGGCTCTCTGCGTTAAGGTCGACCAGGGGCGCGAATTCGTGAAGCGCGTGTACCGAGCCGCATCCTTGTTGCAGGTTGCCCACGCACGCAACATGCTCATCACCGCCGGCATTCAATGCGAATTGCGCAACCAATACCTTGCCGGCGCGCTGGGCGATCTACCGATGATGGAGACGTGGCCGCAGCTGTACGTCGATGACGGGGACGAGCGATTCGCGCTCAGCGTTCTGGCGCGCGCGGCCGCGGGGGCGGCGGGCAACCCCTGGGTATGCGCGGAGTGCGGCGAGGAGCTCGAACCTCAGTTCACCCAGTGTTGGCGCTGCGGCGCCGAACTCGTTCAGCCGCCTCGTTCCGCGTAAACCCCGCCCCGTGGGTTCGAGCCACCCCCCCCGACGCCCGGCGATCGGGTGCATCGGCAGAGCCTGCGGCCCGCGGGCCGCCGCGACGGGCGCAAGCGCCGCGCGTAGGGCCTTTTTCCGCATTATGTATCAACGATTTAGAGGCGGCGTCGGACAAACACTTACAGCAAATACCGCGAATTCCGAGCCTAGGTTCAGCTCCCATCCATGGCTACCCCGGTCTGCACAGGTTACAAATCACCCCTTGAGTCCAGTGTAACGATTACACGGGTGCGACCGGGAGGATCGAGTGATAAACATTGCAAGAAGTGCGCTTTCCGAAGCCGTGATGCCGTTTGCGGCGCCAAGTCCATTGCTGGGAAATTCCCAAGCGATGCTGGAGGTGTTTCGCCTCATCGACCGCGTGGGACCGACCGAGGCCGGCGTTCTGTTGACCGGCGAGAGCGGCTCGGGGAAAGAGCTGGCGGCGCAGTCGATTCACGATCGCAGCGCCCGGTGCGCCGGGCCGTTCATTGCCATCAACTGCGGGGCGATACCCGCCGGACTCATCGAGGCCGAGCTGTTTGGATATGAGAAGGGGAGCTTCACCGGCGCCATCCGCGCGCACGCGGGAGTATTCGAGCGCGCCCAGGGCGGCACGCTGCTGCTGGACGAAATCACCGAAATGCCGCCGGACATGCAAACCCGTCTCTTGAGAGTGCTCGAGACCCGGAAATTCTACCGGGTGGGAGCCACCACGGAATTCCTGTCCGACGTCCGCGTGATTGCCTCCACCAACCGCTGTCCGATCCAGGCGGTGCGAAACGGGCAGCTGCGGGAGGATCTGTTGTACCGGCTGGCGGTGTTCCCGATCGAGCTGCCGCCTCTGCGCAATCGCGGCAACGACATCGATTTGCTCGCGGAGCACTTCTTAGGGGAACTCAACGCGCGGAGCCCCACGCAGAAGCGCCTGTCGGCCCTGTCGCGCATGACGCTGAAGCAGCACACCTGGCCGGGCAACGTCCGGGAATTGAAGAATTGCATCGAGCGAGCATTCATTCTCGGCGACCAGACGCTGGAACTCGCGCCCCTGATTCAAAATGCTGCGGCCGCGAAAAATCCGGCGGCGGCGGAGGGCGAGCGCCTCGATATCCGCGTGGGCTCTCGCATCTACGATATGGAGCGCTCCCTGATCGAGGCGACCTTGGACTACTTCAAGGGGAACAAGCGACGCGCTGCCGACGCACTGGGCTGCAGCCTCAAGACGCTGTATAACAAACTAAACGGATATTCACAGAGCCAAGAGTGCGCGAGCAGTTGAGCGCTGGCCGGAAGGGAGATAGCACGTGTCACGAGTATTGATCGCCGACGATCACGCGGTCGTTCGCGCGGGATTCAAGCAGTTTTTGGAAACGGATTCCAGCATCAACGCCGTTGGTGAAGCTGCCAGCGGGAACGAAACCTTGGATCTGCTGCGTCAGCAGGAGTGGGATCTCGTCCTGCTCGATATCCATATGCCGGACCGCAGCGGTCTCGATATTTTGCGTCACATTCAGACGGGTCACCCCAATGTCCGTGTGCTGGTGATGAGCGGGCTGCCCGAGCAGCAATATGCGGTGAATGTCCTGCGTGCCGGCGCCAGCGGTTATCTGTCCAAGGACAGCGCGCCGGAAGAACTGATGAAGGCGGTACGGACGGTACTCGCCGGGCGCCGTTACGTGAGCGCGGCATTGGCGGAAATCCTGGTGGCCGATCTCGACGGCGATCCGGACAAGCCGTTGCACGCCAGGCTCTCGACCCGGGAATTCCAGATCTTTTGCAAATTGGCCGCCGGGCGCGGCGTGTCCGATATCGCGAACGAATTGAGTCTCAGCGTGAAGACGGTGAGTACCTATCGCAGCCGCATACTCGAGAAAATGAGTTTCAGCGCGAATGCGGACATCACATCGTATGCATTGCGGAACGGGCTCATCCAGTAAGCGATGCATCGAGATGAATTCATCAATCAACAACCTTCGCAGCGATCGTGGCCGCCACTCGGAACGCGCAGGTAGGCAGTGGGTAACGTGCGTGCAACATCCGCGGAAGCGATCGTAATGGCTCATGGCTTGAGAGTACTGCTCGTCGAGGACTCGAAAGTCTTGACGGAGCGGCTTACCGAAGCGATCAGACAGATCCCCGAAGTCGAACTGATCGGCACCGCGGATACGGAGGCCGGCGCGCTCGCCGCCGTGAAACGAGATGCGGTGGACGTCATCATTTTGGATCTGCATTTGAAACAGGGCACCGGCTTCGGCGTGATGCGGGCGCTCGCCGCCACCCAATTGAAACCGCGGATCATCGTGCTGACCAACTACGATCTTCCCGAGTATAAGAATGCCGCCATCGCTCTCGGGGCCACGCATTTCTTGGACAAGGCGAGAGACTACGGCCGCCTGCCGGAAGTCTTACACGAGATATGCGAGGCGCATCTGGCCAAACATTGATGGCTCGCAGAGCGCGCCAATCTCGCCGCGTAATGTCTACCGAACGGCGCGGCAATTTCTACACGAACGCCCGGCGGTGCCCGCCGGCAACCCTCCCCTCCCCCCATATACCGACTGCCGGTTCCCATTCCCGCCACTTGGCACGAGGCTTGCTTCTTAAGGATTTGGAGCCCGGCGATTCACCGGGGAACTCGAGGTCGCATGTAGGACATGCAATGCCGGCGCGCACGTAACGCGCGGCGTTACGTACGGCGGGTCGGCCGGCTGAACGTGTCTGCCGCGATAACCAGAAGGAATGGAAAAGTGAAAGTAGATTTAGCGAAGTGGCTGAAAGGGGCGGCGGTAACGACCGTGGCTGCGTGGGGCCTCGCGGCATGCGCGAGCACTCCCATCCCCAACGAGAAGATCGCCGTTGCCAAGGATTCCGTGCAGCGGGCCGAGCAGTCGGGAGCGCCGGAGCTTGCGCCCGTCGAACTTGCCTCTGCGAAGGACAAGCTCAATCGCGCCGAGAAGGCCGCGGCCGATCGCGATGCGCAGCCCGCAACCCTATTGGCGGAACAGGCCAACGTGGATGCGCAGTTGGCCGAAGCCACGGCCGTGCAGCAAAAGTCGCACAAGGCCGCGATGGAATTCGACGCCAGCATGCAAGCGCTGCGCGCGGAATCCATGCGCAGCACACAACCTACTCAATAAGGGACTTCGGATCATGAAAACAAAATTATCGATTGGAATGGGACTGGCGCTGGTGCTCGGCGCCTGCGCATCGACACCGCAGCCGAACGCGGCCCTCGAGACGGCTCGCACGGCCGTGCAGTCGGCGGAAGCCGATCCCAACGTGAGCAAGTATGCCGCGCTGGACCTGGAGTCGGCGAAGAAGGATCTCGAGATTGCCGAAGGGGCTGCGATGCACCACAAGGACGCCGAGATTGCACAGCCGGCGTATCTCGCCACACAGACGGCCCGCCTCGCGCAGGTCCGCGCGTCCGCCAAGGCGGATGACGCCCGCGTAGCCGCCGGCCAAGTGGAGCGAGATCGAATCCAACTGTCTGCCCGTACTCGGGAAGTGCAGAACGCGAAGATGGCCACCACCGCGGCCACCGAGGAAGCGGCGCGCCTGCAGGCCGAGGTCGACGCCCTCAAGGCGAAACCAACGGATCGAGGATTGGTGTTGACGCTGGGTGACGTGTTATTCGATACGGGCAAGGCCGAATTGAACTCGGGGGCCTCGCGCAAACTGGATCAACTGGCGCAGTTTCTGACGGACCATCCCGATCGTCGCCTGCAGATCGACGGTTTCACCGACAGTGTCGGCACCGACTCGTACAATCTGGATCTTTCGCAACGACGGGCGGATGCGGTCAAGATGGCGTTGCTAACTCGCGGTATCGATCCCTCGCGCATCGGAACCCGGGGCTACGGCAAGACGTTCCCGGTGGCGAACAATGCGGACTCCGGCGGCCGGCAGCTGAATCGCCGGGTGGAAGTGGTGATCGGCGGCGACAACAATTCGCCCATCTCGCCGCGCAGCTAGGATTGACCCCCAACAGCCCTCAGGCGGCGGCGCTGCCCGGCTCGTGCAGCAGCATGCTCGCCATGGGAATGCGGGCGGTAACGACGGTGCCGCCGGACGGCGGCGTATGTACCTCCCAACTCCCGCCCAAGGCGGCGATTCGGTGCTTCATCGACGAGACGCCGTGCGAGGTGGCCGTCTTCAGACGGCCCGTCATGATGCCCTTGCCGTCGTCGGACACTCGCAGCACGAACGTGTCCTGCTCGATATCGACCGCCAAGTCCGCCGACTTCGCCTCGGCATGCTTCAAGATATTCGTCAATGCCTCCTGTGCCACCCTGAAAACGCCAATGGCGGCATCCGGATTGAACTTCAGGTCGACCTCGGGAATGCGTTCGCTGCATTTGAGTCCGGTGCGCCGGCACGATTCTTTGAACTGCCAGCGCAGGGCCGTGAATAACCCCATGTTGTCGAGCAGCGTCGGGCGCAATTCTTCGACCACGCGGCGCTTCAGGTCGACACCCGCGCTCAAGGATTCGTGGATGCGTTTGAAGCGTTGCTCGATCGCAGGCTCGCTGGTCGGCAAGCGCTGCTGCAGCCAGGACAGATCCATCCTTGCCGCGACCAGCAGTCCACCCAATTCGTCATGCAGTTCGCGGGATAGAGCGGATTTCTCCTGTTCCGAAACCCCCTGAAGATGCGTCGAGAGAGCCGTGAGTTCGCGGGTGCGCTCGTCGACCTGGCGCGCGAGCTCCTGTTTCTGGTCGCGCAACGCCGTAGCCTGGCGTGCCCGCCGTCGCATGTCGCCGTAAACCAGTATCGTGGCCAGAATCACGAGGCCAATGTTCAGAATCGTGCCGCCGACGGTGATCCAGCGTGACAGCCGCAGATCCGACTGCCAGCCCGTCGTCGCCGTCGACAGGTCGATGCTCTCCTTGTCGCGCAGTACCGCCACGATGCCGAGGATATCTTCGGTCGTCTGTTTGCCCGCGTTGGTGCGGGCAATGCCGGTTGCCGGCGCGATATTGCCTTGCTGGTAGAGATCGATGGTCTGCTCGAGTTCCTTGAGCTTGCGGGCGGTCAGTTCCCGAAGTCTGGGGATCTCGCGCGGTGGCGCCGGGAGCGAGGAATAGGCGTCGTCCAAGCGGCCCAGCATCGGCTCGATCTGCGCGGCGGCGGCGGTGAACAACTGCCGATAGGACTCCTCGCCGGTCAACAGATAGCCGCGTTGCTCGGACTCGGCGTCGGTGACCGCCGCCAAGAATTCATTGAGCGCTCGTTCGCGGATCTCGGAGCTGTGCACTCGCTCGTCCGCCGCGGTCAGGCGGCTTTGACCGTCCGCCGCCAGAAAAAAAAGTCCGATGAGGAAACCGAGCAGCAGCAGCGGCGGCAGCGCGATGTACCACCGGCCAATGTTGCCCAATTCCTCGCCGAATATTTTCATGTAACAATGCCCGAGCTGCGAGCCTTGAGTCTAACATGTGGGCCATTTCCTACAGCAAAGCCTGGTGGGGGCCCCTGGGCCGATCCAAGTCCAGCGACTATTGTCACGATCCACACGGAGAAAATATATGGAATCACCGGACGGAACGGTTGAGCAGCTACGCGCGGCGGGGCGCCGCATCGGCAGCGATCTTGGCGAGAGCGCCGGCAACATCAAATCGGCGGCATCGGCCGAGATCAAGAGTCTGATCGCCGATGTCGAGGATCTGGTGGCCCGAATTGCGGATTTGAAGGATGCGGACGTTGTGCGAGTTCGCAACAAGGTATTGCTCGCGGTCGACAGCGCCAAGGAAAGCTTGGTCGATGGCGCCGACACCGTGCGCCGGCAGGCGCAGCGGGTGGCCACGACGGCCGACGATTACGTGCACGACAGCCCGTGGCAGGCTGTCGGAATCGCGGCGCTGGTGGGCGCCGTCGTGGGAATTCTAGCGACGCGCCGTTCGTAGGGCCTCGCGGTGCGTTTGCTCTGGTCATTGCCGAAAGCGGCGCCCGCGATCCTGCGGCACCTGATTGGCTATGCGGAACTCGCAGGGCAGGATCTCGAACGCACGCATCGGGATTTCAAAGCGCAGCTGCTCGCTTCCATCATTCTCGGGATTTGCGCTTTCTTCGCGATTTTGTGCGCATGCTTCGCGGTCATCGCGCTGACGTGGGACACGCCTTACCGGGTGGCGGCAATCGCATGGATGGGCGGCGTGTTCCTAGTCGGGGCGGCCGTCGCCGTGCTGTACCGTTCGCGGGTGGTGAGCGCGCAGGCGCCGCCCCTGGGCACGGTCCGCAAGGAATGGGCCGAAGATCGGGTCATTCTCGAAAAAATCCTGTCGGATCAGGATTGACCCATGACCGAATCCGACGACGCAATGCGCAATGAGACGTTGGCCAAGCTGGCCCAGTCGCGAGCGGAGATCCGGCGCGTGCTGGAACCGCCGCCCCCCCGGCCGCATCATAGCGGCCCGCACGAAGCCCGGGTGGACGAGTCCGTCGGGGGCTCCTTTCCCCGTAGCCGCACCATGAAAATGCTCTTGAGCGGACGTGGATTGGGCGCGGTGGGTGCCGTGGTCGGCGGCCTGCTGATGGCGCGCCCCGCCCTTGCCTTTCGGTTGTTGCGCATGCTCCCGACCGGCGCCGTCGCCCGCATGTTGCTCGTCAAAGCCGTGACGGCGCTGCGCGCCCGACAAAAATGAACCTCGCGTCACCCGAGAGTGATGCGTGCATAGTGATAAGTTCCATCGTCGACCAGGGACATGTTGCAGGCGGTCCGCGAGATCTCCTTATCGTCCAGTGACGCAAGGACTATGCCGCGGCAGACGCCGCCGGGATTCTCGACCGCGATCTGGTACCGCGACGAGCCATACTTGTACGTTATTTCGAAGCCGGGCCACGCGCGCGGGATGCAGGGATTGATCGACAAGACATCGCCGTGAAGATTGAATCCCAATAGGCCTTCGATCGCCGTCCGATACATCCATGCCGCCGAGCCGGTGTACCACGTCCAGCCGCCCCGGCCGACATGGGATTCGGCCGAATACACATCCGCACAGACCACGTAGGGCTCGACTTTGTATCGATGCACTCCCGTACGCGTGCTCGCGTGGTTGATGGGATTCAGCAAGGAGAACAATTCTCCCGCGCGGTCCCCATCGCCCATGAGCGCGAATGCCAGCGTGGTCCACATCGCGGCGTGGGTGTACTGCCCACCGTTCTCGCGCAGTCCGGGCGGATACGCCTCGATGTAGCCCGGATCGTGCTGTGAATGATCGAACGGGGGCGTGAACAGCTTCACGAGGCCGTCGCTGCGGCTCACCAATTGGGCGTTGACCGCCGACATGGCGCGCAGGCTGCGAGCGGGCTCGCCGCCACCCGAGATCACCGCCCACGACTGCGCAATGGCATCGATGCGGCACTCCTCGCTCGAGACCGACCCCAAGGGCGTTCCATCGTCATAGTAGCCGCGCCGATACCAGTCCCCGTCCCAGGCTTCGCGCTCGATGGCTTGTTGCAGCGCGTACGCCTGCTTGCGCCATAGCGCTGCCTTGGGCGATTCGCCGCGTTGCTCGGCAACCGGAGCGAATTTCAAAAGCGTCGCATGCAGGAACCAGCCGAGCCAGACGCTCTCGCCGCGCCCGGCCACGCCCACCCGGTTCATACCGTCGTTCCAGTCGCCCGTGCCGAACAACGGCAGGCCGTGCGAACCGATGGACAGGCCCGAATCGAGCGCCAGCACACAGTGCTCGAACAACGTGGCCGTGGTGGCCGTCGCGGCGGGAGCCGCGAATATTTCCTGTTCCTCCGGCGTCAGCGGCGGCCCCTCCAAGAACGCCACCGGCTCTTCGAGGATGGCGTGATCCGCCGTTACATCGAGGTAGTGGGCCAAGACGAAGGGCAGCCACACGCGATCGTCGGCGACACGCGTTTTCACCCCCTGGCCGGAGCTGGGAAGCCACCAATGCTGCACGTCGCCGGCCTCGAACTGACGCGAGGCCGCACGTAAGATATGCTCGCGCGCCAAGGCGGGGCGCGAGACGCAGAGCGCCATCACGTCTTGCAGCTGATCGCGAAAGCCATAGGCACCGCTCGACTGGTAGAAGCCGGTCCGTGCCCATACCCGGCATGCCAGCGTCTGGTACAGCAACCAACCGTTCAACAGAATGTCGACGCTGCGATCGGGAGTCTTGACCTGGATGGCGCCGAGCGTTTTGTCCCAATAATCCGTGACGGACTTGAGCACCCCGTCCAGATCGATGCTCCGGTAGCGCTCGATCAACGCCACGGCCGCCCCCTTGGACTCCGCCTCGCCCAAGAGAAAAACCAGCTCGGTTGACTCTCCGGGCTCGAGACTCAGTGTGGTTTGGGTCGCGCCGCAGGGATCGAGACCGCCGCCGACCCGGTTCGACAGGCCGGAGGGGCCGAGCAAGGCGGCGGGTTCCGCCAACGAGCCGTGGCGGCCGATGAATTCGGCCCGGTCGGCGGTATAGGTCCGCTGCCGGCCGCCCATATCCAGGAACGCGACGCGCGACTGAAACTCGGTGCGCCAGGGGTTTCGCGCCAGGAGCGCGGCTGTCTTGGGCTCGATTTCGGTCACGATGAAGGGCGCCGTTCGAGTGCGCTGGTTGCCGAGCACCCAATCCACATACTGGGTTATGCACAGCCGCCGCACCTCGTTCGAGCGATTGACGAGCTTCAATCGGGAAATTTTCAGCGAATCCGCGAGCGGTACGAACTGCAGCAACTCGAGCGCAATTCCATGCGACGTGTGCTCGAAGCAGCTGTACCCGAATCCGTGGCGAATCGTGTATGAGCCGGTGGGCTGACGGATGGGAAGCGGCGTTGCGCTCCATAGTTCCCCGCTTTGTTCGTCGCGGATATACACCACTTCCGACGGAGTATCGCTCACGGGATCGTTCGACCAGGGCGTGAGCTGGTATTCGCGCGCATTCAGAGACCACGTGCTGCCGGCGCCGTCCGTCGATACCTGGAATCCGAAATGGGGATTGGCCACCACGTTGACCCACGGCGCGGGCGTGCGCTGGTCTTCATCGAGCACCGTGACGTACTCGCGTCCGGCCGCGGCGAAGCCACCCAAGCCGTTGAAATATTCAGTGGCCGCATTCGAGCGCGGCGCATCGGCGCGGGAAACCTGGGGGGATGCCTCCAATCGAACTCGGGGCACCGGCTCGGGTTCTTGCAGCTGCGCCAGTTGGTCTGACAATTCGCCGTGCCCGGCAACGAATACCGCCCGCGCGGCGGTCTGCAGTACATCGCTGCCGGAAGCCGGCATCGAGTCGCTCCGCAACGAGAACACGCTGCCGCGGGTCGCACCGCCGGCATCGCGCCGCCGCGCCGCCGCGGTTTGAATGGCGGCATCGATGGCCGCCTGCGGATCCGATGGGGAGGACACGCAGTCGTTCAAGATGATGAGGTCGACCACCAGCCACTTCATGCGCCAGTAGGCCTGCGCACGCAGCAGCAGATCGACGAACTCGATGTCCTTTGCGGCGTCGATTCGAACCAATACGATCGGCAGATCGCCGGACACGCCGTGGGCCCACAAGGCGGCGGGTCCCTGCTCGTTCCTGGCCAGAATGCCGGGCGCCGCGCGCAGCGACGCATCGGCGTAGAGGATCCGGTTGGCGATGCATTGGAACCGTTGCGCCTCGGCGGCAGCGACGCCGCCGGCGCGCAGCTGGGCCTGCGCCTGCGTCGCTGCCGACGCCGCGGCCCGCTCGAAAGCGGCCGGATCGCGATACTTGCCGGTGAGCGCCAGCGCTTGCGCGCGGCTCGGGGCTACGAGGGTCCAGAATGCGACGCGCGCCGTTGCGCCGGGCTCGAGCCGTACGCGACGCCGCAGCGCCAGTACCGGATCGAGCACCGTGCCGGTGGTGTTGGAGAGCGGCCGCGCATCCACGATGGATACGGCGTTGCGCAGGTGCTGTCCGCGGCCGAGGAAGCGCGCCCGATCGGTCTCGAATTGCAAGCCGCCCACGGCCTCTCCCTCGAGGACGCTGAGGTGGGCGGCCCATAGCGGCTTCTCGTTCGATTCCCGCGGCCGCCGCGTGGCCAGCAGCGCTCCGGCCTCGGCCACGAACTCCGTTTGAATGAACATTTTGGCGAAGGCGGGGTGGGCTGAATCGGCGTCCGGAGTGGTCAACACCACCTCGGAGTAGCTCGTCAGCTCGATCTCGTGAACCCGGTTATCCGTGTTGGTGACGGAAACGCGGCGCACTTCGGCGTCATCCT
Source organism: Gammaproteobacteria bacterium (assembly GCA_003134045.1). Lineage (GTDB taxonomy): Bacteria > Pseudomonadota > Gammaproteobacteria > Steroidobacterales > Steroidobacteraceae > Bog-1198. The sequence goes on from PLAH01000034.1 coordinate 15,080, forward strand.
CCGCTGCGACGAGAATCTCGGTGGCCGTGACGATCGGCCCGTCCTTGCGGGTGATTGCGGCACCAGCCTCGGAGAAGGCAACGTCATAACGGTCGGGCTCCCGGCCGACGGGTTGGTAACCGGCGGACCATACCCGGCCGTTCGCCACATCCCGCAAGAACACATACGACCCCCACGGATCGCAGATCGGGTCCTCGCGCCAGCGCGTGACGGCCAGGTCGCGCCAGCGGCTGTAGCCCGAGCCAGCCGCCGTGATCATGACGGAGTAGCTGCCGTTCGACAGCAAGTGCGTGCGCGGCGCGGCATGGTGGGGAGAGGTGAAGCGGCGCGGAGCGGGCGCCGTTGGGCCCGCTTCCCGGGGCGAAGCGGCATCGCTGGGTGAACTTTGCTGCAAGAATGACTCCGTGGCTTCTATCCGAGTCGGGATGGCGCGGCACACTGCTGCGACTGCGTGGAAGCGCGCAGAATACCGCACAAACCCGGCAGGGCCGAGGCTTTGCCGCTACTCCGCGGTGACTTCCACATTGACCGTCAGCGACAGAAAATCCGACGCAGTTCCCGTGAACGAACCGACCAGCGGCGCGGCCTGCGCGGCCTCCCGGGCTACGGCAATGCGAATGAGATTGCGGCCGCCCACCAGCGCGTTCGTGGGGTCGAACTCCACCCAGCCGACGCCTGGCAAGTAAACTTGTACCCAGGCGTGCGTGGCGCCGCCCCCCAGCAGGCCTCCGCCGGCGTCGATGAGCTTCTCGTCGTAGAGGTAGCCGGATACGAACTGTGCCGCCAGCCCGAGACAGCGGACGGCGTCCATCATGAAGACCGCAAAGTCACGGCAGCTGCCGGTGCCCAGCGTCAATGTCTCGACCGGGGACTGTACCCCCACTTCCTCGCGGCGCAGATACGTGAAATCCGACTTGATCGCGCTGTTCATCGTCATGAGGACGTCCATCGTCGCGTAGCTCGGCGCCCTCTCCAGAATTTTTTTCACCCAGCCATCGAGCTGGTGATGCGTATCCGGATAGTGCCTGGCTCGCGACGATCCGAGGTCGAGATCCTCGGAGGCGGAGTAGCTGAGCGGCAGATTTGCGGCATAGTCGTCGAGGACGATGGCCTGCAGCGGCTGCGGAAAGTGCTCGGCTCGGAAGGTCGATTCGAATATGAGTTCGGCAGCCGGCTCCGCGAACGACGCCACGGCGATGGAATTGCCGAATACATCGTGCATCCAGCGCAGTTCCGAGGGCGACGGCGTAATGACGATGCCGGTGTCGAGCAGACGCAGATCGTGACTATCGCGCGGGCGGCTCATCAGCCGGTGCTGACCCAGGATCACGGGCGACTGATATCGATACTCGGTGCGGTGCTTGACGTGCAGAACGGTCAACGGAATCCTGGGGCGGGTGAACGAACCGGTGAGGACGCGAAGTTCGACAGTGTGCCGGATGCCGCAGCGGGCGCGAGCGGCGTCAGGCGTGAGCCGCCGTCGGTCCCGGCCGACAACGTCACGGGTTCTGCCGCCAGAGGTACAGATTCAGGGCCAGCGTGAAACTGAGCCAGCCGAGATACGGCACCATGAGCCATGCCGCCGAGGCGCGCACGGCGGCGAACTCCCGGATGGTCCACGCCACCGCGAGCCACAGTGCGACGATCGCGAGCAAGCCCGCGCCGATGTCCCGCCGGCCGAAGAAAAGAGGCGCCCAGGCGGCATTCAATAGCAGCTGCACGGCGTAAGCGACCAGCGCCAAGTTCCGGCCGCGGTGGTATCGCTCCCGCCATATCAGCCAAGCGGACGTTCCCATCGTCGCATAAAGCGCCATCCATACCGGGGCTAGCGAGCGGTCGGGCGGAGTCCACGACGGCTTCGCCAGCGAGCCATACCACGCGGCGCTGGCCGGGGAGAAAGCCGGCGAAAATCCGGCGCCCACCGCGCCGGCGGACAGCGCCAAGGCGAGAAACACCAGGAGCGCCAACCAATTGGGGCGTGAGTTTCGGCCCCGATAACTGGTCGAAGTTTCGATCGGTATCCTCACCCGCGCTGCCACCTCGTCGAGCGGTGACGGATGGCGAGACCGATGGCCGCGCACATCTGGATCCAGCCGAACCATTGGTAGGAAACGAATACCGCCGACCAGATCAATCCGGACAGCCACAGAACCGCCGCGGCGATCGCCGTGTCGCGGCGGCTTCCGGCGCGCCGCAATTCGTCGCGCAGCTGCGCCACGTCGTCGTTTGCCACGCGAAATCGCAGGCGGCCTTCCGCGGCCTCGCGTACCGCGGTCTGAAACAGTTGGGGAACCTGTTTCAATGCCTCGACCGTGTCCGGAAGCTGCATGCGCACTCGGCGCAATACGGCGAGCGGGCTCATCCGCTCGCGCATCCACGTGCGCAGTATGGGTTGCGCCGTCTTCCAGAGGTCGAGCTCCGGATACAGCTCTCGACCCAGTCCTTCGATATTGAGCAGGGTTTTCTGCAATAGGATCAGCTGCGGCTGCACGTGCATGTCGAAACGGCGCGCCGCTTCGAACAGCCGCAGCAGCACCTGCGCGAATGAAATCTCCTTCAGCGGTTTGTTGAAGATGGGTTCGCAGACCGTGCGGACCGCCGATTCGAGTTCATCGACGCGGGTTCCCGCGGGAACCCAGCCGGACTCCACGTGCAATGCGGCGACCCGCGCGTAGTCGCGGTCGAAGAACGCCAGGAAGTTCTCCGCCAGATAGTGCTGGTCGCGCGGCTGCAACGTGCCAACGATGCCGAAGTCGATCGCGGCGTAACGCGGATTCTCAGGGTCCTCCAGTTGGACGAAAATGTTGCCGGGGTGCATGTCGGCGTGAAAGAAATTGTGCCGGAACACTTGGGTGAAGAAAATCTCGACGCCGTTCTGTGCGAGCTTGGCGAAGTTCGCGCCGCGTGCCCGCAGTTCGTCCATTCTGCTGATGATGATGCCGTGAATGCGCTCCATGACCATGACGTTGACGCGGCAGTAATCCCAGTACACCTCCGGCACATACAGCAGGGACGAGCCGGCGAAGTTGCGCTTCAGCTGCGCGGCGTTGGCGGCTTCGCGCATGAGGTCCAGCTCGTCAAAGATGGTCTTGCGGTACTCGCCGACCACCTCGATCGGCCGCAGCCGTCGGGCGTCCTGCCAATATTCATCGGCCAGCTTCGCGAGCGTGCCGAGGACCTCGAGGTCCAGGTCGATCACCTCGTGCATCCCCGGCCGGAGTACTTTGACGACCACATCCTGGCCGGTTCTGAGCGTCGCCGCATGGACCTGCGCGATGGAGGCCGCGGCGAGCGGGGTGGAGTCGAAGCTCGAGAAAACATCGTCGAGGCTGGCGCCCAACGCGCGTTCGATGGCGGCAACGGCCAGTTCGCCGGCAAAGGGCGGCACACGATCCTGGAGCTTGGCCAATTCGTCTGCGATATCGACGGGTATCAAATCGCGCCGCGTGGACAACGCCTGGCCGAACTTGATGAAGATGGGTCCCAGCTCCTCGAGCGCGAGCCGCAGGCGCTCGCCGCGGGTCACGCCGGCGCTGCGCTGGAACCAGGTCCATGGGGACAGATAGAACAGGAAGCGAAACGGCCGGTACAGATGGGTGGCGCGTATGAAGTCGTCCAGGCCATGCCTCACCAACGCGCGCTGGATCTGCAGCAGCCGCCCCGCGACCCGTAGCCGCATCAGAGCGGACCTTTCGAGCGCTGCTCGAGCCGCGCGAGCCGCGCTTCCACTCGGTCGGCGGTCTCGCGCAGTGCGTCGACCCCCTGCAAAAACTCATCCAGTTCCGGCTTGCTGACCAGATCTCGGCTTTCCTCCTGCAGATACTCGGCGACGTTCTCGCCCGCGGTGCGGCGCGCCTTGCGCGCCCAGGCGACAGTCTGCTGCGCGAGCTGCGACAGACGCCGGGCCGGCAAGTCGCCGACGATTCTCGACAGCTCCTCTTCCAGATCCGGCCGCGCCAGGGCGATGAGCTGCCGATACGAGTTGGCCACCTCGGCATCGCCTCGGATCTGCGCCGGCCGCTGCGCGGCGTGACGATCGGAACCGCCCCGCGCCAGCTGCAGCAGCGCGAACGGCGACCCCGCGATGGTTGCATCCTCGCGCGCGGCGTTCGCGTTGCCGGCCGGCTCAGGCGCCGCCGTCAGCGCCAGTCGACCGTGGGCTACGCTCGCGCGAATGGGGGATAAACCCTCGATTTCCACGCGCAAGGCGGTGGCATGCAGACGGCGCGCGACCGCGCCCGCCTGCGCCGACGCCTCGATGCCGCGGTTCATCAATGCTTCGCAGGCGGCGAGCCATAGAGGGGTGGCAGCCATGTCAGATTTTGTAGCCGCGGTGCAGAGCGACGATCCCGCCGCTCAAATTGTGATACCGGGTCTCGCCGAAGCCGGCGCTGCGCAGCATTTCCAGCAGGGTTTCTTGATTGGGGTGCATGCGAATGGACTCCGCCAGGTAACGGTAGCTCGCCGCATCCCCGGCGACGAGGCGTCCCAGCAGCGGCAGCACATTGAACGAATACGCGTCGTACAGCGGCTTCAGGCCAGGCGCCACCGGCGTCGAGAACTCGAGCACCAGCAATTGACCGCCGGGTTTCAGAACGCGGTACATCGAGCGCAGTGCCGCGGCCTTGTCCGTCACATTGCGCAATCCAAACCCGATGGTCACGCAATGGAACGAGTCGTCTTCGAACGGCAGGGATTCCGCGTCGGCGACCAGGCATTCGACATTGCCGGCGAATCCCCGATCGAGCAGTCGATCGCGGCCCACGGCCAGCATGGGGGGATTGATGTCGGAGAGCACCACCCGACCCTCCTTGCCCACCTGCCGCAGCATGCCGAGCGCCAGGTCGCCGGTGCCGCCGGCGACGTCCAATGCCCTCTGTCCGGGCCGCAAACCGGTCAGGGACAGGGTGAATTGCTTCCACAACCGATGTACGCCGAGCGACATCAGATCGTTCATGATGTCGTACTTGCCCGCCACCGAGGCGAACACCGACCGCACGCGCTTGGCCTTATCGGCCCAGGCGACCTTTTCGAATCCAAAATCGGTGCGGTTGGAGTTGCTCATCGTGCTCCTTGGGAGTGATGCGGCATTGTAGCCGACTGGAGCGATCCCACCTTGAGCGGGCGCGGTGGCCTTCAGCCGCCAGGTTCCTTGCCGGGCGCCGCTCCGGCCGCTGCCGGCCGCGCGATGCCTGCCGCGGCGCATCGTTCGAGATAGCGAGACCAGTTGGCCCGCTGATCCCGTCCCAGTTCGTGGAGCAGGGTCCAGGAGTACAGGCCCGTATTATGCCCATCGTCGAACGACAGCCTGAGGGCGTAGTTGCCGATCGGCTCCACGCCGGTGATGCCGATGTTTTCCTTGCCGCTTTGCAGGATGCCCTCGCCGCCGCCGTGTCCCTTGACCTCCGCGGAGGGAGAAAACACACGCAGATATTCGAAGGGCAGTTCGTAGCGCGTCCCGTCGTCGAAACTCACGTCGAGAATCCGCGATTCGGTGCGTATCTTGATGTCGACGGGTTGCGGCACGCGAGTCGACCTACAAGATGTACCGGGAGAGATCCTGATCGCGGACCAGCTCGCCGAGATTGCCCTCGACGTAGGCTCGATCGACGAGCACGTGGCTGCCGTTGCGATCGGATGCGTCGAACGAGACCGACTCGAGCAGTCGTTCCATGACCGTGTGCAGGCGGCGGGCGCCGATGTTCTCGGTCCGCTCGTTGACTTCGAATGCAACCTCGGCCAGCCGCTGCACACCGGATGGGTCGAATTGCAGATCGACTCCTTCGGTCGCGAGCAGCGCCGTGTATTGCCGGCATAGCGAAGCGTCCGGTTCCGTCAGAATCCGCACGAAGTCCTGCACCACCAGGGGTTCCAGTTCCACCCGTATCGGCAGGCGCCCCTGCAGTTCGGGGATCAGATCCGACGGCTTCGACATGTGAAACGCGCCCGAGGCAATGAACAGCACATGGTCGGTCTTCACGGTGCCGTACTTGGTATTGACGGTACAACCCTCCACCAACGGCAAGAGATCGCGCTGCACACCCTCGCGCGACACATCGGCTCCCGTGGTTTCCTGGCGGCGGGCAATCTTGTCGATCTCGTCGATGAACACGATGCCGTTCTGTTCGGCATTCTCGACCGCGCGCGCCTTGAGTTCCTCTTCGTTGATCATTTTCGCCGCCTCTTCATCCACCAGGAGCTTGAGCGCGTCCTTGATCTTGAGTTTGCGCGGCTTGCTGCGGCCGGAGCCCAAATTCTGAAACATTCCCTGCAATTGCTGGGTCATTTCTTCCATGCCGGGGGGCGCCATGATCTCCACGCCGACCGGCAGCGCGCGGACTTCGATTTCGATTTCGCGGTCGTCCAGTTCCTTCTCCCGCAACATCTTTCGGAAGCGTTGCCGGGTATCGTTGTCGCGCGGAGCCGCATCGCCGGTGAACCCCGCCTGAGCACGCGGCAACAGCGCGTCGAGCACCCGTTCCTCGGCCGCGTCTGCGGCGCGGTGGCGCACCTTCGCCATTTCTTCTTCCCGCGTCATTTTGACGGATATCTCTACAAGATCGCGGACGATCGAATCCACTTCGCGGCCAACATAGCCTACTTCGGTGAACTTCGTGGCCTCGACCTTGATGAACGGAGCCTTGGCGAGCCGCGCCAGGCGCCGGGCGATTTCGGTCTTGCCCACGCCGGTGGGGCCGATCATCAAAATGTTCTTGGGAGTGATTTCGGGACGCAGGTTCTCCGCCACCTGCTGGCGCCGCCAGCGGTTGCGCAGAGCGATCGCAACGGCACGCTTTGCCGCCTTCTGCCCGACGATGTGCTTGTCCAGCTCCTCGACGATTTCACGGGGCGTCATCTGCGACATGGAGTCTACAGTTCCTCGATCGTGAGGTTGCGGTTCGTGTAGATGCAGATATCCGCGGCGATGTTGAGCGATCGCTCGACGATGTCGCGTGCGGACAGTTCGGTTCCCTGCATGAAGGCGAGCGCCGCCGCCTGCGCGTAACTGCCCCCGGAGCCGATGGCGATCAAATCATGTTCCGGCTCGATCACGTCGCCGTTGCCGGATATCACGTAGGAACTCTCGGCGTCGGCAACGCAGAGCAGCGCTTCGAGCCGGCGCAGACTGCGGTCGCTGCGCCAGTCCTTGGCCAGCTCGATCGCGGCGCGCGTCAGATTGCCGAACTTTTCGAGCTTGCCTTCGAAGCGCTCGAACAGGGTAAAGGCATCGGCCGTGCCGCCCGCAAAGCCCGCGAGCACCTTGCCGCCGTAGAGCCTGCGGACCTTCTTTGCGTTGCCCTTCATCACGCTCTGCCCGAGCGTGACCTGGCCGTCGCCGCCGACGGCTACCTTGCCATTGCGCCGCACGGCAAGGATGGTGGTCCCATAGATGCGCTCTGGATCGTGATTCATTGGATCACGTCATGGGGTCGATGAGGGGCCTTTCAAGCGTCGCGTTGGCGCCGTCGTGCGCGTGGGTGCGCGGCGTCGTAGACCTTGGCCAGGTGTTGAAAGTCAAGATGAGTATAGATCTGCGTCGTGCCGATATCCGCGTGGCCGAGCAATTCCTGCACGCCGCGCAGATCGGTACTCGATTCCAACAGATGGCTGGCGAACGAATGACGGAACATGTGCGGATGAACATGCACGGGCAATCCCGTGCGTCGCGCCCAGGTATCGACTCGCAATTGCACCGCGCGCGGCGTGAGGCGCCGTCCGCTGCGGCTTATGAAGATCGCGTCGTCCCGGGTCGGCAGGCCGGCTCTTTCGGCCAGCCACCGCTGCAGCGCCGCGACCGCGAAGCGGCCGATGGGCAGAATCCGCGTTTTGCGGCCCTTGCCGTCGACCCGCACCGTGCGGTCCTTGAGATCGAGAGCGCCGAGATCCAAGCCCACGAGTTCGCTCAAACGCAGGCCCGACGAGTAGAACAGCTCCATGATGGCCTTGTCGCGCATCGACAAGGTGTCGTCGACCCGAAACTCGAGAAGACGCCCCATCTGATCGGCATCGAGAGTGGCCGGCAGGCGCCTCTTCGTTTTGGGCGCGCGCACGTCGAGTGCCGGATTGCGCGGGCAACAGCCCTCGCGTATCAGGAATTCGTAGAAGGAGCGTACCGCCGACAGACGCCTTTGAATGCTGCGAGGCGCGAGGCCCCCTGCGTGCTCCGTTGCGGCAAACGTGCGCACGTGTGCGCCGTCGAGATCATGCCATGCATGGAGTGCACGCCGCCCGCAGAACCCCTCGAGCGACCGCAAATCGCGCCGGTAAGCGTCTGCCGTGTGCAGACTCATGCGCCGCTCGTGCGTCAAGTGAGCGATGAATCGCTCGATCCACGCCCGTTGTTCGGAGCCCACGAGACCCGGCGTGCTTCAGCGAGCCAGCGCGTAGGTGACGAGTTCGCCGATGCGCGACAGGAATTCCGTGCTCATCGCGGGATGAAACCGCTCCGCGTCGCTCGCGCCGATGGCGAGTATGCCCAATGCCCCCTTGGGTCCCAAGGGGGTCAGCGCCACCGAGCCGATTTCGATGGAATCCTCGCCGAACAGATAATCCCGCTGCGAGTCGCGGATCTGTCCGCAACGCGGCTTGCCGGCCGCTAACAACGACTCGAAGGTCTTGATGTCGGTGCCGGCCGGATCGTCGACGCGCAGAAACCTGCCGGCCGCTGCTTCCAGCGGCCGAGCTTCCTCGAGAAACAACACCAGCACGGAATGCATGGCATCGAAGTCCTCACGCAAGGAGGTCTCCACCGCGTTGATGGTCTCCAGGAGACTGTGCGCCCGGATCAGCCGCTGGCTCAATCGATGAATACGATCGGCGAGCGTGTCGTTGGCGCGGGCGACATCCACCAGTTCCTTCAATTTGCGTTCGAGGGACTGATTGCGCTCGCGCAGAACCTCCACCTGGCGTTCCACCAGGCTCACGGTGGCTCCGGCGTCGCGCAGATGAGGAAGGCGCAATTTCGTGAGCAGGGGACCGTTGCGCTCGAAGAAGTCCGGGTAGGTCTGCAGGTATTCCGCGACGCTCGAGTCGTTGAGACCTTCGTGTTTGATACCGCGTGCCTGACTCGTTGTCATTGTTGATCTCCGTGCATCTGATTAAATATCGATCGATCCGGTGAAAACCGTCGTCGCCGGCCCCGTCAGCCACAACTCCTGTCCGGGCCCCGCCCAGGAGACGAACGCGGTTCCTCCCGGCAGATCCACCCGGACCTCTGCATCCAACCATCCGCGTCTGCGCCCAACCGCCATCGCCGCGCATGCACCCGTGCCGCACGCCAGCGTTTCGCCGGCGCCGCGCTCATGGACGCGCAGGCGAATGTGGCCGCGATCCACGATTTGCATGAAACCCACGTTGGTGCGTTTCGCAAACCATGGATGATGTTCGATAGTAGGCCCAAAGCGCTCGACCGGCGCGGTTTTCACGTCGGAGACGCGCAGCACCACATGCGGGTTGCCCATCGACACCGCACCGAACTCGATGGCGGTGCCGTGCACGTCGAGGGAGTACGCGGCCAGTTCGGCCGGCGCAGCCATGGGAAGCGCACGGGGATCGAAGTTCGGTGTGCCCATGGCCACCGAGACCAGGCCGTCGGCGCGAACGCGGGCGCGGACGACTCCCCCCATGCTCTCCATCGTCAATTCGCGTCCGAGTTCCGGCTGTCTCTGGAACATCAGGGCGGCGATGCAACGTGCGCCGTTGCCGCACTGTTCGACCTCGCTGCCGTCGGAATTGAAGACGCGATAGAAGACACGATGCGCCCGGTCGCGCGGTGCCGCGAGCATCAGCGCTTGGTCGAATCCGACTCCCGTATGCCGGTCGCCGAGCGCACGAAACGTGTTCGAATCGAGGTGATCATCCGCGGCAGCAGGGGCATCGAATACCAAGAAATCGTTGCCGAGACCCTGCATCTTCAAAAACTCGATGCGCATCAGCGAAGCATATCACTCCGTGGACACCGGATCATTTCAGGCGGAGGGGGTTGCGCTTCGCGCACGCGAGTTCTACCTTATTGAAAATAACAACAGTCGGGGATGCATGCGCCATGTAATGGTTTTGAATGCGAAAGGCGGCTGCGGCAAGAGCACGATAGCGACCAATATTGCAGTTTTTTTCGCGAGGAACGGGCATCAGGTCTGTATCGCGGACTATGACCGACAGCGATCCAGCCTCGACTGGCTGGCGCAACGGCCGGCGGATCTGCCGCCGATCACGGGGGTTGCGGCCTTCGACGAGGGATTGCGAAGCGTTGCGCGCTCGACCGAGATTCTGGTGATCGACGCCCCGGCTCGCGTCCATGGCACGGAACTGAACGAGCTGGTGCGGCGCGCCGAGACCATCATCGTTCCCGTGCTTCCGTCCAGCATCGATATGAAGGCCTGTGCGCATTTCATGGCGGAACTGCTCGAAATCGGCAAAGTGTCGCGCAGGCAGGCGCGCTTAGGCTTGGTGGCGAACCGGGTTCGCGAGTACACGTTGATTTACGAGGAACTGGATGAGTATTTGTCCAAATTGAAAGTTCCTTATCTGGGCGCGCTGCGCGAGGCGCAGAACTACGTCCGCGCCTATGCCCGCGGCATGGGCGTGCTCGAACTACCCGAATACCTGGCCTCTCCGGACTGGAAGCAGTGGGAGCCGATCGGCGAATGGTTGGACAGCAAGCGCAGCCAACCGTGAGATTCGGCGCACGCACCGTCATAGACTCGCGCGAATGCCCGCATCGAGATCGCCATAGGCGATCGCTACGCCGAGTTCCTCGAGCATGCGTCGATTGTCGACGCGCCGGGAAGAGCGCCGCGACCCGCGATCCGGTGTAGCCGCAGCCGACGATCGAGACCGAGTGCATACTCGAGTGCTCAGAGGAAACCCATGCGCGTGAGTCTAGCCAAATCCACCCGTAGTTTCAGCGTCGCGCCGGACCAGCCGGTACTCGATGCGGCGCTGGATGCCGGGCTCAATCTGCCGCACAGCTGCAAGGGCGGAAATTGCGGCGCCTGTCGGGCTCGCCTGCTCGGGGGGATGGTGCACTATCCGAACGGGCGGCCGCTTGGACTATCCGACGCGGAGGTGGCGGAGGGTTTGATCCTGCTGTGCCAGGCGCGTGCCCGGACCGATCTGGTGATCGACACCGTCGAGGTCAGTACACCCGAGGATGCCATCATCAAGCGCCTGCCGAGCCGCATCGACCGTACGGAACGGCTGTCGCACGATGTGCTGGGCGTCTACCTGCGCCTTCCCGCCGCGGAGCCGTTTCGTTTCGAGCCCGGCCAGTACATCGACATTCTCTTGTCCGGAGGACGCCGCCGCAGTTTTTCCATCGCCTCGCCGCCGCATGACTCCCGCCCGCTCGAACTGCACGTGAGACGCGTGCCCGGCGGCGAATTGACCGAGGAATTGTTTGCCGAACGCACCCGCAGCAGCCTGCTCCGCATCGAAGGTCCGCTGGGACGCTTCGTCTATCGGCAGAACGCCGGCGCGCCCATGTTGCTGGTGGGCGGCGGCACGGGATTGGCGCCGCTCAAGAGCATCGTGAGACATGTCCTCGATAACGGTCTGCGCAGGGACATGATCTTGTATTGGGGCGTGCGCAGCGAGCGCGACCTCTACGCTCATACAGAGCTCGAGGATTTCTCCCGCCGCGCGGCCAACTTTCGCTACGTGCCGGTGCTGTCGGAGCCCGGCGCCGCCTGGAGCGGCCGGCGCGGCTGGGTACACGAGGCGGTCCTGAATGACTTCGCGACGCTCGATCCCTTCGATGTCTACGCCAGCGGACCCCCGGCCATGATCACGGCGCTGCGGCGGGATTTCAGAGAACGCGGCGCCGCCGATGAGCGCCTGTACTTCGACTCCTTCGATTACGCACCGGATACGCTCGAGCGCCAGCGGACGACGGCTGCGACCAAGTCCTGATCCTGCGCAGAGTCCGCCGTGAGCAGCGGGGCCGTCACGCCTCGCTCGCGCAAGGCCGCAGCCACGCGCGCACTCGGTACCACCCAGGCCACGCGGTCGAGGTCGCGCCGCATGGCGGGCGTTGCCAGCTGCAGCAAACCGTCCGCGATGTCGACGCTGGTCACGGTAATCACATCGATCGCGCCGGCGGCCAAGCTCGCCGCGAGCGCCGCCACCTCGGCGGGCGGGCGTGGCGCGCGTGCGCGCGCATACACCTCGGCGACGACGACCTCTGCGCCGCGCTCAACCAGCCGTTCGCGCAGCAGGTCCCGGCCCAAGGTTCCTTTGACGATCAACACCCGCCGGCCGGCGCCCTGCCGCAATGCGGGATGCAGGAGCAAGTTATCGGAGTCGAAACCGAGCGTGGGCAGCGCGGTCGCTGGGAACCCGGCCTCTCGGAGGGCGGCGGCCGTGGCGGGGCCGATGGCGGCGAGGTTCAATTCGCGCTGCTCGCCGAGCAGCCGGACGCCGAATCTCACGGCATTTGCGCTGGTGAAGACGACGAGGTCGAACGCCTCGACGGGACCCACGCGAGCGCTGAGTTGCGGATCGTCCGTGGGTTCGATTTGCAGGACGGGCACACGAATGACGGTCGCGCCCTGCGCCTCGAGCAAGCGGCACAACGGCGCGGCCTGCCGCTGGGGTCGAGTGACCAGGACCGCGACGCCGTCGAGCGCGGACATGCTCAGTCGTTGCGCAGCCGCTCGAGCAGCGCACCCGCACCCGCCGCCAGCACGCGATCCGCGAGCCGTTCGCCCAGCCCGCGAGCATCCTCGCTGCTGCCCGCGATGCAGTCGCGCAACAGCCGCGAGCCGTCAGGCTCCGCCACCAGACCATCCAGCGTCATGTGCTCCCGATGCAGCGTGGCATGCGCGGCGATCGGCGACTGACAGCTGCCGCCGAGCCGCCCGGCGAAGGCGCGCTCGGCGTCCATTACGAGTCGAGTCGGCGCATGATTCAACGCGCCGAGCAGCAAGCGCACCCGCGCATCGGCGCTGCGGCACTCGATCCCGATGATGCCCTGCGCCACGGCGGGAAGGCAGAGGCTGGGTTCGAGACGCGCGCCGATGCGGGATTCCCAGCCCATCCGGATGAGGCCGGCGCAGGCGAGAATGATCGCGTCCAATTCGCCGTTGTCGAGCCTTCTCAAGCGCGTGTCGACATTGCCGCGCAGCCCCTCGATCTTGAGGTCCGGCCGCGCCGCCAGTAATTGCGCCTGTCGTCGCAGGCTCGATGTGCCGACCCGCGCGCCCCGCGGCAGATCGTTCAGGGACTTCGCGTCGGGTGCCAGCAACGCATCGCGCGCATCGGCGCGCGGCAGCACGGCGGCAATGCACAGACCCTCGGGCAGCTCTCCCGGCACGTCCTTCATCGAATGCACGGCGATATCGGCGCGCCGGTCTTCGAGAGCTGTCTCCAGCTCTTTGATGAACAGGCCCTTGCCGCCGATTGCCGCCAAGCTTCGATCTTGAATGCGATCGCCCTTGGTCGACAGCGGCACCAATTCGACGTTAAGGTCCGGATGGGCGTGCCGCAGAAGGGCGGAGACGTGTTCGGCCTGCCATAGCGCCAGGGGACTCTTGCGCGTCGCTATCCGCAACGCCGCCGCGCTCATGTCGGCTCGGACGATGAGTCCGGAAACAGCGCCGACTTCAAACGGTAGATGGCCGATATGTCTTCATCGCCGAAACCTTCGGCGATGAGTTTCTCGTATTCCTGCAGGGTGGATTCCACGACCGGCAGCACCGCGCCACGCTTCGAGGCCATGTCGCGGCAGATGCGCAGATCCTTGTCGTGCAGACGAACTCGAAAGCCCGCCGGAAACTTGTTGGCCGCCATGAATGGCGCGCGATTGACGAAGTACCAGCTGCTGCCTGCGCCTTTTCCCAGCGTATCGATCAACCGATCGAGCGGCAGGCCTTCCGCGCGCGCGAATGCCATGGCCTCGCCGACGGCTTGGATGATGCCGGCACACATGATCTGATTGGTGGCCTTGGCCGCCTGGCCGGCACCGCTCCCGCCGAAGTAGGTGTGGGTCTTGCCCATTTTCTCCAGGATGGGCAAGGCTCGAGCGAACACCGATTCGTCGCCTCCCGCCATGATGGCGAGGGTTGCGTTACGGGCGCCCTCGACGCCGCCGCTCACCGGACAATCGAGAAACCCCACGCCAAGGGCGGCGAGCTGCTCATGCATGTCGCGTGCGGTTGCGGAACCAACGGTAGACGCGTCCATCACGATCATGTTGGGCGTGAGGCCCGGTTCGAGACCGGCCACCACGGCGCGCACATCGTCGTCGGCGGAGACGCAGATGACGACCGCCTCGCAGTTCCCGGCCAGCTCTTCGAGACTGCTGAACGCGTGGCACTTGAGTTCGTTCGCCAGGGCGACGGCCTTGTCGGCAGTGCGATTCCATACGCCGGTGAGGTACCCCGCGCGATGCAGATTACGCGCCATGTGCGCGCCCATGGCACCCAATCCGACGAAGCCAGTTTGCATACGCGATTCCGTTGTGATTCCCGTGGAGCGCGGAAGCTTAAGGCTTTGCGCGCCGCGCGGCAAAGAGCGTTGCGTTGCCTCGGCACAGTGAAATTGACCGGCTGTGGGGTATCGCCAGGGCTCGAACCGGTCAGCATCTCGGTGCCGAGATGTCTAGGTCGGGCTGTTGCAGATGGAATCTACGTCGCGCTTCGCGTTGACCCGTTCCGAATCGATCTCTTCAGAGGTCAGGTACTGACGTTCGCCGTCCGGGCCTGTCTTGTAGAGCTTGCGCCCCTCGATCAACCTCTTGTAGCGGTCCTGTGCATCGGCGCACTGTTTCTCGCGTGTTTGAGCCACGTCGTCATCGACGGCCTTCTTGGCATCGTCTTGCGCAGCCGGATCGCGCGGGGCGGCGGGTTTGGGATTCTGGGCGTTGGGCGTGGATGAGTCGGGCACGCTCGAGGTTGTCGATCGCGCCGCGTGGTTTCCCGGCATTTCGACGATTTGCGCGTGCACACCGTCGGGCGGGCGGTCGCCGTATTGAATCTTGCCCTGTGCGTCGGTCCATTTGTACACGACGGCGGCGGCCATTCCCGACCAGGCCAGCAATGCCGCGCACAGGAGAACGCGTTTCATAGTCCGATCCTCGAGGTGAGAACTAAAGAGCGCGTGAACCCGCCTCGCCGGTTCGAATACGCAAGGCTTGGCCAAGCTCCGAGACGAATATTTTGCCGTCGCCGATTTTACCTGTCCGCGCTGTTTCAATGATGGCTTCCACGACTCGATCCACTTGGTCATCGTCGACCGCCAGCTCGAGTTTTACCTTCGGCAGGAAATCGACGACGTATTCCGCTCCTCGATACAGCTCAGTGTGACCTTTCTGGCGCCCAAAACCCTTGACCTCTGTCACGGTAATGCCCTGCACGCCGACTTCCGCCAGCGCGGAACGCACATCATCGAGTTTGAACGGTTTGATGATGGCTACGACCATTTTCATGCGAAAGAACTCCTGTGTCGAATGTTTGAGCAGTTTAGCAGCGGACTCGAGTATCGATTGCTGCGATACAGCATGGAGTATTAGTATTTTCTGATGTATAACCGCTTGAGCGTCTTGCGCCGGTCGCGCGTATATAAAAAACGGCGCGGGTCCTGTGAAGGGCCCGCGCCGCCGGGATATCGCACCGACGGGGGAGTTGGCTGGCTTGCCGGCGCGAGATGCTCCTAAAACGTCAGAAGTTTCAACCTCGCTCGATCGCGGGCGAGGCCTCTGAAATCCCCGCCTGTGTGCCATGGTTCGAGCGCGTACATTTAATCGTAACCCCTTGATTCAAATGGCATCTGGCCCGGTTTCGCCAGTTCGGACGCGCAGCGCTCCCTCGAGTTCGAGCACCCACACCTTGCCGTCGCCTGTCTTACCGGTCCTCGCCACGTTACAAACTGCCTCCATAACCTGCTCCGCAATCGAATCGTCTACCGCGAGTTCTATCTTTGCCTTGGGCAAAAAATCGACGCTGTACTCGGCACCGCGATAGATCTCGGTATGCCCATGCTGGCGTCCGTAACCGTGAACCTCGGTCACCGTCACCCCTTGGATGCCGATGTCCGCCACGGCCTGCCGAACTTCATCTACTTTGAACGGCTTGATCACTGCGGTGATGAGCTTCATGCGTTTTTCCCCGCTTGCGCCTTGTAATCGAGCCGCCTCCGACACTGCTTACGCGTACTATTGATCCTGATAATGCAGCTTCCATGCCAGCGTCGGTCATACGCAAGATCAACGACTTGCAGGGCGGAGGATCGTTTGGATGCCCTGTTTTGGAGCGAAAACACCTCCAGGGTGCGTTATCAAGGTGCGATTTTCATCAGTTTGCGGAGGTTCGTATGGGTTTGCTCAACTCCACCAGTTTGGATGACATTGCGCGGCGCTTGGCGGATGCCTTCCCTAAGTCGGTGCGCAGCTTCGGGCGCGATCTGGAGGGCAACTTCAAAGCCGTCCTGCAAGCGCAGCTCAGTAAGCTCGATCTCGTGAGCCGCCAGGAATTCGACGTGCAGTCGGCCGTGCTGGCGCGCACGCAGGCGACGCTGGCCGCCCTCGAAGCTCGCCTCAAGGAGCTCGAGGCGAAACTGCCGCCGCAATAGCAGCCGTGCAGGTCCGCGAGCGGCGAGGCGCGGTGTTGAATCAACGGCCTCAACGAAAAACCCCGGCGCAAAGCCGGGGTTTTCCTCCTACCTTCCGATCGGAAGGAGCTAGATCGATTTGCGGCGGCGCTTCCACACGCCGAGGCCGCCGAGCCCCGACAACATCAGCCATGCCGTGGCAGGCAACGGTACCGGCGCGAAATCCACACCGCGCAGTACTTGACCGTAGGCCGCCGTCTGCAAGGTGGAGAATTGCTCGCTCGACGCCTGCGCTTGCGTGGTGTCGGCCAGGGTGTCGGTGATCGCGACCAGCTTGTTGGGGTCTGCGCCAGGATCGGACAGGCCGCCGGTAGTCGAGGTGATGGCATAGAGGGTTACTGTGCCATTGGCGTTCACCACGCCCGTCATGTTACGCAGGCCATCGGTCGCTTGCGTCACCGAACCCGTCGAATCGGTCACCGTGCCGCTGACCGTGTAGCCCTGACCCAGACTGAGGCCTAACTTGAGCGTGTAGTCGAGGCTCCAGGTTCCGTGGGCCAGACTCCACTTCTCCAGGCCGCCGCCGCTGCTCAATTCGTTGCCTGCCGTGCCGTCGCCCTCGTCGGCTACGTACAACGTCGATGCGTTGGCAAAGAATAGACCGAACGGATGGGAGTTGGTCCCGGTCGAGGGGAATCCCGACAGAATCGATATGGGAGCCGTCCCCGCGTTCTGTGCCAACGCGCCATTCGCGAGCGAACCCGTAGCGCCGACTTGGAACACCGAGTTGACGCCGTTGCTGCCGCTGCCCTTCGTCACGAACAATGTATTGTCGAACACCGTCATGCCGCGGAAGTTGTCGTCCTTGCCGGTCTTGTCGGAAGCCGATGCGGAAAAGCCGCGCTGGTAACCGGTGGTCGACCCGAAGGTGCCATTGACCGCGCCGACGACGTTGGTCGCGCCGGAGGAGCCGAAGGCGATCGTCTGCACCCCCGTGTTGTTGCTGAGATTGCCGAGAACGGTACCGTTCGGCGACGGTTTTCCGCTGTTCCCGGCGTTACCCGTCATGTAGTAGTTGCCGTCATACAGCACGGCATTGCGGCCGTTGTTGCCGCTGTAGGCGGTGACCGGAGTGACCGTCGACGTGCCATTCGCATTCACCGTGATGATCGCGCGGTTGTACGTCGACGTCACCGGGTTCGACGGATCGTTGACGGCCGCAGTGTTCGAGTTGGATACGTCCAGGGTGTTTACCGGCGCGACGTAACCCATGAAGGACACCGAGGTGCCGTCCGAGGATAAATTGAGCCCCATTTCGGACTTGGAGCTGAAGCTCGTTACCGCGCCGGAAATTGCCAGGTCGCTCACCAGGCTGCCGGAGGTCGTCAACTGTTCGATGGTGATCGGCGAGGTGACGCCAAAGCTCGCATCGGGAGTCTCGTTGTTGAATACCTGCGAATAACTGCCGTTCGCGACGGCGACGCTCGATGTGGTGGCGTTCGTGCCCGGCAGCGATTGGCCGACGGTCACGGTGCCCGCGTTACCCGCGTACGTACTGGTCGTGACGAGCAGGTCGCCGGGAGTGAACTGTTGCGCGTGCGCAGCCAAGCCAAGCAGCGCGGCGCTCACGGCGACGGATAGCCGCATCACTGGCGCGGTGCCTCGGAGAGGCGAAACATTAATCATATGGAGATCCCCTAAGTGTTGTTGCCCGCCCGTGACCCGGCAGCGGGAGTGTGCGTCTGCATGTGAGCCGGACGCATTGCGCCTCAAAGCTATCGGTCCAACCTAACAAGGGCTTGAACTTATTGTGGCAATGCTGTTGCACGGTCACTTTGAGTTGCAAAGCGCGCCTGGGCGACGATCGCAACCCGCGAATTCCAGGAAGGTTGTAGTCAACGAGGCAAACGTCGCGACGAGAATCGCGAATCGAGACAAAGCCGCAAGATTCCGCCGTGCAGCTTTCACTGCAATCTCGTCTATATCTACGTGGCGGCCACAAGTCCGAAGGAATCGACCATGCCGACGACAGAGTCCGGATGCTCACGGTCCTTTCTAACGTTGTTCTCCCGATCAAACATGGGTCACGGCCCCCGGCCGGCGCGATAGGGCGGCCGTGCACCTCAGCACCGTGCTCAGCCGGGCGCCGGCGGGACTCAACGCTCCCCTGGTGCGCGTCGAGGTTCATCTGGGGGCGGGATTGCCGGCCTTCTTCCTGGTGGGCCTGCCCGAGGCCGTGGTGCGCGAAAGCCGGGAGAGGGTGAGGTCGGCGTTGTTGACGGCCGGCTTCGCCTTTCCCACCGGCCGACTCACGGTCAATTTGTCGCCCGCCGATTTGCCCAAGGAGGGCGGGCGCTTCGACTTGCCGATGGCTGTCGGTATCTTGGCAGCCAGCCAACAGTTGCCGCCCGACGCGTTGGAAGGCCGCGAATTCTATGGCGAACTGGCCCTCAACGGCGAGCTGCGGCAGACACCCAAACTGGTGCCGGCGCTGTTGGCGGGGTGCCGGGATGGCCGGGAGCTGATCCTGCCGGCCGCCAATGCGCTCGAAGCGGGTCTCATCGGCACCCCGAACATCAAGCTGGCCGACGACCTGACCCAGGTCTGCGATGCCCTCAAGGGTCGCGCGATGCTGCGGATTGCGCAGGTCCCAGCCGCGTTGGAGCCGCGCCCGCCGCCGCCCGATCTGGCGGACGTCCGCGGTCAATTCGCCGCCAAGCGGGCCTTGGAGATCGCTGCCGCCGGCGGCCATGGATTGCTGATGATCGGCCCGCCGGGCGCCGGCAAGACATTGCTGGCGCAAAGACTGCCGGGATTGCTGCCGCCGCTCGACCGGAGCGATGCGCTCGAGGTGGCGAGCATGGAATCCGCCGCCGGTCGACGGCCGAGTCTCGGCGGCGGCCGGCCGTTCCGTAGTCCGCAGCACACGGCCACCATGGCGGCATTGATTGGCGGGGGCGCGCTGCGGCCGGGCGAACTGTCGCTCGCCAATCTGGGGGTTCTGTTTCTCGACGAGCTTCCGGAATTTGCCCGCAACGCGCTCGAGGCCTTGCGCGAACCTCTGGAGAGTGGCGTGGTGGTGCTGGCGCGCGCGAAACGCTCCTACGACTTTCCGGCGCGGTTTCAGCTGATCGCTGCGATGAATCCCTGCCCGTGCGGCTACGCAGGCGATGCGCGCGGGCGCTGCCGGTGCACGGCCGAGCAGGTGGCCCGGTATCGCAACCGATTGTCGGGACCGTTGATCGACCGCATCGACATCCACATCGAGTTATTGCCGCTGCCGGTGGAACATCTGCTGGCGGATAAACCTGCGGCGGTGGAGACCTCGGCCACGGTCGCCGCCCGCGTCGCGGCGGCGCATGAGGTGCAGCTGAATCGCCAGGGAACATTGAATTCGAGGCTGACGCCCGCGGACATGACCCGGTTCTGTCCGCTCGGCCGCGATTCGCGAGTGTTGATCGGCACGGCTATTTCGCGACTCGGGCTATCTGCGCGCGCCTACCACCGGATCGTCCGCTTGGCTCGCACCTGCGCCGATTTGGCCGGCGAGCAGTCCATTCGCAGAATCGACGTGTCCGAAGCCGTGCAGCTGCGGGCACTCGATCGGCCTATTTGTTGAGCGACACCATGTAGTCGACGGTCATGCGGATCGTCGCATCGGGCCAGGTCGTCCCGCCTTTGGGCGGCATGGCGCCCTTGCCGGAAATCGCGTGCTGATACAGCAAGTCCTTGCCCTGAGCGATACGAGGTCCCCAGGCCGCTTTGTCGCCGACCTTCGGTGCGCCGTTGACGCCGGTGCCGTGACAGGCCGAGCATACCTTCGTAAACGCTTGTTCGCCCGTGGTCGGCACGTCGGCGGCCGGTGCGCCGCCCTTCGGTGCGGAGAGCGCGGCCAGCGCGCTGTTGTCCTGCCCGGCAATGGCCTCATGCGCGAACGGCACGATGTTCTCGTGCACCTGTTTCACATGCAGCGGGTCGAGCAATACGTGTTCGCTCTGGGTCTCCTCGCCGACGTTGCGCGCCACCGCGAACAGGACGATCGCGACGAAGATGAGCATGCCGAGTACCAAACTGAAGGAATTGAAGAACTGGGTATCTGACGATTCGGGCTTGGACACGGTAACTCGCTGAAAACCGATGAAAAAAGATCCGGGATCGCGACCAGTATAGCGATACCTGGCGATTCACGGAATAGCCGCCCGCGAGTCTGTAGCGGCCGGCGCTGTTTTCGCCGGACGAACGTGGGCAGAATGATCGCGCGATGTACACGGGGCACCTCTTCTATGGCCGGCATTTCTCGTTGCTGTTGTGCGCGGTCGCCGTTCTTGCGGTACTCGGCCGCTCAAGTCCGCCGCATGAGGTGGTAATGGCCTTCGGCGTCTATGGCGCGCTGCATTCGTCCCTGGTCGCGGCGACCTTGCGCACGCCTCAGCCGCTGCCGCGAAAACTGCTGTTTGTCGTCCTGACGGCGGTGCTCTCGATGCTGAGCGCGATGCTGGCTCTGTATGGCAGCCGCTATGTTGGAGGCTTTCCCGGCATGTCGGGCTTGCGCTTACTGGTGACGCTCGCGGCGGGTCTGGGGGCCGCGAGCTATGCCGTCCTGGTCAGGCGTTTCTGGGTCCGCGAGCTGACGCTTCAATCCGTCGTTTCGATCACCCTCGGCTGCATGCTGGCGACGTTCGGGGTGCTGATGTTCGGGTCCTTGCTTATCTCCTCGGGTGGCTCGGGGCTGGCGGCCTGCTGGTGGCTCGCCTTCTCCGCGGGTCTTTGGTATCACGACCGCCCATTGCGGTCATTGCGGCACGAGGCCGTCGGGAGGTAGCGATGTTCGGGACTCATGATTTGTGGCTCTTCGTGGTTTCGGGATTGCTCCTCAACGTCACGCCCGGCCCCGACACGCTGTACATCATCGGCCGCAGCGGGATGCAGGGCTGGCGCGCCGGTGCCATCGCCGCGCTGGGTATTGGCGCGGGCACCTTGGTGCACATACTCGCGGCCTCTTTGGGGCTCTCCGCGATTCTGGCCGCATCCGCAACCGCCTTTGCCGTCGTCAAGATGTTGGGGGCTGCGTACCTCGTGTACGTGGGCATCTCGTTGCTTCGGGCGTCACGATCTCGACTGCCGGCCGTGGCCGGCGAGGAATACGTGCCTGCATCGATGCGCAACGTGTTTCTGCAGGGATTTCTGACCAACGTGCTGAATCCCAAGGTGGCGCTATTTTTCCTGGCGTTCCTGCCGCAGTTCGTCGCGGCGGATGCGCCGTCGAAGCCGCTGGCCCTGCTCTTTCTCGGCGCCATTTTCGATCTGAACGGTACCTCCTGGAATCTGCTGGTGGCATGGTCGACCGCGCGTTTGAGCGGCCGGCTCGCCGGAGTCGGCACCTTCAAGAAGTGGTTCGATCGGGCGGTGGGCAGCCTGTTCGTGTTCGTGGGCGTCAAATTGGCGCTGAGCGCCAACCGCTGATCGAGCCGCGCTGAAGCCGGGAGCCAACCGTGCGCTGCGCGGCCGCCGCCGAGAGTCCGAGTCGCTGAGACGGGCGCCACGCGGGGAGGCTCCCAACGCCCGGCGGGCGGCGTCGGCGCCTCGGGGGTTTTCTGTCGAGGAATCCTTTAAGATGGCGGCGTGCAGATAGGATGTGGCGCCCAGCCTTGAAAGTGAACTACCGATGATCTCGGCTCTGGAAGGGCTCGAGCTGCTGCGCAACGGAAATCGCCGTTTCGTCGCCGATGTCCGAAGCCACGACACCCTGCCCAGCCGTGCCCGCCGCATCGAGTTGACGGCCGGCCAAGAACCTTTCGCGGCCGTCCTTGGCTGTTCGGATTCGAGAGTACCGGTCGAGATCGTTTTCGATCAGGGGCTCGGCGACCTGTTCGTCATCCGAGTGGCCGGCAACATCGTTGCCCCCTCGCAAGTCGGCAGCGTCGAGTTTGCCGCCGAACAGTTCGGTACCCGGCTGGTCGTCGTGTTGGGGCATTCGGATTGCGGCGCCATTGCCGCCACGTTGGAGCAGCTGCAGCGCCCCAAGGAAAATCAGTCGAAAAATCTTCACTCCATCGTGGATCTGGTGCGGCCTTCGGTCGAGGATTTGCTGGCCACCGATTTGCGCTATGACTTGGATGAACTGGTTCACCAGGCCGTCCGCGCGAATATCCGTGCCTCCGTGAATCATCTGCGCCACGGCTCGGAGATCATCGAGCAGCTCATTCGCAACGATGGTTTGTTGGTAGTGGGCGCGGAGTATTCGCTGCAAAGCGGCGTCGTGGATTTTTTCGACGGAGTTCCGGAGGGCTGAGAGCCGCGAGCTGCACGCGCCAGGAACGAGCGTGAAGCGTGCGGCGTCGCCACCACAATCTGCGTGACCATTCTTCCCGATGTCCTCGCACACGATCTGGATGTCGTCTTTTGCGGTACCGCCGCGGGGACGGTCTCGGCGCGCGCAGGCGCTTATTATGCCGGGCCCGGAAACGCGTTCTGGCCCACGCTGTTCGCGGTCGGCTTGACTCCCGTGGCCCTGCGGCCGCAGGACTACGCTCGAGTGACCGAGTGGAACCTGGGATTGACCGATCTCGCGAAGCATGTCTTCGGCGGCGACAGCGCGCTCGAGAAGCGGCATTTCGACGTGGAACGGCTTCGTGAATTGATCGCCGAGTTTCGCCCGCGAATTCTGGCGTTCACCAGCAAGCGCGCGGCGGCCGAATTCGTCGGCCATCCCGTCGATTATGGTCTGGTTGCCGCAATGACGGACGCGACCCGCTTGTTCGTCCTGCCATCGCCGTCCGGGGCCGCCCGGCGCCATTGGAATCCGGCGTATTGGCGGGAATTGTCGCTTTTGCGTTCCACGAGCCGGTGAGCTGGACGCAAGCCGGCTGCGGCGGGTACTATCCTGCCCCCGTCTAGGCGCCCGTAGCTCAGCTGGATAGAGTATTCGCCTCCGAAGCGAAAGGTCGCGCGTTCGAATCGCGCCGGGCGCACCATTTTACGGAGACAACCGTCATGGCAGCCAGTATCGAGGAAATCACCAAGGACATCGTTGAGCTTCCGCGGCATCAACGATTGGCACTCGTCAGATTGCTGCTCGATCTGGATCGACCGGGAACAAGCGACGCGATGGAGAACGCTTGGGACGAAGAAATCCGCGCTCGCTCGCATCGAAGCGGGATACTCGGGGGCGGCCCAACGAGAATTTAGCGGACTGTGGATACTACTTGACCTGTGCTCCCCTCGACCGAAAGAGGAAGTCTCACGGCTGCGGCAATCAAAAGGCCATGGAAGGTGCATAGGAGAATAAAGGCCGCAGAAAAAGCGCCGAGCATCCCCTCATGGCCGGGCGCAGATCCCAATCTCCACCCCAGAAAGGTTGCGCAGATCGTCGTCAGAGTGGGTCCTCCGATGCGCATCACGATGTTCAGAGTGGTGGTGGCCATCGGCAGATCTTCTCGTTTTACAGAGGAGTACGCGGCCGAGATGGAAGGTACGCCAACGGCGCTCTGGCCCACACCTCGGACAAAGAGGGCGCAGCCGAGTAAAACGATCACAAGCCCATGGTTAGCCATGTAAATAAAGGGCAGCGTGCCGGCAAGCGCCAACGTTGCTCCGCCGGCGGATACCTTGCGGTTGCCGAACCATTTCACCCAAGTTCCGACGAACGGGTAGCCGCACATCATTCCCAGGCCGAGCGGAGCCAGCAGCAGACCGGTCGCGCTGGGAGAACGTCCCCCGACGCGGATGAGAAAGATGGGAATCAGCATCTGGCCGGCGAACGAGATTCCATTCGACATGAATTGTGTGACGGCAGAGGCCGAAAAGACTTTGCCTTTGAACAATCTCAGATCGATCAGGGCCTTGTCCTTCTTTCCGGTTGTCCATCTAAAAAATGCAACGAGCAGGAGAATGGAACCGACCAGAGAGACAATGCCCATGCGATCGCGGATGTGATCCGACCCGTAAAGGAAGAGCACCAGACCGGGAGACAGCAGAGCCAACCCAACCAGGTCGAGGTCGCGCGGCCTCGCTTCTTCACGATCGTGGGGAAGAAGGAGAGCGGCGAGCACGAGCGCCAATACGCCGACGGGCAGGTTGACCAGAAAGAGCCATCGCCAGGAGGCGAACTGCAGGATGGCGCCGGCGATGACCGGTCCTAGAAGTGGCGCAAGCAGAATGGGCATGGCGGCAAAGCCGAGAACGCTGGCCATGCGCTTACCGGCGGCGCGAGCCATCATCATCTGGGCCATCGGCGCGAGCGGACCTGCGCTCATGCCTTGCAGGATGCGAAATCCGATCAAGGAGTTCGCGGACCAGGCAAGTCCGCAGAGCGCCGACGAGAGTGTGAACGCGGAAAAGCACCAGAGATAAAGAGCCTTGGCGCCGATGCGGTCCACCATCCATCCACTCAAAGGCAGCATGAGCGCAAGCGCGAGAAGATAACCGCTCGTGACCCACTGAATCGCCGACAGGCTGCTGTGCAGCGTTACGGCAAGGCTGGAAAGAGAGACATTGACAACGGTGGCATCCAGTTGAGCGAGAAAGGAACCGAGCACCGCAACGGAACCGATCTTCCAAATCGATGGATCGAGCCGGTCGCATTCACGATGGGCTTCAGCCGGACTTGGCACTTCACTCCGCAGGGGAATTGCCGCCATGGAAGCGTCCAAAGTGGCGAGCGCTCACCAAGCCCATAAGAAGAAACCCCAGTCCCAGGACAGCCGCATAGGTCGTAGAGGTCAAGCTGAACTCTCCGACCCGACAGATCAGGATGTAAGAAACCGCGAAGTTGAAAACACCCCAAAGCACGTTTACGGTCGAAGAAGACAGTCCCTGACCCGGTGGCTTGGCAAAGGGGCTTTGAAAAGGACGACCCATCGCCCCGCTCACGAAGTGTGGAATCGCGTTGCTGAGAAAAGCGCCGCCGAAGAAGTAAGAGATGCAATGCAGCCATTCCATCGTGAATCCTGCCTTTCAGTTCAAAAGTGGACCTGCAGTAAATTGCGCGAATTCAAGCTCGAGTGCTGTTCAGCAGGTTCAGAACTTCCTGGGTCGTGCCGCTCTCGCCTAGGCGTGGGAAGATTTTGGTGAGGCTATGGATGTGGGGGTCCATGCTCGCGTCCGTCATGGCGTCGATCGCAAGCGTGACGTGAAACCCTAACTCATACGCCTGGCGCGCGGTGGACTCGACGCCACTGCTGGTCGAGATGCCCGCCAGCACCACTTGCGTGACCCCCTGGCCTCGAAGATGCTCCTCGAGACCCGTCTTCGCGAACGCCCCGGCCGTGTACTTCGTGATGCAGTGATCTGTCGGTTGCCGGCTCAACTCGGGGATGAGATCGGCCCATCCCGCGGGGAGATCTCGCAGCCGCCGGACCTGCTCCGTTCGCCCCGGTGCCATACCGGCGACATTGACGAGCACCACAGGCAGGCTGTGAGCACGGAAGGCATCCGCAAGAGCGCGGGCGTTCTTGACCACCTCTGCAACTGGATGCACAAGCGGAAGTGACACAATGCCCTTCTGCAAATCAATGATGATCAGGGCTGTCTGCGGATCGAGGGCACTGAGTGCCATGGCGTGCTCCTTGAAGCGTTGCCGGTTAGAAATCAGCGAGGCGATTGAGTAAATCGATAGTCGCTGCAAGCTGTTCCCGTTCGTGCGGTGCGAGTTGCGCCTCCAAAGCACGTACAAGCCAGTCTTCTCGCGCCGCTCGACTGCTCCTGAGAGTCTCGCGACAGGCAGCGGTCAGGGAAAAGAAGGTTTGCCGGCCATCGGTCGGGTCCTGCTCACCGCTGACCAGGTCCATCTTCTCCAAGCTGGCAACCGTGATCCGCATGGACTGCGGTCGCACACTCTCGGCTCGCGCCAGCGTCGACACGGTTACGGGGCCATCTCGCTCCAGCCGATGGAGGACCGATTTCTGGGCAGAGGTGAAATCCCCCGGATGCGCCTGCTCTCGGACCCGCCGGACCAGCTTGCCAATCGAAACCCGGAGTTCCCCTGCCAAAGCTGACAGCCGTGAAGCCGTTGCTGTTCCTAAAGCTCTACCCATAGACACACTATCGCATATATACAGTTTAACTGTACAGTTATTCTGTATTTTCTTCTTACTGCCCACGAGGACCAATTAGTCGGCGGTTCTTCAGGCAGGTGGTCCCGAGCAGGTTCCCGGGCGTGG
This sequence comes from Gammaproteobacteria bacterium, assembly GCA_003134045.1. Taxonomy (GTDB): domain Bacteria; phylum Pseudomonadota; class Gammaproteobacteria; order Steroidobacterales; family Steroidobacteraceae; genus Bog-1198. The sequence goes on from PLAH01000034.1 coordinate 41,785, forward strand.
CACGCTCATCCATCCTGTTAATTTTTATACCGGGATAATCTCACTACTTTACTAGAATAGAATCAAGGTAGAGATTTGTCTCCATCGAAACCTGGAGAGCTTGCTCATGCGTGTATTCGTTACCGGTGCTACCGGATTCATCGGTTCGGCCGTCGTCAAGGACTTGATTGCGGCGGGCCATCAGGTGCTCGGCCTCTGCCGTTCAAACGACAAGGCGGCGGCCCTGGCGGCCACGGGAGCCGAGGTTTATCGCGGGTCAATCGAGGATGAGGACAGCCTCAAGAACGGGGCGGCGCAAGCGGACGGCGTCATCCACCTGGCCT